>JAVBSH010000070.1:0-34689 GCA_031547085.1 Bacteroidales bacterium
TCGGAAAACCGCTGGCCACAAATATTACATTTGAGCATCTGCTTTCTTTCCCCTCCTTTGAGGTAAGTCCCGGCTTTGACTATATTCCCCTGATCTCGAAGTCCATAATCCTTGCAGCGCTCATTGGGACAAAAATATTCAACAATACTTAACATAATCTCCATTTTTGACTGCAATGATAACTATTTATATCAATATATAATAGACATTATCAAAAATATTATAAGTTATTTTTAGAGCGTACCTTAATTTCAAAATGACAAAGAACGATTTGGACCAGATTGGCCAAGTTTATTTGATTTTTAATAACATCCTAATTTTAATGGGACACTAGTGACGTACTTTCTTAACTAAACGACACTTATATTTCAATTTTTAATATTTCTTTCTCCGTTTTTTTCGCAAAATCATCTGCCTGCATGCCTTTTGCTTTCACAGATAAAACATTACCTTTCCGTTCAATGACGATGTAAAAAAACCTGATCCGCTGGTCGTCGCTCATCAGATCATTGTATCTCTGCTTTTGCGGGTTGAGTAGCGGTTGTTTGAGGCCTCCACCTCCGCCAACTACCAGAAAATCCTTTCCTTGTTGCCTAAACCATTCCATGTTGTGCGAGTGTCCGCTCAGGAACAACACTGCTTTGGATTTAGCAATATATGCCGGAATCAAACGTTCCTGTACTTCCTTACTTGGTTTGACACCAGTACTGTTGGTATAAGGCGATTGATGCGTACACACAATAATAGCCCGCACCGCTGGAGCATTTTGTAGCGAATCCATGCAATGTTGGTATCGTTCGGCTTGTACATCCTTCTGTTTGCGGCTAAGTTTGCCGTAGTTGGCATCTAACAACACCATCGCCACCGAATCATTGATTTTCAATTGTACAGGCTCCCGTGCACGGGGAAACCGCTTATAAAAAGTAGCATTACCTGCACCGGCCGGAAATGAATATTCATGGTTTCCCGGAATAGCATATACGCCGATACCTTTACGCCGCAATGCCGCCGTAAAATAATCCACCGGAACCCAGTCCTCATCACAGTTACCAACAGCTACCAAATCGCCAAGCATAAAAATCGCCGAAACATGTTCCTTTAACAGTCTGGAAAACAAGGTATCAGTAGCTTCCACATTACGTTCGGCATCCGACCACAACATTTCTATCCGGATAGGCGACTGCGTATCAGCAATCACAGCAATCCGCTGCTGCGGCAGCACATCATTACCAAACAATAATGCAAACGCTACAATGCAGGATATTTTTTTGAATATTTTGCTTTTCATGGCAAATGGAGCCGTCTTCTTTTTTCACAAATGTATCAAAATTCGATACGAAAGCGCACTTTTAGAGACGGAGGGACAGGATAAGGGTAATAATTACTCTATTTCAAGTAACTATCCAGAAGATTTTTTATGGAAAATTACAATTTTAATTCGGTTATTAATAATTTATATATTTCAGCCCAATCTTTTTCGTAAAGCTTGGTTTCTATGTCTGACAATTTATTATAGGTATTTGAATCAAAAAGTAAGCTTGTCGCTTTTTCTTCGTCAAAAGTAAAGAAATCGCTTAAATTCGACTATCCACCACCAAAGGAGGTGGCATTTCGCCGAATTTATGGCTACGCCACCGCGATTTCTAAAATATTAAAGGCAAAGCCTAAAGAACATAACCACCCCCAGAGGAGGTGGATTTTTAAGTTTAATTAAAATCTACTATCAATTTTTCAATAACCGGTTCAGAAATCATTACAATGTCATAAGTCGGCGTATCGTCAACCCTGTCAATAGTTTGCAATGAATTTAAGGTACAAAAACAAATTTGGTGCGTTTCTTCGTGGTATGTAAGCATTTTTAGAAACTTTTCTTTTGAAATTTTCCCTTTCAAATAAAGTCGTAAAGTATTTTGAACTTTATCGTCTGCAACAAGCCCCATTACAATATCATAATCGTGGGTAGTCACTTCACTGTTTTTATTTCTGTTTTCCACCACAAAATCAAGCCATTCTTCATTATACGTATCAAAACGCTTAATTTTGCAAATAAATTTTGTGAAATCGTTTTCGGAAAATTCAAATTCGCTTACAACACCACCTGTCCCATATTTCTCGCCAATGACTTTTGCCCAGTCTTCTGCATGATTACGAAACTTTGTCACATAAAAGCCTTTGCCAAAATCCTTATTCGGCTTACACCTTGATAAATCTATTTTATCAACCTTAATGTAACCGCCCCGTGATAAACTTTCACTAGCGCATTCCCCCGTTTTTATAACAAATTTCATAAATGCTATGAATCGCCCAAATATCGTTATCGGTATGTAAAGCCCACCAGTGTTTATTTATAAAATCCCAACCGCCGTACTTTTTCAAATATTTAAAAGCAACAGGGATAGGCATTTTATATGCTTCGGCAAACGCAGGAACAATAAAACTGAGAAAGCTTATTTTATCACTTGTTACTTTATTGATTACTTTTTCTTCCATTGGATTTTATTTCCTACTAAAACACAAAGTTATGCTTTTAATCAATATTTCATCATTTCCGGCTAATACTCAAACACACCGTAGTCACTCAAAATAGTCAGCTTTTTCCCTTCGGCAGCTTCGCAACGGCCAATGACCTTCGCTTCAATACCAAATTCCCCGGCTATTTCAACCACACGCGATGCATCTGCTTCGGCAAGGTAGATTTCCATACGATGTCCCATGTTGAAAACCTGATACATCTCACGCCACGACGTTCCCGACTGTTCCTGTATGATACGGAACAACGGCGGTGTTTCGAACAGATTATCCTTGATGACGTGTAGGTTATCAACGAAATGTAACACCTTGGTTTGTGCTCCTCCTGAGCAGTGCACCATACCGTGGATAGCAGGACGCATCTCGTTCAATATCCGGCGTATCACCGGTGCATACGTCCGCGTAGGCGACAATACCAACTTACCCGCATCAATACCCAATTCGTCGATTGCATCGGTGAGGCGGTAGCTACCTGCGTATACCAAGCCACTATCCACTGCATGGTCATAACTTTCGGGATATTTTGCCGCCAGGTATTTTGCAAACACATCATGCCGCGCCGAAGTCAACCCGTTGCTCCCCATACCGCCGTTGTAGGCTTCTTCGTAAGTTGCCTGCCCCGATGATGACAAGCCCACGATCACATCGCCGGCCTGTATCTGTTCGTTGGTTATTACTTCGCTACGCCGCATGCGGCAGGTTACCGTAGAGTCGACGATGATCGTACGCACGAGGTCGCCCACGTCGGCTGTTTCGCCACCCGACAGGTATATCTCGATGCCGAAACCACGCATGCGTTCGATCAGTTCCTCGGTGCCGTTGATCACAGCAGCAATCACATCGCCGGGAATCAACATCTTGTTGCGTCCAATGGTGGATGAAACCAATATCTTGTCGACGGCCCCTACACACAACAGGTCGTCAGTATTCATCACCAACGCATCCTGTGCTATACCGCGCCATACGGATAGGTCACCCGTTTCACGCCAGTACATATACGCCAGCGACGATTTGGTACCAGCCCCGTCGGCGTGCATGATGTTACAATATTCCGGATCGCTACCTAAAATATCGGGTAATACTTTACAAAAAGCTTTCGGGTATAACCCCTTATCAATATTCTTAATGGCTTGGTGTACGTCTTCTTTCGCAGCCGAGACACCACGCTGCATATAACGGTCGTTCATTCTATATTCTGGGCTTTAGTTTCTCAGGATCTCTCCTGCAACTCCAAACATGAGTTATGTACACATTGTTTTCATCAACAAAAAATATAATCTTAACACCTACCCTTTGACACAACAAAAGATCGGTATGTTTTTACTTGTCCACTCATTAAAGGCTCTATAGCGGCAATATACGGATTGTGGGTTAAGTTCAACTTCGTCAAGTATACCGAGATACAGGTTAATAGCCGCTTCAACGCTTTTACCGACATAATAATTATACATCTTCTATATCATTTTGTGCGTCAGGCGACCAAACAATCCTATATAGCATGCCTTTTTCTCATTTCTTCTTGCGAAGCACTCTTACCCAACATATAATCCTGTTCAACCCTTTTAGCCCTTTGATTCAGTTCTTCAATCGTATATACACATGGTTCACGTTTCATAAGGCGTTGATAAGTCCTTTCCAATTCTACAAAACGCTCTTCATCCGTATCATTCAATATCGCCTTCACAAACCTGACTTTTCTTTCTAACACTGTCATAACCTATGATATTTGTATAAAATACGCACAAAAATAATACCTTATTATTTCTATTTCAAAAACATCTGGTCTAAAAATCCTGTCAGGTTTACCCATCTAACCGGACGGGCAGGAAACCTAACAGGTCTTATTCGTGAAAATTACTTTCGGCGAGCCTTTCGGGGTTCGTACAATTACCTTTCGGTGAAATCGGTTACTCACTATTGCTCGTGAGAGCACTTCGCTAAGTTTGTGGATTACTTCAACTTTGAGAAAGCTTCCTTCATTTGCTTCATCGCTTTGGCCAACTTTTCATCGGCGGTAGCGTATGAGAGGCGTATGCACTTCGGTTCACCGAAAGCATCACCGGGAACAGTTGCCACATAAGCTTTGCCCAGCAGGTAAAGACAC
Organism: Bacteroidales bacterium; assembly: GCA_031547085.1. GTDB lineage: Bacteria > Bacteroidota > Bacteroidia > Bacteroidales > UBA4181 > JAIRLS01. Next base: position 4,634 of record JAVBSH010000070.1, read on the forward strand.
ACGTCGGTACAGTTGTTAATCACGGTTTCGCCGTCGCTTTTACCAAAATACGCGCTCACATCGGGAAATACGTAGAAAGCACCCTGCGGAACGTTGTATTTCAATCCGGGGATTTCCGACAGTCCCTGTAATACGAGATCACGACGGCGTTTGAACACCTTGTTCATCTCCACGGTAAATGAATTGTCGGAAGTTAATGCTTTCAATGCAGCACGTTGTGCGATAGACGATGGACCGGAAGTAAACTGGCTTTGCAGCTTCGAACAAGCCTTGGCGATCCATAGCGGCGCACCGATATAACCAATGCGGTAACCGGTCATGGCATAGCCTTTCGATACTCCGTTGATCACCACCGTACGATCCCGCACATTTTCAAACTGCGCAATACTTTCGTGCTCGCCCACGAAGTTGATGTGTTCATAAATTTCGTCGGCGATAATGATGATATGCGGATGTTTGGCAATGATATCGGCAATGGCTTTCAGTTCTTCCTTAGAATAGACGCTGCCCGTAGGATTCGACGGGGAACAGAGCAGGAACGCCTTTGTCTTGTGGGTGATAGCCGCCTCCAATTGAGCAGGGGTGACCTTGTAATCATTTTCTATCGTGGTTTGTATCACTACATTGGTACCACCGGCTAATTTCACCAACTCCACGTAGGTTACCCAATAAGGTGCAGGAACAATCACTTCATCATCGTCGTCCACCACCGACATGACCGTATTGGCCAACGAGTGTTTGGCGCCGTTCGATACAATGATTTGTTGAGGTGTATAATCGAGGTTGTTTTCGTTTTTGAATTTGACGGCTATGGCTTTGCGAAGGTCCATGTAACCGTCGCCGGGCGAATAGAACGAAAAATTTTTATCCACAGCTTCCTTGGCTGCTTCTTTAACATGATCGGGCGTAAAAAAATCGGGTTCACCCACGCTGAGGTTTACCACATCGACACCCTGTGCCTGCAAATCCTGACTCTTCTGATTCATAGCCATGGTCTGCGATTCCGAAAGGCTGGCTAATCTTTTTGATAATAATTCCATACAATATTTAAATGATTGAGAAGTTCTTTGTCGGTTCTTAAACCGGACAAAATTACATTTTTATCAATTTCTTTCCATAAAAATCATACTTTTGTTGATAAATAAAGTGACAAGTGACAGGTTACGAGTGACAAGTGAATCACATACCCGTAACTTGTAACTTGTAACCCGTAACTTTTTAAGAATGGATCGTTTACGTTTTGGTGTAGTCGGCACCAATTTTATTACCGATTGGGTGATCGCCGGAGGACGGCATGACGAGCGTTTTGAACTTGCCGCCGTGTATTCACGCAAGCAGGAAACCGCCGATACTTTTGCTGCTAAGCATGGTATTCCCCACACATTTACTTCGTTGGAAGCGATGGTTTCCAGTTCCCTCATCGACGCTGTATATGTTGCTTCGCCTAATATGCTGCATGCCGAACAAAGTATCCTTTGCATGAAGCATGGCAAACATGTGCTTTGCGAAAAAGCCTTTGCTTCCAATGCACGTGAAGCCCGTGAGATGATTGCTACCGCCCGCAGAAACAAAGTTACATTGATGGAAGCCATGAAACCAACACTCACGCCCAATTTCCTGGCGGCACGGGAAACAGTAGGTAGAATTGGCGCCGTTCGCCGGTACTTTTCCTGCTACTGCCAGTATTCATCGCGTTACGATAAATTCCGCGAAGGCGTGGTACTTAATGCTTTCCGACCGGAACTATCCAATGGGGCGCTGCCCGATATCGGCGTGTATACTATCTACCCGATGGTGGTGCTATTTGGTCGCCCGGCAACGATCAAGGCTGCAGGATTCAAACTTTCATCGGGGGTCGACGGCGAAGGAAGTGTTGTATTCTCATACCCTACCATGGATGCAGCCGTGCTATATTCCAAAATTGCCAATTCATTGCTTCCTACCGAAATACAAGGCGAAGACGGTAACATCGTATTCGACCGTATCAATATCATCAGCGAAGTGAACCTACTCCATCGCGACGGACGAAAGGAACTCCTCTCCTATCCTGCCGAACATAATGAATATTATTATGAAGTGAAAGAATTCATCGATACGGTGCAGTCGGGTAAGATGGAATCAGCTATTAATAGTTGGGAGAATTCGCTCATCACGATGGAAATCATGGACGAGATCAGGCGGCAATTGGGAGTGGTGTATCCGGCTGATGACAAAAATTGAAATAATATGAAGCAGTTTTGCGATTATATTTGTATGTTTGTATCAAGTAATAAAGTAAAACGGCACACCATGAAAAAACAGTTTCTTACCTTTGTAATTTTTCTTGCGTTCAGCATCATGTGCTTTGCCCAGCAGGAAGTATTCCTTTATCCCAACCTCACTACACCGACTGCCAAAGAAGATGTATTGCGGAGCGTTTCCAGTCCAAGTATCACTGTATGGCTGCCATCGCCTGAAATAGCTAACGGGAAAGCGGTGATTGTGTGCCCGGGTGGCGGATACGGATCGTTGGTGATCGAACGTGAAGGACACCGTATTGCACGTGAGTTCAATAAATTGGGAATAGCTGTATTTGTCCTGAAATATCGTCTTCCGGATAAAGGTAAAAATATTGACCAGTCATCGTGGCCTTTACAGGACGCACAAACAGCTATTAAAATAGTGAGACAACGGGCTAAGGAATGGAAAGTCGATCCGGGAAAAATAGGTATCATGGGTTTTTCTGCAGGGGGACACTTGGCAGCCACAGCAGGCACACATTACAACAAGCCTGCCATCGGAAACACGGAAGGAATCAGCGTCCGTCCCGATTTCATGATTTTGATATATCCTGTTATCAGTTTCCGCGATGCTTTCGGGCACTCCGGGTCACGCGCCAACCTGTTGGGAGAATCTCTGTCGCAGGAAAAGATCGACTTGTATTCCAATGAACTGCATGTAGATAAAACCACACCTCCCACTTTCCTTACTCATGGCAACAACGACGCGGTAGTGAAAGTGGCCAACAGTCTGGAATTCTACGAAGCGCTAACCAAAAACAATGTTCCTGTGGAATTGCATATCTATGCCAACGGACAACATGGCTATCCCCAGGCGCCGCCTTTCGATGAATGGTTTGGACGTTGCACCTATTGGTTGTCTACAATTTTCTAATTCAGACCACCAATATTTAAAATCTTGAATATCTTTGCAACGATTCTATTAATCCATAGATGATGTACCTGCGAAAAACAATCCTGTGTTTCTTGTGTTGGCTTCCGTATTTAGCCCTTATGGCCCAGACTTCGCGGATCGACAGTTTAGAACGGATATTGGTGTCCTGCAAAGACAATGATCTGGAAAAAGCAGACCTGTTGAATGATTTATCCTACGAATATCGGGACATTAATCCGCAGAAATGTAAAGAATATGCAGAAAATTCACTCGAACTAGCAAAAAAGAACGGTTCCAAACTAAAAGAAGCGTCAGCATACAATGCATTGGGCATTTATTATTACATGATGGATATGCCTTATCCGGCTTACGTCAATTACAAAAAAGCAGAAAAACTACTTGATGAATATGGTGAATGGTATGATGTAAAAGAGATTTACTACAACTTGAAGCACTTGTATGTTCTTATCCACGACGAAGAAAATGCTGCACACTATGCCAATAAGTTGCTGGACATTGCAATCAGGCAAGGCGACCTGTCGTTTGAAATAGATGCGCGATATACCTTGGGGTCCATACGCTTCCAAAATCATCCGGGGCAGGAAGAATTGGATTATTACCTGGAACTCTACCAGAAAGCCCTCCCGTTAAATAATGTTCATACTTATGTCATGTCCTTATATTGCGGAGAAGCCTACGTAAGTATAAAACGTTACCGCGAGGGGTTGCCGTACCTGCATCGCGCAAGCAAATTTTTCGAAGCCAACGAAGAACCAGGGTACATGATGGAAGCATACGCCAGCCTTGCCGACACCTATACCATGATGCACCAAGTGGATTCGGCAGAATTCTATATGAAAAAAGTCATGAACTCACCTACCATATACGAAACCACCAGGATGAGTTTGTTCTACAATCGTTCTGTGATCGATTCCATCAAAGGCAATTGCTGGGGCGCATTAGCCAATTTCAAGGCGTACAACCATCTTGCCGACAGTCTGGCCAAAGACAGAAATACCAATGAGGTGGGACGGATGAAAAACTGGTATGAAATAGAACAAAAGGACAAGGAAAACCAGATGCTGCAACAAGCACAAATGAAGCAGGGCAAACTAATCTATTTATTGGTAGGAACATTGATATTGATACTGATATTAGCCATCCTGTTGACATGGTTTTACCAACGGAGTATCAAGAAAAACACAGAATTGAAGAAGCTACACGAAGTCAAAGACAAATTGTTTTCGGTGGTAGCACATGATCTTCGGGGCCCTGTCGGCGCATTGATGTCCATGTTGAAATTAGTGAATGACAACAATATAGACGCTGAGACACAAACCGAACTGTTTAAAGGCATTTCGAACAGGGTGGATGACACATACGGCCTGCTCGACAACCTGCTCTGCTGGTCGAAAAGCCAGATGCAAGGCATTGTTTCGCTTCCTGTGTATTTCGATGTACAGGCCGAAAGCCATACAGTGACGGATGCCTTGCAGGGAATAGCCATGGAAAAGCAAATACACATGCATAATCTGATCAAAAACCAACAGATTTATGCTGATAAAGATATGTTTGCTGTAGTGATCCGGAATCTGACGATGAATGCTATTAAATATACCTTCGCCGGAGGAGAGGTAGTACTCAATTCCGAACGGTCAAATGGCATGTTGATTATATCCGTAAAAGACAACGGTATGGGTATGACACAGGAAGTACAGGACAATCTGTTTAATCTCTCGGAAACAAAAAGCAAACGCGGTACTAATAACGAAAGCGGCACCGGACTAGGGTTGGTGCTATGTGCCGATTTTGTCAAAACCAATGGAGGTTCCATCTGGTTTACATCCAAATTGAAAGAGGGGTCAACCTTTTACTTCAGTTTACCGGTAAAAAATAATTAAAGAAAAACACAATTCCTATCAACCTGTCACTCACTATTTTATATTAATTATCAATTAGTTTCATGATCGAAATCATTCCCGCCATTGACTTGATCGACGGAAAATGTGTCCGTCTCACACAAGGCGACTATGCACAGAAAACTATTTATAATGAAGATCCGCTGGAAGTAGCCAAAAGTTTTGAAGCGGCAGGTATTCGTCGGCTACATCTGGTCGATCTGGACGGGGCAAAGGCCCAACATATCGTTAACCACAAAGTATTGCACCGCATTGCCACCAACACTTCACTGGTAATCGATTTCGGTGGTGGCCTCAAGACCGATGCCGACCTGCGTATTGCCTTCGAAAATGGCGCTGCCATGATTACAGGCGGTAGCATTGCCGTGAAAAATCCAGAAACGTTTATGCAATGGATTGCCGATTATGGTGCAGACAAAATCATTCTCGGCGCCGATGCCAAAAACGGGATGATTGCCGTGAGCGGATGGACAGAAACGGCTTCGCTCGAACTGACCACATTCATTGACGATTACCGTGCAAAAGGCATTACACAAGTCATCTGTACCGACATCAGCCGCGACGGTATGATGCAAGGTCCCGCCATCGACCTGTATCGCAACTTGTTGGATCAGTTCCCAGGCTTGTACCTGGTTGCCAGCGGCGGCGTAAGTTGTATGGAGGACATTGTCGCATTACAGGAAGCAGGCGTTCCTGCCGTCATTACCGGAAAAGCTATTTACGAAGGAAAAATAAAGTTGGAAGATTTGGTTCGAATCTGAAACTTTAAGCTTCAAACTTTTCAAATACCTCCATACATTGCCCGATGTTTTTTACCGGACTGACACTCATTGCCAGCTTGTCCTTGGCTTCTTTCATTTTGAAGAGGCGCGGGTTATGCTGTACGTGCTGTAATATCCTTCGGAACGTAGCCGATTCGTAATAAGGCGATTTCTGATCACTGACGAAATACACCAGTAAACGTTCGTTGCGGAGGGTAATTTTTTCGAAACCGAGGCGGGCAGCCATCCAACGCAGACGAATCACATTGATCAGCTCACGGCTTGGTATAGGTATCGGCCCGAAACGATCGACAAGTTCCTGTTCAAAATCCACCAGTTTCACCTCAGTATCGATATTATCTAAAGCGCGGTACAGCCGGATGCGTTCGGATACATTTTCGATGTACGACTCGGGGAACAATAATTCGAGGTCGGTATCAATCTGGCATTCGGTAACAAACACAGGCGTTTCGGGCTCTACCGATTTCTGCTGTAACTCCCGTTCGCGTTCCCGGAAAATTTCCTTAAACCCGTCTTCTTCCTTCAATTCCATCATTGCTTCGTTGAGGATGCGATGGTAAGTCTCGAAACCAATTTCGGCGATGAAACCACTTTGTTCGGCGCCCATCAGGTTACCAGCACCGCGGATATCAAGGTCTTGCATAGCGATATTGAACCCACTGCCAAGCTCCGAAAACTCCTCGATAGCCCGTAAACGACGCCGGGCTTCGGGTGTGAGGTCAGTAACAGGCGGTGTGAGCAGGTAACAAAATGCTTTCTTGTTCGAACGCCCCACACGACCGCGCAATTGGTGCAGATCGCTCAACCCGAACATGTGCGCATTATTGATAATAATGGTGTTGGCATTGGGAATGTCGAGCCCCGATTCGATGATCGACGTTGATACCAGCACATTATAGTCGCCGTTGATGAAATCGAGCATGATCTTTTCCAGTTCTTCGCCGTCCATCTGGCCATGCGCCGCTACAGTCGACACGCCGGGACATAAGCTGCGTATCAGCGATTCCATTTCACGGAGCGACTGCACGCGGTTATGGATAAAGAAAACCTGTCCGCCGCGCGATACTTCGTATTCTATAGCTTCCCGGATTACATCCTTGTCGAAAGTGTTCAGTTCTGTCTGTATCGGATGTCGGTTTGGCGGTGGTGTGGCAATGATCGACATTTCGCGGACACCCATCAGTGAAAATTGCAGCGTACGAGGTATCGGGGTAGCCGTCAGCGTCAACGTATCCACATTCACACGCAGGGCTTTGAGCTTTTCCTTGGCTGCTACACCAAATTTCTGTTCTTCGTCAATGATCAGCAATCCTAGATCTTTGAATTTCACATCCTTACCCAACAACTTGTGTGTCCCGATGATGATATCCACTTTACCGTCGGCCAGTTTGTTGAGGGTTTCGCGTTGTTGCTTGGCCGGTCTTAAGCGGCTGATGGAATCGATGGTACACGGGAACTTCTCGAGTCGTTCCTTAAAAGTCTGTTCGTGCTGCAATGCCAGGATGGTAGTTGGCACCAGCACAGCTACCTGTTTGTTGTCGCTCACCGCCTTGAAAGCAGCGCGTATGGCAATTTCCGTCTTCCCGAAACCGACATCGCCACATACCAGATGATCCATCGGCAAACCGCTTTCCATGCCGCTTTTCACAGCGTTGGTGGCTTTCAACTGGTCAGGTGTATCCTCATAAATAAATGAAGCTTCCAGTTCCTCCTGCATGTAAGTATCGGACGAAAAGGCGAATCCTTTGTGGATACGGCGTTGGGCGTACAGCAGGATCAGGTCGCGGGCAATATCCTTTACTTTCTTCTTGGTACTCTGTTTCAGGTTCTGCCATGCGGCCGTTCCCAACTTATAGAGTCTTGGCTGCTCGCTGTCCTTTCCGCGGAATTTCGAAATCTTATGCAAGTTGTGGATGTTCACGTACAGCACATCGTTGTCGCGATACACCAGCCGGATACATTCCTGTGCCTTGCCGTTGACTTCCATTTTTTCCAGCCCACCGAAAATACCCACGCCATGATCGATATGCACAATATAATCGCCGGGATGCAACCCTTGGAGTTCCTTCAGGGTGAGACTCTTCGATGGTTCCAAGCCATAAGCCGTGCGATATTTGTGATAACGATCGAAAATCTGATGATCGGTATACAGGCAGAGCTTCAAGTCATGGTCGATAAACCCTTCGTGCACAATGTTGGGCACAGCAACAAACTCAGCCTTGGGTGTAATACCACTGAAAATATTACGCAAACGGTCGAACTGCTTTTTATTTTCGCTCATCAATGCCACGGTATAGCCGCGCTCGGTGTGCGAAGCAATATCCTGCGCCAACAGTTCGAAGTTCTTGTTAAACACAGGCTGCGGCGCCGTACTAAATTTCAGTTCCGAGCCTGTTTCAAAATAATAGTTTGTCCCGAATTCAATATTGCTGAACCGTTTCAGCAGTGACAAAACCTCTTTTTCATCCACAAACGTTTCGTCTGCACGGAATGGAACATACTCATCACCAGCCAGCACATTAACCGGCGGGTTAATATTAATACGGGTTATCTCGCTTAGTGTCAATGCCAGGCTATCGCTCCACACCACCGTCGAATCGTCAAATTGTTTGAGGAAACACGATCTGCCGCTACGGTGCTTTTCCGCGCCCAGATTGGGAATGATATGAATAATATCAATTTGCGAATCAGACAACTGCGTATCGATATCGAACGAACGGATGGACTCCACCTCGTCGCCAAAAAAGTCGACGCGGTATGGCATATTGTGCGAATACGAAAAAATATCAACAATGCTTCCACGGATAGAAAACTGGCCGGGTTCGTACACAAAATCAGTCATTGTAAAACCATACTCGTGCAGCACATCGCGAATAAAATCGATAGATATATTTTCGCCCTTGCATAGTTGCAGCGTGTTGCGTTGCAGGTTATCGCCACTCACCACTTTTTCGGCTAAAGCGTGCGCATGGGTCACTATAATGATACCTTCACGGGAAGGGTTTAGCAGCGTTTCGAGCACCCGTGTACGGAGGATGATGTTTCCTTCGTGCGGCTGCACCTGTGCCGTCATACGCTTATACGACGATGGAAAGTAAAACACCTTGTTGTCGCCGAGGATATTTGCTAAGTCATTCTGGAAATAAGCTGCCGATTCGTTGTCGGGTAACACGAAGATATGGTTTCCTTGCCGTTGCTGCATCAGCGCTACAGCTGCCAATGCCGGCGACGAACACGACAAACCCTTCAGGCGTACGATTGCTCCCGGTTGTAATGATTGTGCCAGTTGCGCCACCTGTGGGTGTCCCTTGTAAATTTCGTTCAAGTGGTTCTCCGTGAGAGAGGATAAATTTTTCACACCGCAAAAGTACAAAAAAGATAGAGATTATACTTTTTCATGTGCCTGTCGAGAAATAATACTGCCAAAAACACTCAATTTCAGGCACGCTTATAATTTCTTCTTGTTCCTTTTAGGTTTCCGTGTAGCATATTCACCTTGGGGTTCGGCAGCATTCAGTATCGCTTCCTGCTCGGGGTATGGTCTAAGGCCTGCTTTCTGTAGCAGGTTCAGTGAAGTCTGGTTCTCTATCCTCAACTGTTCATTTTCCCGTGTAAGATCCATAATTTTTTCCAACAGAAAGCTATTTTTTTCGTCTTCGATGATCATTTTGGGATATTTTTCCTTCAATGGTTCACCCAATCCACTGAATAACCAGTCAAGATTCATATCCGGAAAAACAGAAAATAAAATGGCTATTGCATTTGAATTGAGTGGCGTTTTTCTGGCTTCACCTTTAAAACTACCATGTTTCATATCAATAATCTCACACAACTTTAGTTGCGTAATACCTTTTATTTTAGCGATGTGCAAAATTCTTTCCTTTATATTGGAAGGTTTTTTGGCCATTTGTTTGGATTTTAGAAAATATATTTGCTATTTTGCAAAAATTCTTACTTCGGAATGAATGTAAATATAAACAAAAAACAGCAGATAATTGTTCCGCACGGAATGACACGAGAAATTGCCCGAACAGTTGGATGTAGCGAACGCCTTGTCCATTCAGCATTACGTGGTCAGACTTCCGGTAAAAAGAGCATAGCAGCCCGTGACTTAGCTGAACGAAAATTGAAAGAGTTGATAAAAAAGTGGCAGGAATCGCAAAAATAATGCTACTCAACCGTTAGTTTCTGTTCATAGCGGGGCACTTCTTCGACCATGACAGCGATAGCAATGTCGCCAGTGAGGTATACAGCCGCACGCAATTTGATACTATAACAACGCCGGAGTTGTAAGCTCCGGCGTTGTCCGTGTGAAGTGTTAACCAAATAATTTAATCAATTGAGATTGCAAGCAAAAGATTAAAAAATCTTAAAGAACGAGATCAGTGATTATTCTACAACCACTGTACATTGTGTTGAAAAACGCTTATCGGCGGTGGCCACCGTTATCTTGCAGGTGCCGGGCTGATGACAGACAACCACACCATTATCGTTGACTGTAGCGACATTTTTATCGCTCGATTTGTAATGAAACAAGTTGGGTGCAATGGCTTCAGCCGGTGTGTGTGAAACCTCCAATGTGGTTTGATATCCTACGTATGCTTCGATGGTAGGTACTACATCGATGGATGCCAACCTTACTTCCTTGTCGCATGATGCTGCCAAAATGACTATCAAAATAAACAAAACTTTTTCCATTGCCTTAATATTTTTATGATGACTGACTATTTTTGAACTATCCTTTTTAATGAAAATCTTTACTCATAATACGGCAAAAAAAGGACGATAGTTTGCTTATTTTCACGTGTTTTGATATACAAGAACAGTTCATCCATGAACGGATAAAAATCGATGACGAAAATTTCCGGGATATATTTTCGAACTCAAGTAGGAGGAAAACTATTTTATTTTCCTCCTATTTTATTTTCCGACCTCTCACATCACCGTACGCGTCGTTCGGCATACGGCTGTTCTTCTCTTACGATACAACTTTACAATAACAGTCCGGTAGAAAGGGATAATTGACACGTCCCAAATTGTCGTTATTCAATATTCGATTGATTTATATTGTCGCATTATTACTGATGCAATAAAATTTAAATTAAAAATCGAATAAATTTAGTTCTTTGACATTTTGGCTCTGAATAAGTGGTTCAGTAAGAGTTAACAACTCTTTTATATCAGTTTTCTCCAGTGCGGAAACGCTAAGTAATGTGGCACACTCTGTGATTGTATATGGACTTTTATGTACAGCTTTGATTCTTGGATAATCTACCCAATATCAAAAGTGACGATAGCTTAGGAACGCTGACAAAATAAAATCAGGGCAACCGCATCGAAATTTTCCCAACAAATATTATTTTTGTTGTATGGAACAAGACATAGCTCAATATTTTCAAGAAGTCCCCGACCCTCGGGTTGTTAACAGTTGTGATCATTTATTATCCGATATACTATTGATCTCCCTTTGTACCTATATGACAGGGGGATCGGATTATCAGGACATGCATTTGTTTGGCAAAAACCGTGGGCCGCAATTAAAAGGTATCATCCTTCAACTTCCCAATGGGGCAGCTTCTGCGGATACCTACGAACGTGTTTTCAAGAGGTTGGACCCAGGCTCATTGAAAAGATGCTTGGAGTCTTACGGTCAAAACATCTTAATCTGCTTGGCAGGGAAACAAATAGTATTGGATGGCAAGGCATTAAAAGGAGTTTCCCCCACAAGCAAAGGCAATGCCGGATTATACATCCTGAACGCATGGGTAAGTGAAAACAGCATTTGTGTGGGTCAGCAAAAAGTGGAAGATAAATCCAACGAAATCACAGCCATTCCCGGGGTATTGGATTCATTGGATATTGAAGAGGCAGTTATAACCATAGATGCCATGGGAACACAAACCAAGATAGCGGAAAAAATACGTGATAAGAAAGGTCATTTCATGCTTTCAGTCAAAGGCAATCAGAAAGAGTTGCTTGAAGATGTGGAATGCGCCTTTAAAACACACCAAGGCTATCATCATGTGCAAGAAACGGACCGTGGTCATGGTCGTATAGAAACCCGAAATTGCAGTATTTTACCGGCAAAGGATTTTTTGATGGATGAAAATCTATCGCCTTGGAAAGATATCACCACATTGATCAAGATAGGAGCTACCCGGGAAATTAAAGGCATACTTACTAAGGATACTCGCTATTACATCAGCGATGAAAGTGTCAAGAATGCTGCCTATTACAACTCTTTGGCAAGGGGACATTGGGCCATAGAGAATAAATTACATTGGCATTTGGATGTCACTTTTAAAGAGGATCAATGCAGGGCTAGAACAGGAAATTTCCCTGAAAATCTATTAACCGTTAGAAAGTTTGCCCTGCAAATTATCTCAAATGCAAATGATAAACTCAGTTTGAAGAAGAGACAATACAAGGCGGCTTTGGATGTGACATACATGAAAAAAATACTCAAAATTTGATGCGGTTGCCCTGGCAGCGGAAAGCTTTATAGCAATTCAATAAATTCTATACTAACTTTGCTGTTTCAAATCATCATAATCATCTCATAATGGCAGCCCCCTTATCGCTCGACCTACGCAAGCGTATCATAGCTGCCAAATTAAGAGGCGACACGGAAGCCCAGATATCTACCGACAAATCTGTCCATACAAGTACGATCACCAAACTGTGGGCTCTTTACCGTGCCACGGGGAGTTACTCTCCCCGCCCGAATCCCAGTGGGCGGAAACCAGCCTTGTCGCCCGAACAGCTTGAGTAGGTATGTGCCGCTATTCGAGAAGAGCCCGACATCACATTACAGGAATTGAAAGATAAATTCAGTCTTCCGGTTAGCCTTTCCGCATTGAGTAAAACCATAATAAACAAGCTTGGACTATGCTATAAAAAAAACAATATACCCCGTGGAACAGCACCGGGAAGATGTCAAAATAAAGCGCGAGGCATGGAAGTGCGAACAACCCGGAATAGATATTGACAACCTTGTATTCATCGATGAAAGCAGTATCGATACAGGTATGACCAGGCTGTACGGACGAGGGGCGAGTAATGAGCGTGTGGTAGACCACACCCCCGATACCCGGTTTGAGCGTACCACTATTCTGTCATCCATACGGGCAAATGGAGATATGGTTCCACTGGTATTTGAAGGTTCACTTAACGGGGAGCTTTTTAAGGAGTATGTCACCCAATGTCTTGTGCCAACTCTCAAAACAGGCGATATTGTTGTGATGGACAATTTGAGTTCACACAAGGTGGAAGGTGTGATGGAGCCGATCATTGCTGCCGGAGCCACTGTTCGATATTTGCCCCCGTACAGTCCCGACCTTAATCCTATTGAGATGATGTGGTCCAAAATGAAGGCTTATCTGAGAAAGACGAAAGCCAGAACCAAGGAATTGATAGAGGCTGATATTGCGGATGCGTTAAATCTAATCTCCGTATCGGATATTTTAGGCTGGTTTACCGAAGATGGATATAGTACATAATAAATTAAATTTATATAATGCTAAAATAAAGGCTTTTAGAAGTCAGTTCAGAGGAGTCAGGGATATACCTTTTTTCATTTTCAGGCTATCTAAATTATTCGCTTGAAAAAGGATCACCAACATAATTTTGCACTTGACCCAAAGAAACCTGTTTATTTGTTTTTGAATTTCGGATCAATAAATTCCCATTCCCTCACCTGAGCCTGCCAGTGTTCCTTTTTGATAACCTGTTCAAATTCGGCAATCAGGTCAGCATGTTGAGCCGACAAATCAGTCGTTTCCCGGCGGTCGTCCGCCAGATTGAAAACCTCCCAAGTTCCGGGACCGCTTTTCATATTGCTCTTCACTCCCTTCATCTGCCCCTTGATAACAGCTATCTGGCCCGACTTTTCAGGAAATTCAAAATACAAATAATCGCGGGCTACCTGTTTCCCGGACTGTCCCAACAGGGTAGGCAAGAATGATACTCCATCGGTTTGCCAACCAGTTTTTACTCCGGTTAATTCGGACAGGGTGGCAAACAGGTCGTATTGCACGGATACATGCCCGGTGGTACTTCCGGCAGGAATTTTACCCGGCCAGTGTGCTATGAAAGGAATGCTGATGCCACCTTCGTATAAATCCTGTTTCCGGCCACGCAGGCCACCTGTGGAGTTGAAGAACTCACCGTTGACGCCGCCCACGTTAAAGGTCGTGCCGTTGTCACTGCTCACCATGAAGATGGTATTTTCGTCCAGTCCCAGTTCCCGGAGCAAATCCATGATACGCCCTACCTGTTTGTCGGTATAGGTGATCATGGCTGCATAAGTCGACAAAGGGTATTGGCAGGGAGCGTAACCACTTTGTCCCAGGTAAGGCTCTTCGTTGAATTGACCGACGTATTCCGCAATGGCTTCCTTGGTACACTGCAGCGAGACATGCGGTGTGGTGTAAGGCAGGTATAGGAAAAATGGTTTGTTCTTGTTGTTACGGATAAATTCCAACGTTTTTTCGGCCATCCGATCGATGGAATAATCATTGCCGATGAAAGCGTCGAAAGCTGCGGATGGTGCATCTTTGGGCAGCAGATTACCGTGTACGAAGAAAAACTCATTGTTCAGCGGCACCCGTTGTCCGTTTTCCCAGAGGTGGGTCGGGTAGAAGTTGTGCGACTGTTTCTGGTCCATGTACCCGTAAAAATAGTCGAAGCCATGCCAGTTGGGATTACCGGAATTATTAGGCATGCCTAATCCCCATTTGCCAATGCCACCAGTGGTGTAGCCGGCTTGTTTCATCAGGTCGGCGATGGTCATGGCACCTTCGGGGAGGGCCATCTGTCCGCCTTCGGTCTCGTCGGTAAAGCCACCCATCTCGTAGTTACCGCGAATGAAGCAATGGCCGGAGTGTTTACCGGTCATCAAACCGCAGCGTGCAGGAGCGCACACCGGGAAGGTGGTGTAATGCTGCGTGAAACGCATTCCTTCCTGCGCCAACCGGTCGATATTGGGGGTTTTGATTTTGGTTTGGCCGTAACATCCTAATTCGCCGTAGCCAAGGTCATCGAAATAAAGGTAAATGATATTGGGCTTGGCGGTTGGTTTACTGCTATTGTTGCTACCGCATGAGCAAAAGGCTGCACCGCACAGGATGAAAGTGATGGGCTTGCTTGGATGGTTCATTTTTCAATCGATTATGATCTGTGGCAAATGTATGAAAAGTTGCCGACAAATCACCTTGTCCGGGAGTGAATATGCCTGAATTAAAAATATAAAATATTTTGCTCAGCATTTTAGCTAAAACGCTTCTCGTTCCACTCACCTTTTAAGTTCGCTATTTCTTCGCTTTAAGTTCGCTTCAGGTTCGCTTAAATTAATTAGTTAGTTTGGAGTTGTTTTGTTTATAATATTTCAAAATTATAACAACGTGCCGGAAGTTTTTGAACACTTCCGGCACATCATCCCTGCATTTACAATATTTCTTCTTCCCGGGTTATATTACCGGGTATGTCCGAAGCCACAATTTCGATACGGTCGCCTTCGAGGCACCCGTTCATTTGGGTGGCAGTGTACGTCCAAAACATATCCCCTGGTATCGGGCGTGGCTGCTGATGCATATTTTTCCAAAAGTACCTTTGTCACAGGACTTCGCAATATGGAATTTCACATGGTAAGCCGTTTGAGGAATGATGCCGTATTGTTTTACCCTACCTTGGGGCAACCTACTGGGAAGCGGGGAAGGCCCAAACAGTATGATGGTAAAATAGACTTCAAATATCCTCATTGGTCAAGGATGCAAAAGTTGGACATCACCCTTGACCAGGGCGAACTTTATACTATGGTGGCTTATTGCAAGGCCTTGAAACAACTGGTATGCTTGGTGATCTGGTTTTCCAAGGACAAAAAGAAATGGAAGTTGTATTTTTCCATCGGTTACTCAATGAATGGCAAAGATGTGATAGAGTATTACTGTACTCACTTCCAGATCGGGTTTTGTTTTCGTGATGCCAAACAGTTTACCGGGTTGAACCATTGCCAGGCTAGGGATGCCTCCAAGCTCTCCTTTCACTTCAATGCCTGGCTCACTTGCGTGAAGCAGGCTAAGGTATTAGCCAAGGAAATGAGTATCCCTTTTTCTATGACATCCATTAAGGTAATGATGCACAATGCCTTTATGCTTGAGCGTTTTATTTGCGTGTCTGGTATCAAACCAAACAAAGCATTAAATGATAAGCTTGTCAAAGAACTTATTGAATTTGCGGCCGTTGCCGCTTGACGGATTTATGCCATTGTTAATGAACCATTGTCATTTACTAAACTAAAAAATTAAGAAAAACAGGTTTTTGGCCGGATTATTACCCCAAAATAAATCACATTTTAACATTTCTTATGATATCGGAGAGGTTAACCTGCAAGATGGGTTAAGCAATTATATGGCTAATTTCATTCACGCCTTCTTTATTGGTAATATATGGTTCGTGCTCAAAACAATTGTTATAAAAAGTTAAAAATTATCCTATCATTAAACCATTTTATATATTCGCCGTCTATTAAATAAATCTTAAAAATATCATGACATGAAAAAATTATTTGTGATTACCGTAATGTTTTTGGCAACTGTTTCGTTTGCCACGGCTCAACAACAGCAACGTGAAAGGCCCTCAGCCGAAGAGCGTGCAAAGACCCAAACCGAGCGTTTGGAGAAATTGGTCACACTCACGGCCGACCAAAAAACCAAAATACAGGCTATCAATCTTGACCTTGCCAAGAAAATGGATACGCAAATGCAAAACAACAGCGGCAACCGTGAGGTTATGCGTGAAAAAATGCAGGAAATAGACAAGACACGCGATGCAAAATACAAAGAAGTGCTGACAGCCGATCAGTTTAAGAAATATACCGAAGACAAAGCAAAGCGTGAGAAAGAAATGCAGGAACGGCGTGGACAACGGAACAGGCAGTAACCTGTGACTGTTGACCCGTTGAAAAAATCAGGCATAGATTTTGCCGTTGTATTAATGCCACTTCAACAAAGTGGCATTAATTGTGTTTATAGCATTGGGAGATATACCCGGCAGGTAGCATGTCACCAGTACAAATCCAAAGGATGAGGTTTCTTTTTACTCTTTTGCTCATTTTCATTTTTTTGGGGAATTCGTTCGCACAATCCTCTCGCCGATCGGTCGAGGCAGGGAAGGTAATTGTAAAGCTCAAACCGGATGCTGTTCCTGCTTTCGAAAAACAATTGCAAACGATGAAGCGGTCGTCGACAGATACATCAACCCTTAGCATCGGAATAAAATCGTTTGACAGGATCAACCGGAAATACAGGGCGAGCAACATGCGCCGCATATTTCCCGAGGCCGGGAAATATGAAGCCAAGCACCGGAAATATGGGTTGCACTTGTGGTATGAAATCATCATTCCCGAAGGTGAAAATCCGGAAGCAGTAGCAAAAGCATACGGTTTGGATGAAAACATACAAGCATCGGAGCCCCGTTACAAAATACGGAGCCTGGCTATGCCCGCTTCGCCATTACCACTGGCGGAAATACCCAATGATCCGTCATTTACCAAGCAATGGAACTATAACAATACGGGGCAGACGGGAGGAACACCCGGCGTTGATATACGCCTGCCCGATGCATGGGAGACAGCAAAAAACCTCGGTATCAAGAACAGGGATGTGATTGTGGCAGTGATGGACGGTGGTGTATATTACAACCACGAGGACCTGAATGCCAATATGTGGGTTAACCAGCTCGAAAAGGACGGGATATCCGGTAAAGACGATGATGGAAACAAATATGTAGATGATATTTACGGATATAACTTTGTTTCGCGCACCAACGGAGTGATTTCCCCCGAAGACCATGCCACACATGTGGCCGGCACCATTGCGGCAGTGACCAATAACGGAACCGGGGTTTCAGGAATTGCCGGGAATCCGGCGCAAGGATACGGTATCAAAATCATGACCGTGCAAATCATGGATGGTAACAGGAGCGTTTCGTCGCTCGGGGCCGCGTATACTTATGCAGCCGACAACGGGGCGGTGATCTCACAAAACAGTTGGGGATACGACGATGCCGGATATTATAACCAATCGGATGTAACGGCCATCAATTATTTTATTAACGAGGCAGGAAGGGACGAATACGGTAATCCGCGCCCGGGAACGCCTATGGCTGGCGGAATCGTGATTTTTGCAGCTGGTAATGACACACAGGATGCAAAATGGTATCCTGCATATTTTAACAATGTGCTGGCTGTAGCAGCTGTCAACCATTACGGAAAACTGGCATGGTATTCCAACTATGGCAACTGGGTGGATATTTCGGCACCCGGCGGCGACACTGATGAAAGAGGCACTAATAAGACCGGTGGTATTTACAGTACGTCCTATTCACTTGCCATCAAGAATTATTACGAATACATGCAGGGAACCTCGATGGCATGTCCGCATGTATCAGGAGCAGCTGCATTAATTTTATCCGTGCATGGAAGCGAAAGTTTCACTCCCGACATGCTGCGTACCCGTCTGTTGAACACGACCACACCATTGGATCAGTTCGACCCGGTTAATGCACCCAAAATGGGCGCCGGGCTGCTCAATGCCAATGACGCGCTGGCACCATGGGGTATTCCCGGACCAACGACAGATTTGGTTGCAATCACGATCAACAATGTATCGGCTCAATTGGCATGGACAGTGCCGGCTGTCAGTGATAACGGATCGGTGGTGGCATTCGAAGTTGCCTGTTCTACCAGCAAGATTACCGCCGATAACTTCGACCAGTTAATCACAGCCTCTGTAAAGACATCTGTTGCGTCGGGCGATGAACAAGAATATACCCTTGCCGGACTTATGCCATCGACGTCTTATTATGTCGCTGTGCGTAATATCGGGAATATCGGCGACAGGTCGGCCATATCCAACGTGGCTGTGTTTACCACGAATGTCAATCACGCACCCAAGGTAACAAAACAGATTCCCGATATTACTTTAATTCCTCATGAAACGCCTGCGATCATTGATCTATCACAATATATTACCGATGAAGATGGTGATCAACTCAGCTATAAGTATTCTGTTGATAACGATGAGATTGTCAATGCAGAGATCATGGACAATATTCTGACCATCGATCCGCAACATTTTGGTATTGCCACTTTGCAATTGACCGCTACGGATCCATTCGGGGAGACCGTAGCAATAACCGTCCATGTTACAGTGGAATTGAAATATTCACCTGACAAGACCGGGGAACTTCTGGTCTACCCCAACCCGGTAACCGATATCCTGAACTATTCGTTCATCCTTGACGAATCAGCTTCCGTCATCATCCGTATTGCCAACGTCTCCGGCCAGGTTGTGTATCAAATACCTGCTACCGGTCTTTCTGCCGGTAAATATTATTACAGTGTCGACATATCCGCCTGGAGTAGCGGTGTCTATATCCTGCAATATATCAGCAACGGCAAGACGATGGATACGAAGAAGGTGATGAAATTATAAAAACGGGTGACAAAAAATGTCACCCGCAATCATGATGTAGCAGTACAATCTTATTTTTTACTTGTTACCTGCAACCGAAAGAGCGCTTTGATTAGCAGTGGCTCTTTTTGCGCTCAATCTGCCAATAACTGTTTCAAATCTTTCTTTTGAAATAACTTCCACATAATCATCTTCAAATAAGCGGCCTTCTCCATTGGCAATTAATTTTGGATTACCATTATTTTCCCTCATTAATAGAACATATTGGAAATTTTTGATACCAATGACCGTTTTATTAGCATCTTTGACTAGTTCTCCAGAGAACAAAGCAAAGTTGGTCGAATATGTATTATCAGCACCTTGAATTGTTTCATTGAAAAAAACAGAAAACTTATCACCTTCGCCACATATAAAAGTCCCTATTGCTTCATGATGATAAAGAAAGTCATCAGTTCCTGTTTTAACTTCAAAACCGCTAAGGCTGATTTCAATATTTCGTTGGTCGTAGAATTTTATCTTGAAATCGTCTATTAATTTACCTACATACGAATCGCCTGAAATAGTGGATTTGGTACAATAAGTTTTCATTAAAAAATAACCTGTCAAATCCGGTGGAGAAATTCCTCGGTTAACAGTAATTCCCAACTTATTTACTAAAACATTCTCCAACTCAGGTGTCACAAATTCACTATACCTGTCTTGCTCTGCCTCAGCCAGACTTTCGGTTACCTGTATGGTAAGGTTTGTCGAAAGGCCATTCTGCCCCGTTACCGTTACGGTGGTGGTTCCCAACCTGAGCCCCTTTACGGTGATGGTAGCGTTGTTGATCGCTACTGAGGCGATAGTGGCGTCGCCTCCAGACAGGCGGAAAGGCATAACGCCGTTGGCGACCTCAACGGAAATCAATTCACCCGCACGGACTTCCACTGTGGAACGAGTCAGTTCAGGAGCGGCCGACTGGCCTTTAGTGACTGTAATAACGAGTTCAGTGGTGCCACCGTCATTACCTTTCACAGTGACAATACTGGTTCCTGCTTTAAGCGCTTTGATGTCGATAGCGTTATCATTGATGGTTACCGAAGCAATGTATGCATTCCCGCCCGACAGTTGGTAAGGTGCTTCGCCTTCACTAATAGCTACAGCCGTTTCTTCATATTCGGCAAGGGTTACTTCCGAAGGCGTTAATACTGGGGTCACCGGATCGTAGTCGTCCTTGTCGAAGAGGCTGCATGAACCTACCGACAATACCGTTGCCAGGAACATCACCGGCATGAAGATTGAAAATAAGTGTTTCATAAGGATTACTTTTGTGTGATGAATGATTTTGTTTTAATTGAACCGCAAAAGTAACCCCAACCGCAAAACAAAAAAATACGGTTTTCCGTAGTATAAATCATAATTTTGACGAATGTGTTAAAATAAGTGACGAATGCAACATAAAACAAAGAAAGCACACCCTTCGGCATGCTTTCTTGTTTATATGGATTTAATCCTGTATTATTTTTTTGCTCCGGCTTCTTGTTTATTGACTTTTATCATATCAATTTCGAAGATCAGGACACTGTTTGGCGGAATAGGACCACCCGGGCGTACGTTTGCACCATATCCCAATTCTGCAGGAATATATACTTCCCATGTGGAACCTTCGTTCATCAAAGTCAAAGCTTCACTGAATCCCGGAACTACTTGGCCAACACCAAAGGTAGCCGTATCACCGCGTTCTTTTGAGCTATCGAATACTGTTCCGTTCGTCAAAGTACCATGGTATACCACATCAACCATGTCTTCTTTGGACGGCTTGGCGCCTGTACCTTCCTTGATGATCTTATATTGCACTCCGCTAGGAAGGGTTACAATTCCTTGTTTCTTCTTGTTTTCTTCAAGAAACTCCTGTCCAGCTTTTATAGCCTTTTCATTGGCGCGTGTTTGTGCTGCCATAAAATACTTTTGCATGAATGTTCCTACCTGTTCTTCACTTTCCGCTAATTCTACTTCTTTCAGAGCATCCTGCCACCCCTTGGCAACAGCGTCGGTGTTTATGTTATCTAATCCTTGGGCGGCAAGTTGTTTGCCATTAAAATATCCGAAATAATAACTTGCCGAATCCGTATCATTCTTTAAGGAAACATTATAATTCGGCTTTCCACCGCCGCATGAGGCCAGTAAAACAACGGCCGACATTAAAATACCAAAAGTTATTTGCTTACAATTATTCATGTTCATTTATTATTAAAAATTTAGTTGCGAAATTATGATAAAACTATGATTTACAAATGTTAAAAAATCCTAATTGTTGATCGACAATAATTCTACTTCGAAAATGAGTGCTGAATTGGGTTCTATAGGCCCTCCCGGACGCGGATTTTCTCCGTATGCCAATTCCGAAGGAATGTACAATATCCACTTGGAACCTACAGTCATCATCTGCAATGCCTCTATCCATCCTGGTATTACTTGATTGACTGTTAACTCGATAGGTTGGTTCCGCTCGACGGAACTGTCGAAAATAGTGCCATTGATCAGAGTGCCGTGGTAATGAACCATTACCTTATCGGTTGCCGTGGGTTTAACCCCGGTTCCTTTTGTGATCATCTTATATTGCAATCCGCTGGGCAAGGTAATCACTCCGGGATTTTTTTTATTCGCATTCAGGAAAGCCTGTCCGTCTTTCAGGTTTTTCTCGTATCTGAGTTGTTGTGTCTTTTGATATTGCTTGTTAACTAATGTGTTAGCCTGTTCTGGAGTCATTTCCAACGGATCGTTATGGATTACTTTTTGGATAGTTTGAGCAAACACATCAGCATTAATAGATTGAAAACCACCAGATTGTATATTTTTGCCAAATAATACTCCCAAAGCGTAACTAACAGAATCCACACTGTTTTTTAACTTAGGAGATACCGGTTTTTGCGCCGATACGATACCAAAAAAACTTAAAAACACCAGTATCCCGATGATTTTTACTTTCATACCTCTTTATTTTCGGGCTGCAAAGTTAATCATTTATTTACATGGCAATCATCTTTAGGAGAGATTTATTTTAGGGATTCCCGTTTGTCCGGAAACTCCGCCGAATGTAACTTTTCAATCGTATAGGTATGAGCCAGGGCAACCGCATCAGAATTTTCATCAATGATATTACTTTTGTTGGATGGAACAAGCTATAGCAGAATGTTTTCAAGAGATTCCCGATCCTCGGGTTATTAGTCGTTGTGATCATTTATTATCAGATATATTATAGATCTCCCTATGTACGTACATAACAGGAGGACCGGATTATCAAGACATGTATTTATTCGGCAAGGAACGTGGCCCGCAACCCCAGGGGGTTATCCTTCAATTACCCAATGGTGCGCCATCGGCGGATACCTATGAGCGTGTTTTCAAGAGTTTGGAGGCAGATTCATTGAGAAGATGCTTGGAAAATTATGGTAAAAATATTTTAAACTGTTTGGCAGGGAAACAAATAGTATTGGACGGCAAAGCCTTAAAAGGGGTTTCACCCACAAGCAAAGGCAATTCCGGCCTGTATATCCTCAATGCATGGGTAAGTGAGACCAGTATTTGTGCAGGACAGGAAAAAGTAGAAGACAAGTCCAACGAAATTACCGCTATTTCCGGGGTATTGGATTCATTGGATATCGAAGAAGCTGTTGTGAGCATAGATGCTATGGGTACACAAACCAAAATAGCCGAACAAATACGCAATAAGAAAGGCCATTACATGCTTTCGGTCAAAGGCAATCAAAAAGAATTCCAAGGCTTTTTTGATGGAAGAAAATCTTTCACCCTGGAAGGACATAACCACATTAGTCAGGATAGATGCCACCCGGGAAGTTAAGGGTGTAATAACAAAGGAAACACGGTATTACTTCTGTGATGAAAGTGTCAATAATGCGGCATATTACAATTCTTTGGCAAGGGGATATTGGGCTATAGAAAATAAATTGCATTGGCATCTGGATGTAACTTTTAAAGAGGATCAATGCAGGGCAAAAACAGTTAATGCTCCTGAAAACTTGTCAACCATCAGAAAGTTGGCTTTGCAAATTATCTCAAATGCTAATGATAAGCTCAGCTTAAAAAAGAGACAGTACAAAGCAGCTTTGGATTCGGAATATATGAAAAAGTTACTCAAGTTTTGATGCGGTTGCCCTAAAGGAATTCTAAAATTGCCGGGTGGTAACAAAAAAAGATTTACTTTTGCAACTTATAGATTTGAAATAGTGTTCGATTAAGTAAATGCAATATTACAGTACCAATAAAAAAGCTCCTGTAGCGTCTCTTCAGGAGGTGGTCGTCAAAGGATTGGCTCCGGATGGGGGGCTTTACATGCCTGAACAGATAGGCAGGCTTTCCGATAGTTTCTTCAAAAATATGTATGACATGAATTTGCAGGAAATTGCATTGGAAGTAGCCAGTCATTTCATGGGAAATGATATTCCGGCAAACGATTTGAAAAACATGGTGTACGACACACTCAGTTTTCCCATCCCGATGGTGAATATACACGACAAGTTGTACACGCTCGAATTGTTCCACGGACCGACGATGGCATTTAAAGACGTTGGTGCAAGGTTCATGGCTCGTTTGCTAGGATATTTCACTGGTCGCGAAAAACAGGAAGTCAACGTATTGGTGGCCACATCAGGTGATACAGGCAGCGCCGTTGCCAATGGTTTTTATAAGGTTCCGGGCATACGGGTATTTGTATTATATCCCAAGGGGTTGGTAAGCCCGATACAGGAAAAACAATTCACTACTTTGGGCGAAAATATTACAGCCCTTGAGGTAGACGGAACATTCGATGATTGCCAGGCAATGGTGAAACGGGCGTTTGCCGACGACGCACTCAATAAGAGCATGAAACTTACATCGGCGAATTCCATCAACTGGGCACGCCTGTTGCCACAGTCGTTCTATTATTTCTGGGGTGTAGCTCAATTGGGACATAACGCCGGTGACATTGCCTGTGCAGTTCCCAGCGGTAATTTTGGAAACATTTGTGCCGGACTCATTGCCAAACGGTTGGGTTTACCCATCACCCATTTCATTGCGGCCACTAATATCAATGATATAGTGCCACAATACCTGCAAAACGGGCAGTTTAACCCGCGTCCGTCGGTGGCAACCATTGCCAACGCCATGGATGTGGGAAATCCGAGCAATTTTGCGCGTATCACCGGGTTATATGGCGATTCGCATCAGGATATATCACGTGATATTGACGGTTTCGTGTGTACCGATGATCAAATCCGTGCAACCATCAAGGACGTATACACACACCGTGGTTACTTGCTCGATCCCCACGGAGCCATCGGTTACCGTGCCTTAAACACTTATCTTGACAGGTGTACATCAACAACGGGATTTTTTATCGAAACAGCACACCCGGCCAAATTTACCGAAACAGTCGAAAGCATCATCGACCACGATGTCGCCTTGCCGCCGAATCTGGCTCGTTTTGCCACCGGTACAAAACAAACGGTGGCATTGCCGGCAACGTTCGATGCATTAAAAAGTTTTTTGATGTAAAATGCAAGACCTATCAGGTTTCTAAAATCTGATAAATATCTATCTGAACTGAACATGTGATTTCGGATTTATAGATAAATCGAAAATCAAAAATTGAAAATAACGAATGGTACTTCGTACGGAAAATTTAGTGAAAAGGTATCGTAGCCGGACAGTAGTGAAAGGTGTATCGGTGGATGTATCCCAGGGAGAGATTGTCGGTTTGCTTGGACCTAACGGTGCCGGCAAAACAACATCCTTTTACATGATTGTGGGACTGATTACCCCCAACGAGGGAAAAATATTCCTCGACGACACCGAAATTACCAAAGAACCTGTATACAGGCGGGCTCAGAAAGGTATCGGTTATCTGGCGCAGGAAGCTTCCGTCTTCAGGAAACTGAGCGTGGAAGACAACATTAAATCAGTATTGGAAATGACCGATTTACCCAAAGTCGAACAGCGCGAACGTACGGAACAGTTGTTGCAGGAGTTTGGCCTTATCAAAATACGCAAAAGCCTGGGGATACAGCTATCGGGAGGTGAACGGCGCCGTACGGAGATCGCCCGCGCTTTGGCCATCGACCCGAAGTTTATCCTACTGGATGAACCTTTTGCAGGTGTCGACCCTATTGCGGTGGAGGATATTCAATTCATCATATCCAAACTGAAAAAGAAAAATATCGGTATACTGATCACCGACCATAATGTTCATGAGACACTTTCTATCACTGACAGGGCGTACCTGCTGATCGAAGGGAAAATATTCAAGGCCGGTACTGCTCAGGAATTAGCCGATGACAAACAGGTAAGAAAGTTGTATTTGGGCGAAAAATTCGAGTTGCGTCGGTACGACGAATAGATTTTGGCGGAAAAATGCAACTTTTTTAAACCAAATGCGTATAATAATTATTTCCACGTTGATACTAAAATTAATAGTTCGTCCACAAAGTGTTGGATATTGTAACCGTAGAAACTGGAAATACTCATTGTAAACTTATTGATTTTATTGTGGACATAAGTAAGCATATTCGTAATTATTTGTCGGAACACCTGTCGGTAATTGTTCCGGGATTAGGACGCTTTACAGCTGTAGATAAGCCTTCCGAAATACGGAATGGATTGGTCGTTCCTCCGGTAAGGACTGTGGAATACAACAGTGCCGACGATATCGACGACGGCCTGTTGACAGCATATATAGCGCAACAGGAAAACATCAGTGTTGAGCAGGCTAGATCTGAAACGGCCGCGTTTTACGAAAGCCTTAAAAACAAGTTAGCAGGCAGGAAAACGATTATGCTTGACCAATTTGGTACATTGTCGGTGAATGAGATTGGTGATATTGTTTTTGAACCTGATGCAAATTTATTCATTGAGAGGATGGATAGTTACGGGTTAGGAGCGATAAATTTGCAGGGTGGAACGGTTCCGCAACCGCAGCCGGCTGTAACGCCTCCGTCAATTATTACGCCTCCACCGGTGACATTTCCGCCTGTCGCTGAGCCGGTATTTACACCTCCATCCGCAACGCCCGAACCGGTTGCCCCCAAGACGCAACCTGCAACCGATAGTAGCCTTTTTGCGACGGAGAACATGCGTGTCCGTGAAAATACCGAACGCCGTAAGCCGGCAGTGGAAAGGCAGGAACCACCGGTTAAACCGGCTGCTTCGACGGCCCCCCCCCCGTTGAAAAAGAAACCGGAACCAAAGAAAAAAGCAAGTAGCGGTGGCGGTTTTCCCATGTGGGTGTTGTTGGTATTATTGATCGCTGCCGGGTTAGGTGCAGCGGGATATTTCTTTTATCCAAAACTGGCTCCATATATCGACTCTACCATTAGCTCTATTAAAGGAGACAAGAAAACAGCCCAACCGGAGCTGGCATCCCAACCGGTAGCCGGAACGGAACAAGATACACCCAATCCTGAAGTTGCACAAACGTTGGACGAAGCCACGGAAAAGAAAAATGCATTGAATCCGGCTTCGGAAAGTACGCCACAACCGGCAACGCAGCCTCAAGCAAAACCGGCTGTGACCCAAACACCCCCGGCTCAACCGGTAACAAAGCCACAGCCACAACCGGCAGCAACTGTTGCCAGCACACCAGGTAGCGTTGGAGCGGGTAAATACCTGTTGATTGTGGGTAGTTTCACGACACAGGCCAGTGCCGAAAAATTTGGCAAACAGTTGCGTGACAATGGTATCAATTACGAAATCATAGATTTTGGCAACGGTAGAGTCAGGGTGGCGGTTGCAAGTTTCAACAGCGAAACCGAAGCTGCAAACCAGGTCAAGGTGTTTAAATCGAAACCCTATTGCGAAGGCGCTTGGGTAACTAAAAGATAGTTTTCTGATCGACAATTGATGATGGAATATTTCAATTGTTGACAATCAATATATACCTTTGCAGGCACACATCTCAGTTGATGTGTGCTTTTTTTGTATATTTATGTATTCGTTGATCATCCATATTTATTCATTCCTGGTGCGTATAGCAGCCAGCTTCGGTAATGTCAAGGCCAAACAATTAGCCGGAGGGCAAAAGCAAGTCTGGAAACAAATGCAAGCTAAATTGCAGGCCGGGGAACAACGTATATGGATTCATTGTGCATCGGTAGGTGAATTTGAACAGGGACGGCCGTTGATTGAGGACATCCGGGCCCGGTTTCCAAGCTATAAAATCGTGGTCACCTTCTTTTCGCCTTCGGGATACGAATTGCGGAAAAATTATCCTAGCGCCGATTATATTTTTTATCTACCTTATGATACGCGGCGCAATGCCCAGCGGTTTGTCAAGTTGGTGAATCCTGAGAAGATATATTTTATAAAATATGAGTTCTGGCGGAATTACTTAAAAACCATTAAACGACAACATATCCCGTTATACTTGGTATCTGCCAATTTCCGTACTAACCAAGTGTTTTTCAAATGGTATGGCGGATGGTACCGCAAGCCATTAAAAGCCTTTACCCATTTTTTTGTACAGAACGAACGTTCGAAGGATTTGCTGGCGCAAATCGGGTTCACCGCAGTAACCGTCATAGGTGATACCCGGTTCGACAGGGTTTGCCGAATTGTCGACCAGGCGCGGCAAATTCCCGAAGTGGAACGTTTTGTCAACGGACAGCCCTGCATGGTAGCCGGTAGCACATGGCCGCCGGATGAAGAACTTTTGACGAGATACATGAATACGGAAAACCGGATGATGAAATGGATTATTGCACCGCATGAACTGCATGAAAGCCAGATCAACCGATTGATCGAATCCGTCAGGGCAAAAGTTGTCAGGTATTCGCAACTCATGGAAACAACCCCAACAGATTACCAAGTTTTGATCATCGACAATATCGGCATGTTGTCATCGTTGTATCGTTACGGAACAGTAGCGTATATTGGAGGTGGCTTCGGCAAAGGGATACACAACACGCTTGAAGCGGCAGCGTACGGAATTCCTGTCTTTTTCGGCCCGGCGTATAAAAAATTCCAGGAAGCGGTGGATATGGTGGAGCAGGGCGCTGCTTTTCCAATCAGTAACTATGATGAATTAGTCCGGCAATTGAATGATTTGTTGGATCACCCGGACAAACAAAAACAAGCCGGTAGCATTGCGGGCGCTTTTGTGGCGTCAGGACGCGGAGCTACCGGAAAAGTGTTGCGGGAAACATTCGGGGAATAAAGCGAAAACGACTGCCGGCGGCAATACCAAACGCATGTTTTGAATGTATTTCATCACATGAGGCATATTTTTATATAATTATCTGGTTTGATGCCTAAAGAGGATAAAATAGCCCAAAGATGTCTGATATCCATTTTTTATCAGGATTTATGGAATTTGATCAGGAAAATCATCTATCAGGAAAGATGATTTTGTATTCACTAAATTTTATGATCATGAAGAAGATTTGTACGGTATTATTGGTAACAGTATTTGTATTTTCCTTGTTCTCCTGCAAGAGCAGTAAAAAAGCGGCTGAAAGTAATAATAAAGTGTCCGAGGTTTCGCAAGTTGATAAGAACAGTCAATCACTCGAAGAAAAAGCAGCTAAACTCGCGTGTGAATGTATCAAACAACAGGGAAATGTAGACGATGCAAAATATAAGCAATGTATTTCAGCATCATTTTTGAAAGCTATGGATGAAATTGAGAATCCTGATGAAAAATCAAAATTGAATGACATGAATGTACTTCAAACTACGGTATCAAAGGTGGAGTCAATCGTGTCTTTAACCTGTGGCCCACTTTCGGTTAAGTTAAAACAGGCCGGAGTAAATGTGGGATACGGAAGTCCCAACATTAAGCAGAAACTGGTTAATGACCAGATGTTCCTTATTAAAGAATATGCTACCGATGAAACGTATGGTTATACCGAAAGTAACCCAATAATGGTTGGTGGGGCAAAGGAAAAAGAAGGCGTACAAAACGAAATACGATATCTGAAAGCGTTAACCGGTCCTTTGGGTTTACCTGTCGTCTATAAGCGACTGGGCAGTTGTTGTACATTTTATAGCGAAAACGGCAATGACCCCGGCGATGGTATACGTAGAGGATTGCTCGATATATATGAAGTAATGCATGATGGTCTCGAGACCCCGGTAAAACTGTATATCAACATGTACGATTCCGATGTGTTGAAAGTTCCTGTTGGAGGATTTACATTAAAAAAGTAAATTTGCACTTCGCATCATCGTTAGTGGAAACTGCCGCTAATTTACAAGAGTGTGCTAAGAAGGTCGTGAAAACTGAATGTTGAATTTGTTTTGAATAGTGTTTTTACCATATAGAAGTTGCGCCCGGCACGAATCAGGGCTTTATACTATGAAGAAAAGATATATGATAATGGTTGTTGCCATAATAACCCTCGCTTGGGTGATAACCTCCGGATTACAGGCAGGGGAAACAGATACGGTGCGTGTTTCGGGTGTTGTGACCGACGATTTAGGCGATTCGTTTCCTGGCGTAGCAATTGCTGTAAAGGGAACAATCAAAGGTACAACATCGGATCCTAATGGGAAATTTTCATTGATCGTTCCTGAAAATGCAATTTTGCGATTCACTTTTATCGGTTATATGACTCGGGAAATCGTTGTGGGAACGCAACGGGAATTCAATATTAAGATGGTGGCAGTTGAAGAACCGATAGGTATTGAGCCTGCAAAATCCGTCAAATTGACCATCAAGCAGAGCGAAAGAGCAGTCGCTGACAATCGTTTTGCATTTA
>JAVBSH010000139.1:0-35962 GCA_031547085.1 Bacteroidales bacterium
GAGCTTAATATCAACAAGTTTAAAACTGCGGAAGAAAGATATTCGGAAGCGAATAAAATCATTGAAAGACTTGATAAAAAAATTGATGCCGGTTGGACTATATTCAACGATATAACCCGTGTCATATATGAAGACCAACTGCAATATTCCCATGCTGCAAGTATTTTCAAAAAGCAGCTTAGCTCGCATGACTAAATAGAACGTAGTACCATTAACCCAGAAAGCAATCATTGGAAAAAAAGAACTCACCATTACTTAACCACCCCTCTGTTATCAATTTTTTCACGGTTTCGATAAATTTATCGGGGTGGTCTGTCAGGCTGGAGAGTTCAATTTTGTCGCCAGATTCCATACCATGAAGAAATTTGAGTACATTATCTTCATAGGATTGATTTTTATCGAAACGAAAACGCATAAAAAATCATATATATCTTGGGAAGTTCTTTTTTCTGTCCCAACGTGCCAACCGTCCAACAAAATATATACATCGGTGATTTACAGGTGTATCATAAATCATCATTAGATTTGGCTCACGAAATTTTGTTCCAACTTTTCGAGTTGGTTTTTCATGCTCCAACTGTCTCCAACAAAAATGTATCTGGACTATTATTATTTCTGTATGTGTCATATTCTTTATTATTAATGTATTATATTATTATTAAAGTGATTTTCATTATGCTTGTTGGAGCGTTGGACGGTTGGAACGGCTTTTCGTTGTGGACATTTCCATTTTTCTAAATTCTTTTCTTTTTTTATCGGGGTCACAGGGGTGTTTAAAACGGTAATGGAGGCTGAGCAGCCTGTTTGTCGTTTGTTTCATGGATTGGTTCATTATAAATAGGTGCTTCGGGTGTGTTGTCGAATGGTTTGATGTTAGGCTCTATTTGCTCGTATTTTTCTAAATCCAATCCGTTTATTTCCTTTAGTACTTCATAGTCCATCGCAATTGCCGATGAGTTTTGAGAAGCTGGTTTTTCTACCTTTGTAACACGCCCTTCGGATTGGTTAAATTCCTCCTTGTATTCCATCCATGAGAAACGGGTGCTTTTAATCTGTCCGATGTATGCCTGATGATTTTCGAGGTACATCCGCAGGTTATTCATTTTGAGTGCTTCTGTCTTTCTCAAATCGCTGTAAAGTGGGTGTATGATGTTTAACCGCAGATACAATATTTTCGTTTCCCTGTTAAAATCGTGTTCATACGTTTCATTTCGGTTTTTTGCAGGGTTATTGAGTGTTGGTACTCTATTTTAAATTCCCTGCCGGTTATCATACCATTATTTTGCCTGTTTAGTAACAAATCCAAAGATTCAAAAAAGACACTCAAGCGGTTCGTGCTGGATATGCTTTCACTCTGAACCACAATTTTAGCACGTGCAATGTCATAGAATTGCTCGTAAGTAAAGGGTAACTTTAATGTTGGTATGTGGGTTTCCCAAAGTTTCACCATACCTAAAAAAAGGGAAACGGTATTTAATAACCGTGATTGGTGGCTGTCACCTTTTTCAGTAAGGTCTTTTTTTAACTCCGTGTAGCACTCCCTTTGTGTTTTTTGATAATATGAAGCTACGATATCCCGTTGTTTCAGGACTTCAATCAGCACATTGGAAAGCCCTGCTTTTTCACGGCGTTTTAACGGCATAGTAACCTACTAAGGTATGGCATCTTTGATGAGTTGTTCAATTGCTTTTTTACCTTTTTTCAATCCAAAGTTGTCCGGGTCATCACCTGTCGGAAGTGTTGCAATACGGACATTCATGCCTTCGGCTAAAAGCAATTCGGCATTTTTATGTGTCGCTTTTTCCCCAGCTTCATCTGCATCGTAAATCAGGATGATATTGTATGTAAATCTTCGGATAAGTGCAATTTGTTCTTTAGTAAGTGCAGTTCCGCATGTGGCAACCACATTTTTTATCTCCAGCTCGTGCAACCGCATCACATCAAAATTACCCTCAACGAGAAAGAGGGCTTTATGTTGAATCGGGCAAATACGAATGACTGGAAAAATTAAATCAAATGTAATGGTTTCTAGTCCATGCTGGATACACCAGTAATAATCCTGTTGGCCGATACTCTCGAATCTGAAAATCAATGGTAGCTGGGATTACCCAAATTGGAAGATTAGACAAGATTTTTTTGAACAACTCTAAATTGTTTATTTCTATTTATCAATTAATTACGATCGCACTGTGTGTGTGTTTACATTTTTTTATATTTTTTTTGCATTTTAATTTTTATATTTCATTTTTATGCGTATTTTTGCATTCTAAAAACGCAATAAAACGCATCAAGTTAATGTAAAAAATATTGCAAATGATACAAAATTGCAAATATATTAAACAATATTTGCTAATACATAATTAGAAAACTGTATAAATAAAACTGTATTTTCAATTGACGCCATGTTAAAAGAAGAACGTTTTAAATCAATAATGAAACAGATTAATCTTCACAATAAGGTTTTATCTGTTGATCTGAGCGCCCTGCTGAATGTGTCTGAGGATACAATAAGAAGGGATTTAAAGGAACTGGCCGCTGCCAATTTAATTGTAAAAGTACACGGAGGAGCTATCAGCAAGTCACTGGTCAGACCATTTGTCTCAGACCAAAATATTTACTCCTTAGACGAGAAAAAAAAGATTGCATCAAAAGCTATATCGCTCATAAAAAATGATATGGTTTTACTTTTTGAAGGGGGAACAACTATATTTGAAGTTGCAAAAAGCATTCCCTCTAATCTCAACCTCACTGTTTTCACTATTAGCCCTCAGATAGCAATTGCCTTATCAGATTACGATAACATTAAAGTATATACTATCGGTGGGAAATTAAATAAAAATAATAATATACATGTGGGTGCGCATACCATTAATGAGCTCCTCAGGATACGGTATGATTTATGCTTTATGGGGGTAAATGCAATTTCCATAAATCGAGGCCTTACAGATATTGATACGGATACAGTTGAAGTAAATAAGGCTATGCTTGAAGCATCTGATAAAACAGTTCTTATTTCAATATCTGAAAAATTGAATATAGAAAAAAGATACCAGGTGGCTGACTTATCTGTTATAGATTATCTCATAACAGAGTTATCACCTGATGACAAGTTGTTGGATTGCTTTAAAAGCGCTTTTGATAATTTATGCATCTTATAATTGTGTAATATTTGTATATTATCTGTAACTGTAGGGAATTTGTAGAAAAACAATATTTTAATAAAAGAAAGTTAACCAATGTGTCATATGATAAAAAACAAGACACTTATTGCAAAAAAGTAAACAAAAAACCGAATGTTAGTGCGAGTAACATTCGGCAAAATTTAATTTAGTTAAAACCCTCAAGAGTAATTAACCATTATTATTTAGTTATGCAAATATACAAAAAAAAATAAAACCAGACATAATAAAATTGTCGATTTAGGTATCGAATCATAAATAAATTATTAGTCAAGCTTTTCTATGATCGCTTGTATATTTATGATAATTCACCCAACGCATATACTTATTATTTCATTACAAAATCATTAACAGCAAGTTAGTGTTTTTGTGAAAATCGATAGTTCAATAATGTATCATTGAAATTTTATAAACCCCATAATCACAAGTGATCGATCATAATGTATTTAATAATGTGAATCACTGGAAAAAATTAAAACCAAATAAATGGAAAGAATTACCGAACAGCCATCTTTATACACTCATTTGGAAAAGATGAGTGTAGACGAATTGATTGCCGATATCAATCGTGAAGACCAGAAAGTAGCCTTGGCTATTGAAAAAGAGTTGCCTCAGATCAGTAAACTGATTAGCGCCATCGAAGACCAACTGCGGTCAGGAGGCCGCCTGTTTTATCTTGGAGCAGGCAGCGGCGGCCGACTTTCTGTTCTTGATAAGGTGGAGCTTCCCAATACATACGGTATTGAAAAAGGAGTGATTAACTGCCTGCTGGCAGGTGGAGAAGAAAACCTGTTGCAGGTACTTGAAGAAAAGGAAGACGATACTGAAGATGCCTGGCGGCAGATGCAGAAATACCAGGTAAATAATAAAGATTTTGTATTGGGTATTTCAGCCAGCGGCACTACTCCTTATGTGTTGGCGGGATTAAAAAAATGTAAAGAACTGGATATTCCATGCGGATGTATGGTGAATAACCCCGATTCACCTATCGCAGCGGCATCTGACTTTCCCGTTGAAGTAATCACCGGCCCTGAGTTTGTTACCGGGAGTACCCGTATGAAATGCGGTACGGCACAAAAAATGCTTTTCGACATGATCAGTACCACTGTCTTAATTCGCTTGGGACGCGTTGAAGATAACCGGATGGTCAATGTCCGTTTGATCAATAACAAGGTGGTAGACCGGTCAGTAAAGATGCTGATGGAACAACGGAATATCACTGATTATGAGAAAGCAAAAAAAATGATTCTGAATTTCGGAAATGTAAAAAAAGCGATGGATTATATAGATTCCAAACAATAATAATTTTAATTAATTTAATAGAAAGAAAGATGAAAACAGTTAACAGAAGAACCTTTATCGGATCTGCAGCGGTAGCATCCGTAGGGATGGCTTTCAGGCCTGATGCAATACTGGCAAATAGTAACCATCGAAGCTTTGACAATGTCAAACCGGCTATTCTGGGAGGCCCCAAAGCGCAACCGGGAGGTTTCCCCGGTTGGCCTACCTACGACAATACAGAGGCCAAAGGGTTGTTGGATGTGTTGTACAGCAGTCAGTGGGGGCGTTTGGGAGGCCCGGTAACTCCCCGTTTTGAAGAAGCGCATTCTAAAATGTATGGTTCCAAACATTCCCTTGGTTTAACAAGTGGCACCAGCGCTTTATATACCATGTTGGGTGCATTGGGCATAGGCCCGGGAGACGAGGTCATCATTCCCGTCTATACCTTTATTGCCACTTATAATGTTGTAGTTCTTCACTATGCGCTTCCTGTAATTGTCGATATGGACCCTGAAAGCTTCCAGATCGATCCTGCGAAAGTAGAAGCCGCCATCACAAAAAATACCAAAGCAATTATGCCGGTGCATATTGGTGGAACTCCCTGCAATTTGGATGCAATACTGGCCATTGGTAAAAAACATAACATCCCGGTGATAGAAGATGCATGCCAGGCGCATTTGGCGGAATGGAAGGGAAAGAAAGTCGGTAACTGGGGATTAGGCGGTGGTTTCAGTTTCCAGGCATCCAAAAACCTTAACTGCGGTGAAGGTGGAGCCATCACAACCAATGACACCGATTTTTATAAAGGTTGTTTTGCCTTCCACCATCAGGGCCAGTCAAGTGCTACTGCTTCTGTAGTAGCCGCCGGTGCGGGTACCAGGGGCACCAACTTGCGTATCACTGAATTCCAATCCAGTATATTGCTTTCCCAGATGACCCGTTTGGAAGAGCAAGCAAAAATCCGTAATGAAAATGCCTTGTACCTGAGCAGTATGTTTAAAGAAATCCCCGGACTGACTCCTGCCAAGCTTTATGAGGGTACTACCAATGGAGCTTATCATCTCTATATGTTTAAATATGACAAGGAAGGTTTTTCAGGTATGAGCCGCGACCTGTTCATAAAAGCCATGGCCGCTGAAGGCGTTTCGCCGTCACTCGGATATGGACAAATGGATAAAGACCAGTATATAATAGACTTGGCAAAAAGTAAATTTTATCTTAAAATATATGGCGAGAAAGAAATGAAACGGTGGCTGGACAGGATTGACTGTCCGGTGAATGCCCGTGTAACTGATGAAAATGCCCTATGGTTTTATCAGACACTATTGTTGGGAACCCGAACCCAGATGGAACAAATTGCTGAAGCAGCCCGGAAAATTCAGAAGTATTCCGGAGAGATTAAAAATAAGTAATGGTTGTTTTGAACGGAAAAGGTTTGATAGAGTGCAGGCTATCAAACCTTTTTAAAGCAATTTTGATGTTGCTCCAAGGATGGACACAACGGTTTAGAATAATTCGACAAATATAGGAAAAATATTTTTGAATATCATGAGTCAGAAAATGCATTTTTGTGGAATAGACGGTGGTGGTACTACTACATCTGTGGTTGTTTGTAATGAACGTGGTGAAATACTGGATAGTATCAATGCAGGGTCGATCAATCATTACGGAGTGGGTATAGAAAAAGCCCGTGAAAATTATACATATATTAAAAACCGGTTAATAGCATTATCAGGTTACGAACCCGATATTACCTACATCGGAAATTCGGCATTAGACGGAAAGGCGACCGATGAACTCGTAGAACAACTTGTCGGAGATATTTTCAACAAAAAGGTGATCATGCATTCCGACGTGTATATTGCCCTGTTAGGATTTACTCAAGGCGCTCCCGGAGCTTTACTGATATCCGGGACAGGCTCCATGGCTTGCGCTGTTGACAATGAAGGAAATTATCATACAAGCGGAGGATGGGGACAAATACTTGGCGATGAAGGAAGCGGTTATCACTTAGGACTGATGGGGATCCGGGCAGCGTTACAATATCATGACCAGATGTCGCCACCTACGGTTTTGCTTCACCGGGTGAAAGATTTTTACAAACTTAACCGGATGGTGGATATAATAGAAGCTGTTTATAACCCGCCTATTGGAAAAAGCCAGATTGCCGCATTTGCGGTTGAGGTTGAGAAGGCAGCCTTGCTTCATGATGAAATTTCAATGCAATTAATCGATCATGAAGTAGAATGGCTTTTCAGGCTTTCGCAGTCAGTTTTAAAGAAAAGCAGAGTGAAGCG
Organism: Bacteroidales bacterium; assembly: GCA_031547085.1. GTDB lineage: Bacteria > Bacteroidota > Bacteroidia > Bacteroidales > UBA4181 > JAIRLS01. The sequence continues at coordinate 6,758 of JAVBSH010000139.1, forward strand.
CCTGGGACTTTATGGAAGCATGTTGGTCAAAAGCCCGATCATCGGACGGCAATTGATATCAAAATATTCAGGGTGCGATGTAGAAGTATCGTATCCTCGCTTCAAACCGGAAATAGGTGCTTTGTTTGGTGCTTTTTCCAGTGAAAATCAACCTGTCACTGAGGAGATCATTGACAATCTGTCTAAATATTAATATGAAATTCTTTTCTCTATCGTTTGACTCAGTTATAAAAATTAAAAACAATTAAAATGAAATTTTATTTCTTATCCATTCTCTCCCTTCTTATAATTTCATGCAAACAAACTGTTTATGAGGTGGGCAGTTCGACTGTAAGTATCGAACCAACCGGAGAAACTGTATCCTTAGGTTTAGCCGGATATGCAGGACCTCCTCTGGGCAGGTTTACCATTACTTGGGACGATAAAGGCGTGTTGGAAGCAATTGCCATATGCAGTGTGGACAATACCATATACATGGCAACCAACAATGGCGATATATATTTGGTCGAGGCAGATGATTTACAAAAAAATAAAAAAGTTGGAAGTTTTCCACATGTAAAGTTTTTGGCCGGGTTGAACGGGTTACTATATGTCATTGATAATGTTGGAAACTTGTTTGCCGGCAATCCGAAAGGCGAACTTCAATGGAAGCCAGTCGGCACCATTAAAGGAGTAACCGCTTTTACCGGGTCGAATGAAAACCTGTACGTTTCCACTGTTGATGGCGAACTGCTGATGGGTACGGTCAATGGGGAAGCCATAAACTGGATACCCATAGGTAAAGCACCAAATATCATCTCCATGGCTGGAGACCATCAAAGAATATATGCCGTAACCGAAAATAATTTCCTGCTGCAACGTCCTGTCAAAAGAAAAGGTGAAGACTGGCAACGTATAGGATATAATAATGGTGACACATATACAATTGAAGTGAAACAAATTGTACGTACAAAAGAAAGACTGTACGCTATTGCTTCAAATCGCCTGTACGCCGGCCGCCACCAAACAGAAGGCAAGTTGTCGGCCAGAAGCATGGCTATTAAGAAGAACAGCGATGTAGCGGTCATCGTTAGCCTGGATGTTTGCGGTATTGATCATTCATTTGCACGGAGCATCAAAAGGGAAATGTCACAACGCCGGGGCATCCCCGAATCATCCATGATGATCAATTCCACCCATACCCATTTTGCACCAACTGCCCAGACATGGATTACCTGGGGCATTCAAAACCATTATCCTGACAGCCTGTACTTGAATAATGTAGTCAGGAAGGCCGTTATCCGTTCCATAGAAGAAGCTTTGGACCATGCAAAACCTTGTTATCTCAGTTTTGGACATGACACGACGAATATAGGATTTAACCGGAGTATCAGGAAGGAATCGTATGTGTATGACAATACCGTAGACGTCATACAGGCTGTTTCCACCGACGGAAAAAGCAAGAGTGTATTATTTTTAACAGGTTGCCACCCGGTTTTTGCCGACCAGGGCTCAGGACATTATAGCACTTCTCCCAACTTTCCGGGATATACCCGTGAGATTCTTGAGAAAACAGGTATCAATAGCGCTATTTTCCTTCAGGGATGCGCAGGAGATATCAATCCGTTGAAACCTTTCAAAACATCAGGAGAAGATTTGGCAGCAGACGTTACCCGTGCATTAAGTAAAGAGATGAAGCCCATAGTTGGCCGTATTACCCATTATATTGATTCAATAGGAATACCTGTTCATCCTTTAAGTAAAGAAAAAATTCAAGCGCTTAGGGATGAAAACATCAAAAACGTCCGCAACGATATACCCGGAGGATGTGAAAGCAGTGGACCTAATAGGGAAGTCCGCTGGTCGGATATCATGCTTCGTCATTACGAGAACGGGACCATGCCCAAAGAAATGCCTGTTTATATACAAACACTCAACATCGGAGATTGGAAACTTATCGGACTGTCCCGGGAAGTAACCACCGAGTTCGGGATAGCCATCAGGAATCTATGGCCCGGGCAAAAAGTGAGCGTGGCAGCCTATACCAATGATGTGGCAAGCTATCTTGCTACCGATCCTCATATTGAGGCTAAGGACTACGAAGGACATGACTCTTTCTTCTGGTACGGACAGCCCTCACCATTTCCTTTAGGCACTTTTGATACTGTTATTGAGGTAATTAAACACAACGACAGATAAAATACGATTGATGCCGTAAACAGATACCATTATTGAACACCAAAAACCATCTTTTGAATATGAAAATCAGCAATAAGTATTTTCTCTCTTTAGCAATTATTGCTTTTGCCTTCTTTATCATAGGCTTTGGCGTTGGAATCAACGGAATTATGGTGCCCATTCTGGAAGGAACCTTTTCTTTAAGTAAAGGAATGTCCTATCTGGTCTTAACGGCAACATTTTCGGCATTTTTAATATTTGGTGGACCATCAGGGTGGATGATCAAAAAAATAGGCTACAAAAAATCATTGATCCTGGCCTTATTCATCATGAGCCTAGGCATGTCCTTATTTATTCCCTCCGCCAAAATGAGTTCCTCCATGTCCGGGTTTTATCTTTTCCTTGTAGCATCGTTCATCGGGGGTATCGGTAATACGTTGTTGCAAACCACCATTAATCCGTATGTTACTATTTGTGGTCCCATTGAAAAAGCCGCTCAACGCCTGTGTGGTATGGGAATTATGAACCAGTCAGCCTGGTTTCTTGGACCGATCTTTTTGAGCCTTTTCATCGATGTGAAAAACCCGGTTCTGGCTAATGCAGCTATCCCGTTTGGTATGGCAGCCAGTATTATAGCGCTGTTCGCACTGGCGATGATCTTTATTCCGCTTCCCGAAATCAAAGCGGAAGGAGAAGATGATCAAAATGAAAATAGCCTGGAAGACGAAATGGTGGTAGCAGCAAACCGGAAGAAAAGTGTTTGGCAATTTCCACACTTGCTGTTCGGTATGTTGGCACTTTTTCTCTATGTTGGCGTTGAGACTTTGCCAATGGCATCGGTTATCGACTTCGCAAAATCAATAGGAGTGGATGCTCCGGCCCGGTATTCCATGATTGGCCCGGTGGGTATGATCATAGGTTATATCATCAGTATTTTTATTTTGCAATGGCTTCCACAGAACAGGGCACTGGCATTGTTTGCCACAATCGCACTCGTATCATCCATTCTTTTAATAACACTCCCTCCCCAAATAGCCATCTACTTTTTATCGGGTTTAGGCTTCTCCCATTCCATTATGTGGGGTTGCCTCTGGGGTTTAACCATTGCAGGTTTAGGAAAATTCACCAAATCGGGAGCCTCGATGTTGGTGGTGGCATTGGTAGGTGGTGCAGCAATTCCATTGACATTCGGGTTTTTGCTAGACCTTATTAAAATAGACGATATTGCCACGCCAGCTAATTTCCAGACAGCTTACCGGATATTTATACCATGTTACTTGTACATCCTTTTTTATGCCTTCATTGGATACAAGATAGGAAGAGTACGCAAAACTAACCGGATTAACGGTTATTTACATTCGGACATCAATCAATTATTAAACAAAAACGGGAAGCCTATGCAACACCTTGAATGAAACCAATGAAGAGCGTTTACCTAAAAAAGATAAATGCTCGGAACTTCTCCGCATTTTTCTATATGTAGGAAATAAAGCCGGGGATACAAATTTATTTAATAATCAGATTTAAACTTAAAACACATTAAGATATGTATTTTAAAATTATAGTTATGCGTTTGACGCTCTTTACGTCTTTGTGTTGTGTTGCAATCAGTATGACTACAGCCAAAGAAATATTTTCTCAGGAAAAAAAAGAAACGGTCGTTCAACCCGGCACCCGCATCACCGGTACGGTGGTTGATAAAGACGGGTTTCCCATGCCGGGAGTAACCATCAGGGTGAAAGAGAAACCCGGAGTTGGAGTAACAACGGATTCGGAAGGACGATACAGCATCCAATGTGAACCTAATGAAACGTTGGTATTCTCATTTATCGGATATAAGACTGTTGAGAGAGTCGCAAACGAAATCAACAAGGTCACTATTACCATCGAAGAAGATGTCTTAGCCATGGAAGAAGTGGTAGTGGTTGCTTTTGGTAAACAGAAAAAGGAAAGTGTGATAAGTTCCATCACCACCATTAGTCCGGCTGACCTGAAAGTGCCGTCGAGTAACCTGACCACGGCTTTTGCCGGACGCATGTCAGGTATCATCGCTTATCAACGCTCAGGTGAACCCGGTCTGGATAATGCGGAATTTTTCATCAGGGGTATCACCAGCTTCAGCGCCGGCGGAAAGAAAGATCCGCTCATCCTGATTGATGGCATCGAAATGAATTCCACTGATCTGGCAAGGATTAATCCCGACGACATCGCCTCCTTTTCGGTGATGAAAGACGCTAATGCGGCGGCTTTGTACGGAGCACGGGGCGCCAACGGAGTCATCCTAGTAACCACCAAGGAAGGAGTGGCCGATAAACTGACCATCAATGTCAGGGCGGAATTGTCCACTTCTACCAACTCGGATCTGGTGCAGTTAGCCGATCCCATTACCTACATGAAGCTTCACAATGAAGCGGTGAGAACCCGGAATCCCATGAATTTGTTGCCTTATTCATCGGCAAAAGTATATTATACCGAGATGGGTACCGATCCTGTTATGCATCCTTCTGTGGATTGGTACGATTACCTGATCAAAAACAGGACGATGAATCAACGGGTCAATACGAACATTTCCGGAGGAGGAAAAGCCGTGCAATATTATTTAGCTGCCAATTATCAACACGATACCGGTATCATTAAAGAAAATGAAGAAAACGGGTTCAATAACAATATTAATATTAACCGGTTTCAATTACGGTCGAATATAACCATCAAACTTACACCACAGACTAAAGGGATGGTGCGCTTTTACGGCACGTTCGACGATACACAAGGGCCTATACAGGGTGGTGCTGAAGCTTTCCACATGGCACGCAATGCCACTCCTGTACAATTTTTACCCTATTATCCTAAAGACGATGTCAACGAATTTACGAAACATATACTTTTCGGCATGGCACAATCTTCATCCGGTGAGTTCTACACTAATCCGTTGGCAGCGCTCATCAGCGGATATAAAGAAAGCAAAAAATTCATGATGCTTACCCAATTGGAAATAGATCATGCATTCGAAGGAAAGTTGAAGGGATTGTTTGCCAGGGGAACGGTCAATCTCAAAAGAGACGGCTGGTATAACCTTACAAGAACATATAATCCTTTCTATTATACGCCTGAAAAAACGATTGACGGTTCCTACCGGTTATACTGTTTCAATCCGGATACTGGTACCGAATATCTGAATTACAGTTTCGGGAGCAAAAGTCTGATTACTTCGATGTATGGGGAAGCCCGTATAGGGTATAACAAGTTAATTGCAGAAAAACACGATTTGAATGTTTTACTGGTAGGTTCTATCCGTACCGAAACCAATACGGAAGTTACCACCATTCAGCAATCGTTGCCGAGCAGGAATATCTCTACCGCCGGACGATTGGCGTATGGATACGATTCGCGTTATTTTATCGAAGGAAATTTCGGATATAACGGTTCTGAACGTTTCGCCCAAAAGTACCGTTTCGGTTTTTTTCCATCTATCGGAGCAGGATGGATGGTTTCTAACGAAGCATTCATGGAAAGCACTCAAAAAGTGATCTCGAAGTTGAAACTCAAAGCCACTTACGGTTTGGTAGGAAACGACCAAGTCGGATATTTGTGGGATCGTTTCTTTTACCTGTCACAGGTGGACATGAACGCTATGGGTTACTCGTTTGGAACTGAACGGGGCTATTCCCGATCAGGTATATCCATCAATAGATATGCCAATGATTTGATTACATGGGAAGTGGCAAAAAAACTCAATCTGGGTATTGAACTTAGCTTGTTCAACGATCTGGAGATTTTAGCCGATTTCTTTACCGAGAGAAGAGAAAAAATTCTGCAAACACGGCAAGATATTCCATCCTCCATGGGTTTGGTCCAAACACCCCAAGCGAATGTGGGGGTTGCCGAGGGTAGAGGTTTTGAAGCTGAAGTCAAATACCAGAAGAATTTCACTCCCGATGTCTGGTTAGTGGTCAATGGAAACTTTACATATGCCACTGCCAAATATGTGCGATACGAAGAACCCGATTACTCCGATGCGCCATGGAGATCGGTAGTGGGGCAAAAATTATCGCAATCGTACGGACTGATTGCCGAAAGGCTTTTTATCGACCCGGAGGACGTGCATATCTCACCCCAGCAATTGTACGGAGATTATACAGCAGGCGACATCAAATACAGGGATATCAATAACGATGGAAAGATTGACGACACCGACCATGTTCCAATAGGATATCCTACCACGCCTGAAATTATTTACGGAGCGGGATTTTCCCTTGGCGTATATGGATTAGATCTATCATGTTTTTTTCAAGGATCGGCACGGTCATCATTCTTTATTAATCCGGCAGCCATCACTCCTTTCGTCGATAATTACCAAAGCTCTGACGGTTCACTGGTATATGGAGTACAAAGAGGCCTTTTACAACACATTGCTGATGGTCACTGGTCGGAAAACAACCGTGACTTACATGCTTTTTGGCCCAGGCTTTCGGCCTACGACGTCCAAAACAATAACGTATCCAGCACACAATGGCTGCGCAACGGTTCGTTTCTCCGGCTGAAAACCGCTGAAATCGGATACACCATCCCGGAAAAGATGTCCAGAAAAATAGGTATGAGTTTGTTGCGTGTCTATGTGAGCGGTGTGAACCTTTTAGTATGGTCGAAGTTCAAAATGTGGGATCCCGAAATGGCAGGCAACGGATTAGGATACCCTGTACAAAGAGTATATAATCTTGGTATCAATATTAACTTTTAAAAATTATGATCATGAAAAAATTAGCAAAATACTTATCTATCTCGTTAATTGTCACTGGAGTGAGTGGCTGTAGCTGGTTAGATGTGGTACCCGACAACCTGCCCACCATTAATGATGCTTTTTCTAACCGGGCGACAGCCGAAAAATCATTATTTTCCTGTTATAGATTTTTACCCGATCCTACCAATTCTTTCACTTACCCGGCTTATTTCACCAGCAAGGATGAATTTGAGTATACCCGGTTTGAAACTTATGCGAATCAACCAGTGGTTCGTATTTCCCGGGGTGAACAAAATAGCAACAGTCCGCTTTTGGACTATTGGTCGGGAAATAATGGCGGTACCAGCATGTTCGAGGCCATCCGTACCTGTAATATTTTCCTGGAAGGGATTTACGAACCGAAGGATCTCCCCGCATGGGAACGTGACAGGTGGATTGCCGAAGTCAAATTCCTGAAAGCATACTATCACTTTTTCCTGTTGCAGTTATATGGACCTATTCCTATTGTCAAGGAAAATATTCCATTGTCGGCCTCTCCCGATGAGGTAAGGGTGTTCCGCGAACCGGTGGACGAATGTGTTGATTATATCGTTCAACTCCTTGATGAAGCAACTTCCAATTTACCGCTGACAATCTCAAATCATCTCGAAGAAGACGGCCGTATCACCCAACCTATCGCTTTGGCAGTGAAAGCAAAAGTATTGGCTTGGGCGGCAAGTCCGTTGTTCAATGGAAACCCGGATTATCAAGATTGGCGCGATTCGAGGGGAAAACAGTTGATTCCGGATACATACAACTTGGAAAAGTGGGTGAAAGCGGCTGAGGCAATACGTAATGCCATTGACGTCTGTCATTCGGCAAACCATGGATTATTCCGGTTTAATAAAACTGCAAACCCCTCAACATACATGATGAACGACAGTTTGGTACGGATAATGAATGTCCGCAAAGCCATTACTGAAAGATGGAATCAGGGAATCATCTGGTCAAGTATGAGCCCTTTTTCAGGTGCGGGCTACTCTGATCTACAAAGGGCGACGTTTCCTACTATGTATTCAGGGGATGTGATCCAAGTTGTTTCTCAGGCTTTTGCATCATTCAACATGGCGGAACTGTTTTATTCCAATAAAGGTATTCCCATTAATGAAGATATCGACTGGGATTATGCCGGCCGCTACCAGCTTCAAACCGCTACCACAGAGGCAGGACACGGATCGTACATACAAACAGGGCAACAGACGGTAGCGCTCCATTTCAACAGGGAACCTCGGTTTTATGCCAGTCTGTGTTTTGACAGGGGATTTATGGAAATTTCGACAGCAACTACCAATGGTGGCGCTTCATTTACCCCGTACCTGAGATTTCGGAATGGCGAACCGGGTTATGCCAATAATAATCTATTCGGTTATTATCCCAAAAAATTGATTGCATTCGAATCATCATGTACCCAGGGTGAAAACAGACCCTATTCAGGCTACGACTACCGGTTCCCCCTGATCAGGCTTGCCGACCTGTACCTGCTGTACAGTGAAGCGTTGAATGAAGTAAAGGCTACGCCTGACGCTGAAGTGTACGAGTGGATTGACAAGGTAAGAACGATTACCGGATTAAAAGGCGTAGTCGAATCATGGAAAAATTCGAAATACCCCAACCGGCCGTCCAATAAAGATGAAATGCGGAAAATTATCCAGCATGAACGATTGATTGAATTGGCTTTCGAAGGGCAACGCTTTTGGGATGTCAGGCGTTGGAAACTGGCAGAGAACCTGTGGACATATAGACCCCAAGGGTGGAGTTTCGAAGCCAGTTCAGCAGAAGGTTATTATACTGTGGTGTATAGAGCAGAAGAGGGGCGTCAGTTCACTTTCAAGGACTACTTGTGGCCGATCAGCGCTTATGACCTGAGGGTCAATAAAAATTTTGTTCAAACGCATGGATGGTGATAATCATTGAATAATTAACAATTAATTGAATAATCGATATGAAAATTTTAAAGTTTTTTATTATAGTGTGTTGCATTTGCCTGTTGGATGCCTGCGAAGATAAGGACCAACATGAAGGCAAAAAGCCGGCTCCTATTGTGGAATACACTATTACCCCGATTCATGGAGGGGCTACCATCACCTATTCTATTCCAAAAGATCCTGAAATCCTCTATGTAATGGCCGAATACGAACGAAACGGAAAATCGTACACCGAACGCTCATCGAATCAAAAAAACTCGATAACCATTGAAGGATTTAATTCATTCGATCGTGTTGAGTCCACCCTGTATACGGTGAGCCGTGGCAACGAAATCAAATCCGACCCGTTAAAGGTGGAATTTGTTCCTTTGGAATCGCTTGTCAGTTTAATTCGCAGATCAACCGACATCACCATCGGTTTTGGAGGGATTGTTGCCTCGTGGGAAAATAAGTCTAATACGGAACTGATGGTTCGTTTAATGACGATAGAAGGTAAAGAGTTAGTAGATAAAGATATCTACTTTTCATCACGTCCATCAGAAAAACACGCTTTCAGGGGATTTGAGGATGTCGAAACCACATTTATCCTAACCTATGAAGACAAATGGGGAAATATTTCGGATCCGGTTCTTTTCACCGGAACCCCCTTATTTGAAGCAGAAGTAGCCAAACCATGGGTAGACATGCGGACAATGTTTCCATACGACAACGCCACTGACTTACCGGGTTTCCCTTTTTCGACGATATGGGATGGATCAACCGGATTATGGAATAGATACCTTAGCAATTATGGAAGTGCGGGGTCTTCATTTTCGTTTGATCTCGGACAAGCGGTGAAGTTGAGCCGTATGATTATGTGGCCCAGACATCTTGATCCAATAGGCTTAACAAATACGATAGATGCTGTCTATATGCAAGTACATATCCTTGAATTTGAAATGTGGGGTACAAAAACACTGGATATGTCAAAGTTGGGTGATCTACCCTATTGGCTGCACCGATTTTCTGCAGCGCAGACAGGACAGGAACTCCCCGACCATACGTTTATGGACGATTGGGTATATCTGGGACGCTATGCGGTAGAACGGCTCGATTTGCAGGGGGCAAGTCCAGAAGATATCCAGACGCAAGCAATCGCAGGACATCATTTTGACATTCCTTTAGAATGTGAACCGGTAAGGTATATTCGTTTCTTTCCGATCGCCACATGGGATGGCTCTCCCCCACCCAATAACTATTGGCAGATAGGTGAATTAAGTTTCTTTGGAGATACAAAAGTTCCACAAGATTAATCTCATGAATCATCGAATAAATATGAAAAAGATAATTATTTTGTTAGTGTGGCTATTATCAATCGCCGCTATTATCGTATCGTGCGATGATATGAATAGCATCCATCAAAAATATATAGATGACGGCGAACGGATTTATCTGTCCCAGACCGACAGTTTAAAAGCTTACCCCGGTGTAGGAAGAGTGAAATTGGTTTGGAATGTAAGCGCCGATCCCCAATTGGAAACCACCGTGATCTTTTGGAATATGCGCAAGGATTCCATTGAAAGGTCTTTCACACGGACACAGGAGTGGATGCAAAAAGACTCTGTAATCATCCCATTGCCCGAAGGCACCTACAATTTTGAACTCGTCAACAAGAATCAACTTGGCGGACGTTCAATGACGGCTGTGGTTCAGGGTAAATCTTATGGCGAAAGATTTGCAAGCGATCTCAAAGCCCGTTCTATTGCAGGAATATTGTCCGCAGGATTCGATCCCGTGGCGCAATCGTCAACTGTAAAAATCATCTGGGGCGAAGCACCTGAAGGCAGCATCGGAACAAAATTGATGTACATAAAACGCACCACCGGGGAGGAACTTGTGTTGGATGTTGACAACACGGCAACCGAAACCATATTGACCGATGTGGGTAACCGGCTTGAATATCCTGATGACATATTGCATGTTTCGTCGATATATGCACCTAACGGATGTATAGATCCTATAGAAACTCTTAAGCAAAAGGAACAATTAGTGCACTATGTGGCTTCGGGTACGCGTATTGAAAATACGATTTTTGACGGCAGTAACGAAACATACACGTATACATATACCAATCAGGAAAAAACTATTCGACTGATGAGTGCCGCCGGCGACCGTGTTTTTAACTGTAACCGCGTGGCTGAATTATCGCCGGTAGCTACGGGTTCTTCATTTCTCTTGACATTGAATGAAGATCAGGCGGTCGGTATTAGAGGAAACTTTGTTGTACCGCTCAATTTTATTTCTAATACGGAATCGGTGAACAGTACCTACAATTCGGAAACGCGAAACTTCACCTTGCAATATACGGTGAAAACAGCCGGTGGTTCTTATACCGTCGAGGAAACACTTATTCCTAAAACCTCGCCGTTTGAAAGCGAATCTCCTAAACCGTTTGGCGATTTACGGGCAATCATCCCGGGAGATAACAATACGGAACATGAATCCGGACTTTATCCGTTTTCAAATATCAGTAACGGCATTCTTCCTCCCACTCTTAACGGGTGGCTTACCCAAAATATTGCGGGTGGCACCTCATTTACCATTGACCTTAAGCAAGTGATGAAACTTACCCGCATGATCAAATGGCCTGCTTCAGAAGGCACTGCGGCAACATTTTATACCAATGCCAATATTCTGAGATTTGAGATGTGGGGCGTTGAGGAGTTGGATCCGGCCAAATTGCAGGATAATGCTTATTGGGTTGATGCAGCAGATCCAGCAGGCACTTTTAAAGAGGACTGGGAATATTTTGGAATTCACGATGTAGAGCGATTAGATTTAAAGAACGCCACCCTTGCCGAAGTGAGAGCAATGGCACTGTACGGATATCATTTTGTCCTACCCGAATCAGCTAAGCCGGTCAGATACGTCAGAATTTATGTCCGTGCAGGCACTTGGCCTGCCAACCTCGCCTATTTCTTCATAGGTCAATTTAGTTTCTTTGGATATGCGCAATAAAAGTTAAAATGATAAACAGATGAAAAAAATGAACAGAAAATTGTCAGTTGTTTTGCTTACAGCAATGATGGTGCTTGTTGTGTCATGCAAAGATACGGATGAAGTAATTCCGGAATTATCTGTAACGCCTTCGGTGACGGATATTGTTTTCGCAGCAGATGGCGTCACCCTCACAGCGGGTGATTCTGAAATATCTCCGGTATTCACAATCCTTACCAACCAGAGTGACTGGGATGTACAGTCCGACAAAGAATGGTTGAGCGTATATAGGTACAGGGGTAACGGTTTTATGGTGATGGCCCAACCCAACAGTCTTGACACACCGAAGGAAGCCGCAGAAATAATTGTTACGGCAGGCAATGCAGCTCCGGTTAAGATTAAGGTACAGCAGTTGGGAATTGAAGAATAGAGTTTTCGGATATTTCCATTTATACAATTAGATAATAATACGAATCAAGGGTTGGCCCTTGATTCGTATCTATAGAAATAAAATAAAAATGTTATAAATAAAATGAAACGAAATCTTAAAAACATGTTTGGCAGCGCTGGTAAAGCTGCACAGATCAGAAGCCTCAAGTCGGCAAATGTATTACAAGTGTTATTTCTTGCAATGTTCCTGTGTTGCGCTAATACACATGCACAGGAGTTCAGAACTATTTATCCGCCAGCCGAACCTGGCGAGGCATTTGGCAGTATCAGCAATGATACTGATTTAGCCGGGACAACTTTTATAGCCAAAGGCACTCAACTCAAAGAAGCCTATATCTGGCTGTTGAGCGAAGCCAGTGGCATTATCGCTGCCCAGATTCTCCGCGACAGTCGTGTTTTGGCAGTGGGTAATGTTCCCGGAAAAACGGTTGGTAAACAACGAATTTATTTTCCCGCAGATATTTATTTAGAGAAGAACGCTACTTATATTCTCAAGCTTTTTAAAGGCGAACCGGCTACTGTGCATGGTGTTGTAGCAAAAGCAGCAACCGATACAGAGGAAATAACGGGTATTAACGTGTGGGGGGCTGTGCCCATAGACTTGGCGCATGAATTGGTTTTTGACGAATGGGAAGGTAATCCGCCGACAGATGTAATGTTTGATGAGCGGAAGCAGTTTCCTGCCGGATATGAAGAGGCTTTGAACGGAGCGTTCAAGTCAAATCCTGACTTTTTTGGGGAACAAGTCCTGAAACGTCCTGAAGGCCCCACATACGATAATGTTAAGAATTTCCTGATGCCGTTAAAATTAGTCGGCACGCGTCTCACCGAATCGGGTGTGTACTACATTCCGTTTGGCCGGCCTGTTCCTCTGCCGGAATTGGGGACCTTTGCCCTGCATGTAGGAGATGGCAGCCAGATCATGTCCCAGGTTCATTACGGCTCCAAGATCACCATTCTTGTTGGCGAAACAGGCCGGGAACGTTACGGACTTGCCGAAGCCCGCCTTGCCGAAGAATATCTTGAAGGAGGATATTACCCGGTGTTGGTGAATGAATATACCGATGTGTCAGGCGTGAAATATGCGCAGGAATCATTTGCAGATTATGTAGATGGCATGAGCGAGTTGGTAAGTTTCGTGAAAATGACGGTACGTCATCATGGGCAGTCCGGAAACGTGAAGGTGGTATTCCTGTTTTCAGACGAAAACCCGGTATTGGAAGGAAACAGGGTATTGATTGACGGCAAGGTGAGAGCGGTGGTTTCGTCGGGCGGAATCATCAACGGCAACAAACTTATTTACGATCTGGACATACGCAACAGCGACCGACATTTATACTTTGCGCGGTTGCTTCATCCCTCTGATGTTTGTACATTGCAGGAAGTAGACGCCAGGCGCTACGACCGGGAAAAAGCTGAATTGAAAGCCTTTTGGGATAGTGAATTGGCTAAAGGCGCTACCGTTGAAGTTCCGGAAGAATTTGTGAATCACACCCGGAAAAATATGTTGATTCAAAATTTATGTCAGGGGCATTTCTTGAGCGTCGGCAATTCGTACCAGACCTGGTTTCAGGCAGAATCAAACGATAATGGTATCGTTATCGGGATGCACGGATTTCTTTCCTATCAAAAAGCCATTCAGGAAACACTCCTTCTGCAACCCTTACGCGCACAGTGCCGGAATTGGGATATGGGCACCCAGTTAAGACATGCCGTCCAGTATTATCGTATGACCGGGGACAGGGAAATCATCGACAAGTATAGGGAAAAATATGTCAACTATATGGCTGAATATCAAACCCAGATGAACACTCCGGGTTACGACGGGGTGTTGAAAAAGGAAGACTTTTCGTTCGATATTTCCACCCAGTTAATTTACCTTCACCATCAGACGCCGAGTTGGCGCGGAATGCGTGATATGTCTTTTCTTCTCAACTCGTTTGGTGATACCGAAGGCGGAAAGTACCTGATGGTCGCCGACACATTGAAATCCCGTTTGACGAATTTTCTGAATAAATCTACCACCGTTTTGCCGGATGGCAGTATTTTTATTCCTACGGAAGTGGGTACCGGTAAAAAATCGGAACCATACTCCGCAATTACGGAAACCCGGTGGGGTTCATATTGGAACCTATGTTTTCCCTACGTAGTATGTTCAGGATTTTTGACTCCGGATTTGTTGTCCGGTTATTACAAATACCTGAAGAATTACGGTGGTCTGTTCCTTGGCATGGTGCGTTTCAATTGTTATCCTACACCCATTGGCGGGTATCAACTCGACGGGTTACCCGGTTATAAGACGACGGGCGTAGACAATGTCTACGGGTTAAACCTTGCGCGTACTTTTGCCATGGTGGACGACCCTGACAGGATGGTGCTTTCATTCTACAGCAAAATGGCGCACGGCATGACACGCAAAACATTTATTGCCGGCGAAGGCGACACCATGGGCGCTTATCCGAATGAATATTACCGCTCGTCTTATAACAGTCCCTCTTCCTTTAATAATTCATGGTTTCTGCTGATGCTCAGGCTGATGCTGATTTTCGAAACGGAAGACCATAACGGGATGCCGGATAAACTGCGCTTGGGTTGGTCTACTCCGCGTGCATGGCTTGAACACGGAAAACAGATAAAAATTGCTGATGCGCCGACAATGTTCGGAAAATTGGATTATACCGTTCGTTCGGAAATAAGGAAAGGCAAGGTTTATGTAACGATGCAGATGCCGGAACGGAGCGCTTCGGAAGTATCGCTGCGGCTGCGCGTACCGGAAAAGAAAGTGATAAAAAGTGTAACTGTCAACGGCAAACGCCACAAGGCATTTAATGTCACTGACGAAACCATCGACCTGACCGGAAAAATCGGAAAGCTTGATATTGTTGTAAAATATTAAATCAAAATCCAAAACAAGATCAGGGCAACCGCATCAAAATTTTTGTCCACGAATTAACACGAATTTTCACTAATTGAAATTTCAGCAACGCTGAAATTTATTCGTGTCAATATAAAATTGGCTTCGCCGAGCTAAAGGTTCGTGTTAATTCGTATAATTCGTGGACAAAAAATGAACACAAATTATAAAATGTTAACCCATTTTATTTTGATGCGGTTGCCCTGAAACAAGATAAGGTGAACCAAAATCGAAAAAACATCTTGAAACGGGTTTTTCTTTTGTTATGACCAGTAAGTCAGTACGAAGAGTTGTTTTATGCACAAATATAATGTAAAAAATTACAACGATGCACCGGCAACACAGACCGATTCATACCTGTATCATCAGTGGGCATATTCCGTTGGTAGCATACGAAACTGACGTGAAAGCCCCATGGGCTATTTCCCTTGATGAGCAGTATCTATTCCCCACGACCGGTTATTTCGTGGGAAACGGTGGCGAAGAGCTTGGGAAGAGTGGCGAAGGGCTTAGGTACAGTGGAAATTAATTTAGGAACGGTGTCGAAAAATTTAGGAACGGTGGTGAAGAATTTGGGAACGGTGGTGAAGAGTTTAGGAAGAGTGGAAATTGATTTGGGAACAGTGGTGAAGAGTTTAGGATGAGTGGAAATTGATTTAGGAATGGTGTCGGACAGTTTAGGAACAGCGGAAATTGATTTAGGAAGGGTGGTGGACAGTTTAGGACAATAGAGTAACCCTACCGTACCTCCGGAAAAACCAAACCCATCGGGTTCACAAACCTGATGGGTCAGTTTCATCACATCATTCCTTTTATTCTTTCTTTGGTGTTTTAGTTTTTGGGGCAGGTGCGGCATAAAGCTTTCTCTGGGTCGGGGCATACGAAAAAATGTCCTGCTTGGCTTTATCGCCTGCGTATGCTTTGCGTGCAATCTTTGCAATGGACATCGTATCGTCGTATATTTCATTAAGGATGCGTATGGAGTCGCTGGTAATTTCCTTACGGCCTCCCTTCAGGGTTTCCTGGGTGACGTTCGCTTTTGCCAACTGGTCGGCATACGCCACAATAGCATCCATCACTTGTGCGTCTGTACCTTTGGCAAGTATTTCGGCTTTTAGCTCGACTGTGAGCCCTTTTTTAAACTGGTAGAGCAGTTGCACCATGGTTTCCTGCACCCGTCGCGACTGCGCGAAGTAACCGAATCCCAATGATTTGAGTATCTCTGTACGGCGTTCGGGCTCTTTTTTGAAGTCCTCTTCTACCTGTACCTTGAAAAAGGATACCTTGTCGTATGCACCGGAGTGAATGGTTTTGACCAACTGTGTGGCGCGGCGTTGCTGACCGACATTGTCGATTCCCAGTATGTCTTCGAAACACGAAGCAATGCGGTTGAGGTGATTCTCGAAAAAAAGGCCGGCCCATGACGGACGCTTTTCAATGAGAAAATCCTTATGGGCGATAGCCTGTTCGGTAATAGCCTGGCTCGTGGTGAGCATGTCTACATCTTTTCCTTTGTATTTACGTTGTATACTCATGATTGATAAAATTGATAATTGTTAATTGTTTGTTGGATCTCATCTCTCTAAACACTCCCAAAAATACAAAAATCATTTTGAAAAATCCTACAAAATTGGTTCATTTTTTTGAGGTGCTATTTTCCATTTTTGTAGCGACTAATAAAATTAGGCTATCGATTTTATCGCGGTTACAATGAGCATAATATAAAATTTAAGAAATTTGCATTTTTCGCAGGCATCTCTTAATTTTGGCATGTCAATTCACTATATGAATATATATATTGTTAAATTTTAGCGAATTGCGAATGATTGCAACAACGGATGCATTGAAAAATCAGCGTAAGTATTTGCAGTATATATTTTTACAAAAGCATATCCCATTAAAATGCATAAATTACACTATATTTTATTCAGTACTGTGGTATGTTCCATGGCGCTTTTTCTTTCATGCTCACCTAAGCATGATATTATTCTTTGTTGCAAAGAAAACAACGACCTTTATCTGACGATCAAAGAAAACAAGGTATCCTGCCGACGTTACCAAACTCCCGAAGAAGCAATTGACAAGGCGGTAGAAGGTTCGGGAGTGATGATCCTGGCTGATCACTATCCTGATCAAACTACCCAGCTGGATGCCTCGCTCTTTCAGAAAGCCAAAACGAAGAACCTGAGGTTATATGTTGAGTATCCTTCTTATCTTCCCGGTATTGAAATCGGTGCTCCAAGGGGGACGCATTGGGAACGGGCGGTAGTATCCTCGGAAGCATTTGCCCCGGCATTACGAAAATTACGTATCTTAGCCATCCACGAGTGTAAGTTTGTTCCTATCGATGTTGAAAATCCCGATATTGTCATTGCGCGTGTAGCCGGTTTCGACAGTGCCGTGTTCGGATTGCCCAAGGAAAAGTTTCCCGTATTGGTTCAACCTGAATCCGGTGACCATGGTGCGCTGATGGTATCTACCACCAAACTCAGCCAGTTTATTACGGCCCGGTATGCGCCCTCTGATGCTTGGCCTGCCGTATGGAAACACATCTTTACATGGTTGCGGCCCGGTGAGGAAGCGCCTAAACTGAAATGGACGGTTAACGTCCGGCCGAGTTACGGGATGGACGAACCACTACCTGAAAGCGTTGAACGGCAGACACTAAAACGCGGGGTAGATTGGTATTTCAATTCAAGAATGGTTGTAAGTCCTCCCATGATGGAGATATATGATAAGAATGCAAATGGGGAAGATATCTCGAGTAGTGATCACGATTGGCATTCCGGTAATCGTATTACATCGTTGCCGGGTCATGCTCCTGCCGGGGACGGATCACTTGGAGTTTTAGAAGGATATAATGCAAAAATATACCATGATGGAAAACAACCGGCAATTTGGTGGCGGCGGAGCGATTGTAACGGTGAGGTTGCAGGCGTTATGGCAGTTACCGGCGCTGCACTTCAGGAGCCGGATTATGCCAAAGTCGGCGAAAATATTGGCGACTGGCTTTATTTCAATTCGTTGATGTCGCTGGGAGACCGTGCTAATCCGGATCATCCGGCATATGGACTGTTTGGTTGGAACGATGTTCCCCAATATACAGGGCCCGGATCAATGAACGGTTACGAAGTGTACTATGGTGATGACCAGGCCCGGAATATGCTGGGCATGATACTCGCAGGAGCGGCATTGAAAACAGGCCGTTTTGATGAGCGCCTGATGAAAGGGTTATTGGCGAATCTACGAATAACCGGACAATCGGGATTTCAGCCCGACCGGATCGATCAACCTCAGTTGGTAGAGAACGGATGGCAATACTACCAAAACTTAAACTCTGTAAGCTATTCTGGTAATTTTCAGGCATACTTATGGGCGTGTTATCTCTGGGCTTATCAACAGACCGGTTATGACTTGTTTCTTCAACGTGCAAAAACCGGTATTGGCGTCATGATGGCTGGTTATCCCCAGCGGTGGGGAGTGATTGGTATACAAATGGACCGGTCGCGAATGATATTGCCATTGGCGTGGTTAGTACGTGTGGAGGATACTCCCGGACACCGGTCGTGGTTGCGGACAATCGTGGAAGATTTGAATCAGGATGTAAAAACAGGAGCAATCCCTGACAGGATTGAACCCGGAACAACCAACTTTGGCGGAGGACACTATAGAACGCCGCAATCCAATGAAGAATATGGTACCGCCGAAGCTCCGATTATCCAACGCGACGGGGATCCTTGCAGCGACCTTTTGTATGCTGTTAATTTCGCGTTTTTAGGACTTCGCGAAGCAGCAGCAGTTACCGGTGATCCATATTACAAGGATGCCGAGGATCGATTGGCAAAGTTCCTTACCCGGATCCAGATCCGTAGCGAAGCGCATCCGGAACTGGATGGCGGATGGTTCCGTGCGTTCGACTTCAAACGCTGGGAATACTGGGCTTCCAGTGCCGATGCAGGTTGGGGTGCATGGAGTATCGAAACAGGATGGTCGCAAAGCTGGATCACGATTACTTTTGCCCTTCGGCAACTGAATACTTCGTTCTGGGACATGACCCGTGATAGTAATATCAAGCAACAATTTGACCCCTTACGTCTTCAAATGCTTCCAAATCAATAAAGTTCAGCACGCAATTAATAAATATCCTATATTTATTCACATCATCGACTGCCTTGTCATGGGACTTATTTAGGGTCTGCTGAAAAAGTAATAATATTTTATAAATCAATGCATTTAATGCCGTTTTTTCTACTCCAAGTGCAAGAAAATATATGGATTTGATTTTCAGATACAAAGATATGAAAACAAATTCTATAAAACAAGTTAATTTGTTAACAATGAAATGATTATATAAACAAAAAGGCTGCCCGAATACTTTCGAACAGCCTCTTCGATGACACAAAATCAACCTAAATTATTTGAATGATAAGTTTACCCGTTGTGACGACCTAACTTCGACGGTGGGTCCGCCATCATCGACTGTTCCTTCGATTTTTCCTGTTTCCATATCACCACGGAATCCCCTAAGGCCCGAAGTTTCTATTTTGTTGGCTCTTACTTTCAGATTATAGCCTTTGTTGCCAGGTAAAGTAAGTTCAAGATTCCCGCTGTTGGAGAGTTTCACATATTCATTTACCGATGCCATTTCCACAGTCATACTGCCGCCGTAGGTATGGGCATCTAGGTCTCCGGATATATTGCTCAACTTTACGCTTCCGCCTGATGTCCCGGTCTTGAACGTCCCGTTGATATTACTGGCATTGATACTTCCCCCGCTGGTCGCTGCATTGATGTCGCCGCTAAGGTCATTCAGTTTGAGTGATCCGCCCGATGTCGTCAACTGCAAATTTCCGCTACAATTGTCTGCTGAAATGCTTCCGCCACTGGTGCTCAGGTGGATTTTGTCCTTTGATCCGGATACCCTGATACTTCCGCCCGATGTCGCACCGGTGATGTTACCCGAAGCATTCTCAACATTGAGCGAACCGCCACTGGTAGTAAAATTCTGGGTTCCCGAAATGCCACTGATACTGATACTCCCGCCACTGGTCTGCAACTTACTGTTGACCTGCTGCGAAACACTTATTTTAAATGAAACGCTTACCGAAGAGTTCCAATTAAGGTTGTTTTTCTTGGACTTTGCCGTAGCGTACAATTTTCCGTTCTCGACCATGATATCAATGGTATAATTTTCTTCAAGCGTCTGTTTGATTTTTTCGTCCGACCAACCGCTGTGTGAGGCATATACTTCAACTACGGCATTTGTTGCGGCATCACCACTTACGGAGATACTCCCACCCGATGTTGTCGACTCGATATCCTTAACAGATGATACCGGGAAGCTACGCGTCATGTAAGGTCCCTTGTCGTATTCGCTGGCTGACGCAGCATAAAAATTGATACCAAACAGGATACAAATAAAGGTTACGAATATTTTTTTCATGTTGATAAATTTAATAATGATTCTTATAATGATTTGATTTTTGAAGCTCCGCTCGTATTGACGTCAATGGTAGGCGAACCCTTATAACTGACCGTTGAAGCGCCGGATGAGCTTACTTTCAACGATTTGGTAACTGCCAATGCAACATTGCTGGTACCCGACGATTCTACGGTTGCCGAATTGACTGTGAAATTAGCTGCTTTGATGTTTGATGAACCTGATACATCTATTTTAATGTCCGAGGCCGAACCGTTCAAATCGACTGAACAAACCCCGCTGCTGCTGAACTTGACGTTCGTCGCTTTTAGATCCAATAGCATATTTGACGATCCCGAAACATCAACTTTCGCATCATTGGCGACGTCGGCTGTCAGTTCGGTTTTGCTGGCCCCGCTCATTTGTACATTCAGTTGATTGGTTTTCAGGTTCAGGTACAAACTTGAAGCGCCACTGCAATCGCTTTTAAATTTATCCGGTGTAAACAGGTCTTTGGCTGTAAGTTTGCATGCCCCCGAAAGCGTTACTTTCTCCAGGTTTCTCATCACAACATAAGCTTTCAGAATTTTCACGTTATTTACTTTTTTCCCGTTGTCTAAATAAAGATGCAATACGTTGTTCCGTACTTCGCTACGTACATAAGGCATTACTTCATCGTCAGCTTCGATGACCAACGATTCCGTATTTCCTTTTGTAACTGTGATGTCGAACACACTGGAGGCATCAATCGCGGTAAACCCCGACACAGGACGGGTTTCTTTTTTCTGGCAGAACGCAGCAAGCGTCAGGCCGATAAAAATTATTGATAATAATACTCTTTTCATTTTTTTATTTTATTTATTTTCAACTCTCAATTACTTCCTATTTTATTCTTCGCTTTTTACTTTTTGTTTTATCATTTTCAGGCTTTCCAAATTTTGCCGGTAATAGTCCGCAAGGATCGATTTAGTTGCCTCGTCAGGCAGTTCTTCCGGTATCTCGTTTTCAAAGTCGCTGTTAACTGTGTCAATGATATTTTGCACATCGCTCATCACCTGCTGCTGGTCCCACTGGTCGAAATCCCTGGTGAGTTCTTCTATCTGGCCTGCCATATCGTTCATTTTGTTGAGGTAACAACGCTTCATGTCATCGGTGTTTTCGCACATCATGATTACCGGGTCCGTTTTACCGGTGTATAACCACAGTACACCTATCGAAAGAAGGACAATAACCGATGCGGCTGCAGAAACGCTCCAACGCATCATAATGGTTTTGTGGTGTATTCGATTTATTTTCTGCTGCATCCGCTCAAAATGCCCTGTTTCGGGTTCCTCGTCGAACTGGCTTTTGTTTTTACGGATATATTGTTCTAAATGATTCATGATATTTAAAATTAACTTCGTTGAGCTCGCAAGCTCGGTTCAATGATTCAAGATTCAAAAATTCAAGATTAACTTCGTTGAGCTCGCAAGCTCGGTTCAAAAATTTAATTTTCAACTTTCAACTTTCAATTTTAAAAGGGCTGCTAATTTTTCGCGTCCGCGGATATATTGCGAACGAACGGTCGATTCTTTGATTTGTAGCATACGGGCTATTTCTTCAAATTCGCATTCTTCGAACAGGCGCATCGATACAACAATACGGTAACCGGCAGGCAGGGCGTTTAACCTGTGTTTGACGGCTTCCACGGATAATTCCATTTCTTCGTCCGGTTCCTCTTCGGCAATAGACAGGCCCGCCTGAATGACAAAGTCGGGCAGGTTGTCTACCTGTTCGAAAATCATCTTTTTTTTACGTATCCTGTCAATCGATGTCCGGATGGCGATGCTCTGGCTCCAGGAATAAAAGGCTTTTTCGTCCTGCAAATCGTCAATATGGTCAAATAACTTTAAAAACACATCGTGCATGGCTTCTTCGGCATCCATCGTGTTCCCGATGATCCGCAGGCAGGTATTGTATATTCTCCGGTAATGGAGTTGGTACAATTCCTGTTGGAATGCCGCGGATTTCTTATCCTTTCGAAAAATGCTCATCGTGGCCGTACTTTCTTTTTTTGTTTGATTCTAATATAAGGACGAGGCAAATTTTATTTTGCTGCATCGAAGATAAAAAATATTTGAAAGATTTTTTCGACCCAAACGGTTTTGCAACGTATCATTATTATAAACATCTTTGATGTATGAATCCTGAAAAGATAGAAGAACTCATCGAACGGAGCAAACAGTGCGATACGACTGCATTTAGGCAATTGGTGGAGACTTACCAGCCGCTTGTTTTCCGTCTTGCATTCCGCCTGCTTTGTTGCGAAGATGAGGCTAAAGATATTGTACAGGAAACTTTCATCAGGGTTTGGTTCCACTTGCATGAATATAAAAGCCATTTCAGGTTTTCGACATGGATATATAAAATTGCCTGTAACCTTTGTTACGATAAGCTTCGTGCTATAAAACGGTTTGGCAGGAATGAAAACTTGGATATTAGTTTACTGGCGCGGAATGTATCATCCGGTGAAAACATCGAACAATCGGTCATCAATCAGGAGTTAAAAGATTTGATTTCCAAATTGATGTGCAATCTAACACCCAAACAGAAATTGGTTTTCATGCTGAATGATATTGAAGAATTGGAGCTTGAAGAAATAAAGAAGATTACAGGAATGTCTTCCGGTAAAATCAAAAGTAATCTTTATCTGGCAAGGCAATATATCAGGAAAAGAATAGAGGTTTTAACCATTTAATATTGAGCAAAATGGACAAGAATAATATAACATACGACAGTTTGTTAGACAAACTCCGGAAAACGGAACCGGTGTTATACGATGCCGAAGCACTAACCGGTAATATCATGCAACGGGTAGAACGGTCGGTTCCTTTCCGCAAGAAAACCCGGATCATGCGAATTTCAGCCATATTGTCCGGCGCGGCGGCATCATTACTGATTGGTTTGCTGATATACGAAACCATGAAATACCCAGTGATGGAAACCGGAAAACATTCAGGATATGCGGTTCAATTGCCAGTTTCGAAATATCCGTTGGCCGGGAAAAAAATATCCGACCTTAAACCCCGGGAAAAAGAAAAAATTATAGGAAAGTATATTAAATGCAGGGAAGCTCAACAAGCGCAGAAAGAACGCTTGTATACATCCATTGTTATCAAACACAAGTTGACCAATGATTTTTGAACAGAATAAGTGAAACTTAGAAAATGATATATCATGAAAGCGAATAAAATTATTATTTGGATGATCGTGAGTGTGGTTCTTAATTCTTGTTTTTCTAAAAATTACAAGATCATCACCGATGTTGGACGCGATGGTTCATGCATCAGGACGATCTCAACTTCCGATTCGGTATATCCATATGAGGTGACCCCCGATTGGAATATTTTGACGTACGATACTATTGTAACAAACTCGCACTCCACAAAAACAGAAGAATATGTGAGAATCAGTAAAAAATTCAATTCAGTCAATGAATTGTCCATAGGCTTAAAAACAGATAAGATTTTTCCGACACCAAAGGAATCTTTGAAGAAGTGTTTCCGATGGTTTTATACCTATTACACTTTTACGGCGGTATATCCCGAAATAACCGATAAAGGAAACGTTCCGATGGATAAATACCTAAATGAAACAGAGCGAAGATTATATCTTCAGGGCGATATGTCTGGTTACTCAGGAATGACCGGGATGGAATTAAAAGAAGAATTGGGTGATATCGAAACCAGTTTTATGAAGTGGTATACTCGGAGTGTATACGATATGTATTTTGATGTGATTGAGTATTTTGCTGAAAATGACCAATCCCGGTTATCCAGTATTAAAGATAGTTTGTTTGTTATCAATGAGGAACAATTGGGAAAACAACTAGGCCCGACTATGGAAGAAATTTGCAACATGCTTGACGAATATTTTGCAACTGATCATTTTTCAAAGTTATATGCTGAGAATAAGCAGGAAATGGAAAATATGTCTGAAAAAAAAATGAAAGTAATTGATGAACTGATGAACTTTAATATACAATATGAATTGACGTTACCCGGAAAGTTGATTACTGCAAATACAACCTTATATCACAACAATGTGCTTAGCTGGAAAGTGGACGCTTTTAGATTTTTGGCTGATGATTATATACTTACAGCCGAATCGCGTGCAGTTAATATCTGGGCCTTTGTAGTTACTTTGTTGTTGATTGTATTTGCCGTGTACTGCTTCAGAAAATATTTCTGATGGAAAATATTTTGAATTAAAAGCTGTGTGCGGACACAAGATAATAATTTTTATCTCGTGTCCGCACACAGAATATCAATTTGAAGCTAATTGATCAATATTCAATTACTGATTCACACACGGGCAAACATAAGTGGTGATCATTTTTGATTTAGCCTTATCATTCATCCCTTTGATATCTTCGAAATACTGTTTCAAATGAGCTGTTTCCATGTGGAGTTTATGTCCGGGTTTGTTTTTCCATCGTTCGTACAGGTGAAACTCAGTGCTGTCGGTATACGATTGGAACAGGGAATAATCCAGGCATGTTTCCTCTTTCAACGTTTCGGCCTTGCATTTTTCAAAAGCTGCTTTGTATGCCGATACAAATTCCGGCTTGATCTTGACGGGAATGTTCATAATAATTTCCAACGAATCTTTTTTCGCAGCACAGCCGCATGTTTTCCCATTCGCTTCCTGAGTCGGACTGTTGCAACAACTCCCTAAAAAAATAATGCCACATCCAATGGCGAATAATACTTTTTTCATGATGAATATTTGATGAATAATTTTGCGCCAAAGGTATGGAAAATTGAGCTGTTCCAAAACAGATTGAAAACATTCGATATCGGATTATAATACTTTCAGGTAACAGCGGCGCCGGATATGTTGTCGGCCGTTGTATTTTTTCCACACCTTGGCAGCCGTGTTGTTTTCCAACTGCTGTGTGCTAATCCCCAAACATGCATGTCGTTTGATATATGTCCGGTTGAGTGCATTGTGGTATAGCGCATGGATGCCTGTGTGTTGCCAATCGGGATGAACACCCGAAAAATAGAGGTCGATGACTTCGTAATTGTTTAATGCCTTGAAGATGTGGAACCAGCCAAAAGGGAATAATTTTCCGTTCGCCTTTCTGAAAGCTTTGGTAAACGAGGGCATGCTCAGTGCAAATCCCACAATGTCATCGTTTTGGTCTACTACTAGGTTTATCAGGTCAGGCCGTAGAAGCGGAAAATATTTTTTCACCTGGTAATCGATTTCTTCGTCGGTAAGCGGGGTGAAGTTGTAAATATCCTTGAACGATGCGTTCAGCGCATGGAAAAACTTGTGCGCATAAGGTAGTATTTCTTTGTTTTTCCTGAACGATTTGATTATAACGTTGTATTTTTTACAAATCATATTGCAAACCCGTTCCACTGAATCGGGAACTGGCTGTGAAGCGCTCATCTCATACTGTATCCAATCCACGTCTTTTACATATCCCAATTGTTCCAATATTGCAGGGTAATATGAGTAATTGTATGCGCCTGCAATCGGGATCAATTCTTCGAAACCATCGACGAGCATGCCCTGTTTGTCCATATTTGAAAAACCGCACGGGCCGTGAATTTCCTTCATGCCGTTTTCTTTTCCCCAGTTCTCCACTGTGTTTAGCAAAGTCCGGGCGACATCCGTATCGTCGATAAAATCAATCCATCCGAAGCGTACCCGTTGTTGCCGCCAATGCATGTTACATTTCGGGTTGATGATGCCTGCAATTCGCCCCACGACCTCCTTGCCGCGATAAGCCAACCATAATTTGTAATTGCAGAACCTGGCGGTTGGGTTTTCCGTAAAGTCTTTTATTTCCCCGTTTTCCAGGGCCGGAGCGTAATACGGGTTCCCCCGGTACAACATCCGGGGAAACCGCACAAAGGTCCGGAGGTTTTTCTTTGTTTTTACTTCTTTTATGGTGATCATACATGGATATTTATGAGTTGTATGCCGAGACATGTTTATTGAATCCGTTTTACCAATGGTGAATCAGGCTCTTTGGCCATTTCCCGGTAGCTCATCCGGTCGACGAAACGGGGGAAAAACTTGTTCACCCACACGGTTGTCTTTCCCAAAGGAGTGAGTATCATCTGGTATTTGCGTTTTTCTACTCCTTTCATCAGGTAATCGGCTACCTTTTCGGCAGACATCATTTTTCCTTCGTTACGTGGTGTCTCGTTTTGTGTCGATCCGTCGGCAGTAAGCGCTGCTTTGCGGATATTGGATGCTGTAAACCCCGGAGCCATGACCATTACGTGTAAGTCGTCGTAAAGATGTTCAATGCGTAATGTTTCCAGGAAACCGAACATGGCGAATTTCGACGCCGAATATCCGGTGCGTGCCGGTAGACCTTTAAATCCGGAGATGGAGGCAACGCCCACCACAGAGCCTTTCCGTTCCAACAGATAAGGCAATGCGTATTTTGTACAATAAACCGTTCCCCAGAAATTTACATCCATCAGCCGTTTCATGATTTTCAAATCTAAATCGCGGAAAAGCGCCCGCATCGAAACGCCGGCATTATTCACCAACACATCAATTCCGCCGAAACGTGCAACGGTATTTTTTATTAATCTTTGGCAATCGTCTTCCTGCGAAACATCAGTTTGTACTGTTAACACGTCTGTCCCAGCGGCGGACAATTCTGCTTCTGTTTCTTTTAGTTTATTGATCGACCGGGCTGCCAATACCATCTTACAACCTTTGGCAGCGAACGCTTTGGCACAAGCCAGCCCAATGCCCGACGAAGCACCCGTAACGATCACTATTTTATCTTTAAGATCGTTCATTAGTTTTAACAATTAATCAGTTATCATCAACAATAACCATATTTATTTGATTTTAAGTCCTTATGAGATAGGACAAAGTCAAAAAACAAGCACTTTTGGTGCATCAATTTTGCACCATAAAGATAATAAAAAATGAAAAAATAAATCAGATTCGACAAAAAGTATGTGTACGATCTCTCCGATGAAGCATAAGACAAAATTAAAAAGCCGCAGTAAATGTTTCATTTATTGCGGCTTTTTTCGTGCCAATTCGTGTAATTTGTGGATTATTTCACTTCCAAAAAAAATATATCATTGAATATCAATAAATTAAAAGCTAATGATACAAATACAATACAGATAAATCAATACTCATTGGCAAAATTATCGTGGCATTTTTTCAATTTTATTCATTGCTTTCCTCTCTTTTTAAGATTTCCCAATTTCCTGTTTTATCAGAACCGACACGGGCAATCATGCCTTTTTCGCGCAGTTCCCTGATATTTCGTTCTATTGTTCTTGTTGTTTTATTCAATTTTTTGGCTAATTCTTGAGCAGTCATTTTCGGGTTAACTCTTAAATTATCTAAAATTTCATTTTTTACACCGACATTTACACCGACATTTACACCGACATTTACACCGACATTTACAAGTGGCACAAAACGTACATGCAATTCTCTGTTTTTGAGAATATTATTTTCCTTTAAAAGTAGATTAGAAAAGAAACGGATAAGATATTTATCGGTTTTGTGAATACCTTGTGATAGATTTTCGTAATTTGCCCTGACCAGCGCATTTCGGAAATACCACGAATGCTCGGCGAATAAATCGTTATTTATGTTCTTAAAGCCAAGTTTTTGAAGATATTTTATTAAAAAAACTGCCGTTGTCCGTGTATTTCCTTCTCCAAAAATATGAATTTGCCACAAGTAAGCGACAAAGCGGGCTATGTGTTCAACA
This sequence comes from Bacteroidales bacterium, assembly GCA_031547085.1. GTDB lineage: Bacteria > Bacteroidota > Bacteroidia > Bacteroidales > UBA4181 > JAIRLS01. The sequence goes on from JAVBSH010000139.1 coordinate 35,132, forward strand.
ATTTGCTGTTTGCTTAGTCCCTTATAATTGAACAATCTTTCCTGCTCAAAATCATATTCAAAAGTAGCTTGTATATTGTCGGCACCGGCATAAAGTACCGTTTCACCATCTAAAACCCATTCTGATTTTGTGATATTGTAATCGCGTATTTTACCTGCAAATTTGTAAATTCCGTTGAAAAGCCGTCTGTGAATATTGATGTATTCGGTTGGTGTGAATGAAAAAGTTTTTTCCGACAGTACCTCTGCAGTTCTTACGGAAACTTTATCAGCTTCTTCGGTTCTGTCGCCTGTATCGTGTTGCTTGCTTGCCTGTGTTTTGTAATAATTGTCAATACGACTTTTTACCTCATCAAAAGTTATATCACCTTCAATGTTTTGTTTGGCGGTTTCGATAAGATAGGCAGACGGCTTCAAACCGTCAACCTGTTGTAACCCAATTGCCGTTTGCCAGATAATTCCTTTTTCTTTCTTATCGGGTTCGCCTTGTCTTATATATTCTTCAAAATCACTCATGATCAAATATTTTACAAATCTGCAATTTGTTTTATTATTCGTTTTCCTCGTAATAATATGAATAATCAATTCCCTTCATAAACAGTTCGCGGCTGTTGATTTCATCTGTAAGGGCATTTTTCAGCAAGTTCTTTAGTTCTGTGCTGTTTACAGCACTCTTTACCATTGCATTTAAATAATCATTTTTGCCAATCTTGCTCCAATCCACGCATTTTATCAGGCGTTTCTTGAAAATCAAATCCAACCAAATTCGCGTGCTTCGTCCGTTGCCTTCCATGAATGGATGAGCAATGTTCATTTCCACATATTTATCAAC
>JAVBSH010000043.1:0-11483 GCA_031547085.1 Bacteroidales bacterium
GAAAAACAATTTGTTATTCTAAAGACGAACAAATACATGATAATGTGATCGGCATGTACATTGAACGATATTATTTCAAGACAGGAAAATACTCAAATACCGCCGCTTAGATGAATTCAACGGATTTAATACATGACCATAACATGTATACCTTCAAAATCCCTACCTTTGTCTTATGAAAACATCAAAGCTCCGGTATTGGATTTTAGCTGCCCGTCCCAAGACATTGCCAGCATCTTTGATGCCTGTAATAGTGGGATGCACATTGGCTTATTTCTATCATTCGTTCAAATGGATTCCTGCACTTATTTGCATGGTATTTGCCTTGTTGGCGCAGATTATTTCAAACTACCTGAACGATTATTTCGACTTTCAAAAAGGAGCTGACCGTTCCGACCGTTTGGGTCCCGAACGAGCGGTAGCCAAAGGTTGGATCAAGCCAAAAGAGATGTTACGGATGGCCGTCATTTTTGGTATACTTGCTTTGGTCATCGGATTGTTGTTAATCCATTTTGCCGGATGGAAACTGATATTTGTAGGAATTGCCGTTGTTATCGGGGCTTATGCATATTCGTCAGGGCCTTACCCGTTAGCTTATCACGGATTGGGCGATGTCTATGTCGTTGTTTTTTACGGGATTATTCCAGTGGGTTTTACCTTTTATGTACAAGCGTTGGATTGGAATATGGCAGTGACGCTTTGCGGGCTTGTTTTAGGTTTGGTATCAACCAACATATTGGTATCCAATAATTACCGTGACCGGGAACAGGATAAAATATCAGGCAAAAACACCACTATTGTTCTTTTTGGCGAAGCTTTCGGGCGATGGTTCTATCTCTGTAATGGTTTGGTAGCTGTTGCATTATGTTTCTTTTTTATTTATCTGGATATGAAGTGGGCGGCTATCTTGCCGGGCCTTTACTTGCTTCCTCATATCACGACCTGGCGCAAAATGTGCCGTATCCGCCAGGGAAAGGAATTGAACCGGATTTTAGCCTTGAGCGCAAGAAACACGGTTATTTTCGGATTGTTGCTGTCGGTGGGGATATTGCTGAGTGCTTGACCTGTTGGGTTTCCTATCCGTTCGGTCAGGCGGGTTAAAACCCGGTAAACCTAAAATTTGACTTGCATTTTTATGTATCCATCTTCGAAAAACTACTAAGATGTTTATTATAAATAAGATACATTGATCGAAAAAAGTTGAAAAACGATGTAACAAATTTGGCTTTGCACCGTCTTAAAAATGAGTATCATCAACTTAAAATCATCATCAAATGAACAAATCATTTTTTATCTTTAAACAACTCCCTAAAAAATTGGGGTTATGCTTCCAGATCATTTCACTTTCCTTTTTCTCCCGACACTCATAAAAAGCGGCAGGAAAAGAAACGTACCGATCAACGACATCGCCAGCCCGCCGATGGTTCCCACTGCCAGGGGATACCAAAACGCTTCGCGGTGTCCGATAATGAAAGGTATGAAACCCAGCATGGTTGAAACAACAGTCAAAAAGATAGGGCTGATTTTGGCATTCCATGCTTTGATGTATGCTTTCAATGGTGGTATGTTCCTGTTTTTAATGATGTTGTTGTATTCGTTCAATATGTATATATTGGCATTGATGGATATTCCGCAAAGAAGCACCAACGCGGCAAAACCACCCTGGTTGAAACCGAGCTCGAGCCGGTTGAATGTCAGGAAAACGCCGATATAGGCAATCGGGACAACACATATCACCGAAAACGGTTGTTTCATGGAATTGAACAAGACGCTGCAAGAGAAATAGATAATCACCAGGATGAGGAAAAGAAGCCAGTATTGTTCTCCTTTTTCCTCCCAACTGTCGTAACGGCTTTTTTCTTCGATGGTATAGCCCAACGGCAGCGTTGTACGGAATTCGTCGATGTACCGTTTCACTAATTTCCGGCCTTGCTCCCCGTCGCCTAAATATTCGAATTGCAGGCAAAGTTTGTATTGCTGGTCTTCCTTGGCGATCTTCTGCGGAGCCTGTGTTTTTGTGATCCGGGCTAATCCGGACAACTTATATTCCCGTTCTCCGGTTTTGCCGGGTATATGTTCCATTCCCCAGACATCATATTCGTTCCATTGTATGGAAGACAATACAATCCGTTCGTTTCCGAACGGGCCGGCAACCTGTCCCGCATAAATATTCTGCCCGAACATTGGTTTGAGTGACGAAAACAACCGGACAGGCTGAATGTTCTCCTTTGCCAATTGTTCTTTATTCAAATCAAAAACAAATTCCTGGTAATCATCTTTGTAGTAGCTGAATTCGGAATTGATGACAACTTCCTTGATGCGCCTGTTTCCAATCAGCTTGTCTTTGAAACGGTTGGCCAGGTCGTTGAGTTCGTCGTAGTTGAATCCGAACATCTCTACCCGGAATGATCCGGCCTGTTCGCGGACATTGTTGTTGAAGTTGTCGCCAAGTCCATATACGCCCCAACTACCGCCACCCAACTCGTTTGCCTTGATGATAAGATTTGATTTGAGCATAAATGGCAATCCATCATCTAAGCTTTCCTCGGCGAAATAGATATAAATGTTTGCCCGGAGTGCGCTTTGGATACTGGTTTGGAACATTTTTACCCCGGGCGACTGGCTGATGTAACTTTCCATGCGCTGGACGAGTTGGTTCATCTGTGTGATGGTCGACCCGTTGGGCAGTGATGCTGTGACAAATAAGGATGTTTCTTCGCGGTTGACAATAAAAGAGCCAACGCCGGAACCTCTTTGTACGAACAGCCGTAAGGTTCCGCCAAGGTATTTATCGACTTTGGTTTTGTATTTTTCCTTATAAGTGGCGTTTCCGATCACTTTGTTGTAAAGCTCGGCAAAGGAGCCTTCTTTTTCGATTTTTTCGGGCAAAAGGAACACCGGTAATCCAAAGGTAAGGATGAGCGCAGTGATGGCCACTACACACCACCGCCAGATCACACGGCACAACCATCCGTAACAGCGGTTGAAATAGACCAGCATGCGTTTTCGCCGGGGCAACCGGATAAGTTTCGGATAATTCTTCCGGTGGCGGCGTTTGATGTTCAATTTTTCGAGCAGGGCGGGAACCAGGAACAACGCCACAAGCAGCGATACGCCCAGGTTGATCATGATGATGCTTGCAAAATCCTGTAAATTGAGCCGTACCTTCTCGTCGAGGAAGAAAATGATGACCAATGAGGCGATGGTGGTGACGGTTGCTGCAAGGATGGCCAGAAAAGCTTTTTTGTTGTTCCGCCGGATGATCTGGTCGGACATGACGATGGTGTTGTCGATGATCAGGGTCAGCGATATGGTGATCCCTGCCATGGAATACAGCTGTATTTCCAACCCGGAAAGGTAATAGAATATAACGGCTATGGCAATGTTGACCACCAACGAAACCGTGATGAGCAGGAGGTATTTGAGGTTGCGGTATATCAACAGGACAAACAGCAGCAGGATCATCAATGTCAGGCCGGTACGGTAATATATTTTTTCCAGTTCGTCGCGGAGATATTCGGTGGCGTCGTAGCTTTGGTGAACCTCGTAGCCTGCCGGAAAGAATTCCTTCATGGCGGATAATTGTTCCCTGATTTTCTTACCCAAATCCAACTGATTGGCATGTTCGTCGGCAACAATCGAAAGGTAAATGGAATTCAAGCCATTGATACGGTAATAACTTTGCGGCTGTTGCTCGATATGCGAAACAGTGACCAGTTCGTCCAGCGAAACAATTTTCCCGTTGACGGCTTTTACCTGTATGTTGGAAACATCAAATGTTCCCTGGGGAATTTCTTCCGGTGCAAGGGCGATTCGTATCCATTGGCTTTGGTCGCCTTCTTTTCCGGTAGAAACAGTTCCCAGGTTTTCCTTGCTCAGCGATTGACTGATAGCCGTCTGGATTTCTTCGACAGTAATTCCCAGTGTCTGCAATTGCTTGTAGTCATATTCCACTTTCCATTCCATTGGCATGGCGCCGCTTACCCTGATACGGTTGACGCCTTCGATGGTGGATAACTTTGGTTTGATCTGGTTCTCGGTAAATTCTTTGATGAATACCGGGCTTGCAGGCGCATTGATTGTGTAGGTCATGAAAGGACGGTTTGCATTTTCATCCGAACGACTCATCGAGATGGACGGATAACCGACTTCTTTGGGTAGCAATGGCCACGCCTGCCTGATGATGGTGGATATTTCGAAACGTGCGGCATCGATATTCACATGTTTGTCGAGCCTTAACCCGATGTTTCCCCAGCCATTGCCTGAAACCGACCAGATGTTTTGCACACCTTTCACCCGGCTTAACATGGATTCCAGCTTCGATGTCGCTTCCATTTCGACAACCCTCGGCGAATTGCCTGGCATCGAAAAATAGACGCTGACCTGCGGCAGGGCATGCGATGGCGATAGCTTAACCGGCAACAGCGGCACCATGGTGATTCCTGTCAACATCAGGCAGATGAAGACGAGTATGATAGAAAAGGATGAAGTTCGACGCGACATTTATTTTTCTTTTTATATGATTGTCGTCATTGCGAGTGATGACGAATCAATATATTAATGATCAGAAAATTACTTCACTATTGCTTATAATAACATGGTTGATAACTTACTTATCATCAGAGTATCATATTTGGCAAAATAAACACTTTTATCAGACGATTTTTTTTGATAGAAGTCTTTCTTCTTCTGTACTTTTTGGTGCCCCAAAAAGTACCAAAAAGGGCTTAGCAAAATAAACGCGCTCCGCCTACCGGCTTCGCTTGGACGGAATTTTGCCAATAAGGAAAGCTTCGCTTGATAAACGGGCTAACGCCCGCGCTAATACTGAACGACGGGTGACAGCATGGTCCACGGCTTTGCCCGTCAAAAAATTGCCGTAGGCACCATATTGACGATTTTACTTGCTTCGCTGCGTGAGATCGCTTCGCTAAGTTCCGTTCAAGCGAAGTCGGTAGGCGGAGCGCGTTAAAATCGTCGAGCCGTTTTTGGTTCTTTTTGCGGCATCAAAAAGAATAATTAGAAAGACCAGTATTTCAGGACTAAAATGCATCATATTGATAATGTACTTTGTTTTTATTACTGAATATCCATCTGGTCATCGAAAACAACTGACAAAGGTTGTTGCTTCTCGAAATCGAACAAGGTCATCTTCCGTATCTTGTAATAACTTAACCAGTAATTACGCAATGCGTAGATGTAGTTCTTTTGTGCATCTTTCTGGCGGTTGATGGAAAGGGTGAGGCTGTTGATATCAGCCTTGCCGATCATGAACCGTTGTTTGGTGCTATTGTATGCCAGGTTGGCCAGGTTTAGGGCTTCTTCGGCGCTTTGGATCAAATCCTGCTGAATATTGAAGTCGTTGACTGTCATCACCACGTCAGCCTCCAGCTTCACTTCCGTTTGTTGTACCGACAAGTTGGCTACGTTCAGGTTGCTCCGGGCCATGTTGGCTTTTCCTTTCCGGACACCCCAATCAATCAGGGGAATCGAAAGGCCAATTGCTACCACATCCTGTTGGAGCGGGCTGTTGTACGCCCTTGCCAGGTCGTTGGCCACCTGGTTGAACCCAATGCTTGCCGAAAGATTGGCTTCAAAGTTGGAACTTCGCCGGGTACGTTCCACTTCGCGTTCGGCTTCCAGTATTTTTTGCTGGTTACCCAAAAAATCGGGATTATTTCCGCGGGCATGTTCCACGGCTGCTTCCACCGATATGGCGATATCTTTCGGGATACCGGGTAGTTCCAGCCTCACCTGGGTTCGTTTGTCCATATTGAGGAACGAAACCAGCGCCGACATGGCCCTTTTCAGGTTGATATCCGCATTTTTCAGACTGTTGGCGGCATTGATGGCGTCGAGCTTCAGGGTCAGCAGGTCGGCTTGCGATATGGAAGCGATCTGGTGCCGCTCCTGCCCTACCCTAAACAACGTATCGCTCGACGCCACGTATTCCTTAGCCATATCGTATTCGGTTTGCGCCATGGCCAGATCAAAGAAATATTGGGTTGAATATTCCGAAATCTGTTCCCTGTCATACAGGAACTGTTTTTTTACTTTTTCGTACTTGAGGGGCTCGATTTTCTTTTCCCATTTGAAACTATTGAATCCGAACAGGCTCTGGTAATAACCGATCCTTACCGGAACAGTGGTGAACTGCGAATAAGCGTTCTCCCCGTAGTTTTTCATGTACCCCAGTTCCGAATCGATATAAAATGTACCGCCGGTAACATCAAGGTTTTGACGTACGGAAAGGTTTCCCGACGAATATAACGATTGTTGCTGGCGATACACGTCGATGTTGGCTTCCGAATCGTAACGCCTGGTGATGTCGCGGTAATATTGCAGGGGTTTCATGCCCAGGTTCAACGACGGCAACCGGTTGGCTTTGAAGGAACGGAATTGCCAATAACCTGCCCGGTACAGGTTTTGGGCGGTGAAAGCCTGTAACGAGCTGTCGCCGGCTATTTCGATGGTACGGCCAAGGGTTAGGGTAAGTTCCTGTGCAGGAAGAGCTGCGCCGTACCAACATAATATCCATACAATGATTATCTTTTTCATTTGAAACATAATTATTTTTTGCTTTTGATGTCATCGTTCGGCGTAGTCTCCTGACTACGCTGTGCTAAAAGGAAAGCTCCTGCTTTCCATAACAAGGCCGGAGCCTTGTTTTTAGCGCGACGTAGCGAGGACGGCTACGCCGAACGTGCTTTAACTAGACCTATCAGGTTTCTAAACCGAGTTTACGAACTCGGCGAATCCGAACCTGTTAGGCCTCTTGCTGTTGCGCCGGACGATCCTTTTTCCGGTATATCGCCCAATATGCCAGTGGAACCACCAGCAAACTGACGATAGTACCGATCACCATTCCCCCGATGGTGGCAATGGCCAATGGTTTTTCCAGTTCGGAGCCAAGGTCATTGCTGAACACTAAGGGTGCCATACAAACAATGGTGGTGAGGCTTGTCATCAATATGGCTTTCAAACGGCGGTGTCCGGCTTCATGTATAGCATCCATGAGCGAATAACCTTCACGGCGCAACTGGTTCATGATATCGACTTTTAAGATACTGTCGTTGATGATGATACCGCACGTAACGACGATCCCGATGGCCGACATCAGGTTCAGGCTTTGTCCCAGGACAATAAGTAAACCCAGCGCGGCGGTTACATCAATCGGTATTTCGAGCAATACGATCAATGGCTGGACGAAATCTTCGAATTGAGCGGCAAGGATGAAATACATCAACAATATGGATATCAATAATATGATCATCAATTCGCCGATCATTTTCTTATTGGAAAAATAGCTGCCCGAGAAATTAACTTCCCACTGCTGGTCTTTTGCCATGTTTTCCCTGACGGTTTCGATCATTTTTTCCGTGCGGATGGTCTCATAGAAATCGAAAGGGATGTATTCGCCGTTTTTACCGGCAACAATTGTTTTCATATCTTCCGCCGGGGTGGTGGTTACAAAGGTACTCAACGGCAACCGGTTTTGTACGCCGTATTCGTCCTTCGATGTGTATACAAGGATATTGTCGATCACTTCCCTGATGGTCTGTTCTTCGCCGCCCAGCACGATAGGCAGATATTGCTGATATGAACGCAACACCGCAAATTCGTTTTCCCGGAATCCTGTTTTCAGCGCCTGGTATACCTCGCTGTACGGCACCTTATAAAGCAACAGCTTTTCGCGGTTGATGTGTATGTTCAATTGTTTCTGGAACGAGACGCCTGTTGGCGCTTGTCCCGTCTGGTCCGTCAAAATCTTTTCCATACCGCGGATGGTAGCCGCATCGGGAGCTTGTGCCCGGTTTTTGGAATAATATTCGATGGTCAGATCCGGCTCCCCTGTGGTAAATATCTTCTCGAAGATGATTCCTAAAGGGGTAAATGAAACAATTGCACTGGGATGATGTTCCCTGAAATAACCTTCCACTTGTTGTTTCAGCCCGGGGATATCGTCTGCTGACAAAGTGCGGGCATATATTTGTGTTTCGGACGATGTCTGCTCCCGCTCGCGGTTGAGCATGTATTGCTGTTGCGCCACTAATGCGGCATGCTCTGTTACGTGGTCGTCCAGCGCATGAAGGAAATCCTGTGTCCGTTGCAAGTTTTCGTTGACATGGATATTTTCGTTCCATTCCACATCGACCAGTATCTCGCTTTGGCTGATGCGGGGCATTTTCTCTTTGGGAATGATCCTGAAAAGCCAGACACATACGGGGAATACCGCCAACATCACGATGGTGGTCAATAACTTGTGGCTGAAAACCCACTCTACCCCGAGGTGATAGGCTTTTTCCATGACCGGTTTGTTGCTATTGTTGTCCTGTCCCGGCGAATCCTTTATCCTGCGTTTACGCCCAAAAGATATTCCATGAATTAATTTGTAAAGCACAGGCAGCAATGCGATTCCCGTGATGTAGGAAACCATCAGGCCCACCGCCACCGAAAAAGTCTGGTCGGTGAAAATGGCCCCGGCCATGCCGCTCAGGAATACCAACGGGACAAATACCGCAATGGTGGTCAATGAAGAACTCAACATAGGTGCGATGACTTCTCCCGTACCGCGGATACAGGCATCCTCGATGGTGGAACCGCGTTGCAGGTGTTGCCCGATGTTGTCGGTAACGATGATCGAATTGTCCACCATCATGCCCAATGCAAGGATCAAACCGGTGAGCGAGACTACATTCAGGGATACATGGAAAAGATAGAAAAACATCAGGCTGATGATCAGCGATACAAACATGCTCAACCCAATGGTCAGCGGTGATTTTACATCTTTCAGGAAAATGACAGACACGAGCGTGACGAAAATAAATGCCAAGATCAGGTTTTGTTGCAGGTTCGAAATAGAGTAATTCAGCAGTTCGGTTTGACTCTGCGAGACGCTGAAATCGATGTCGGGATACATCCCGCGAAAGCGTTCAATGACTTCGTCCAGCGCTTTCTGCATGTTGTCCATGTTCTCGTCGGCTTGTTTGATCACCGCCAACACCACGGCTCGTTTCCCGTCATATAAAGCCATGCCTTTTTCCTTTTCGGAAACAAGTTCCACGGTGGCCAATTCCTTTAGCTGGAAAATGCGATCATTCTTACGGATAAAAATATCCCGGATATCTTCTAAGGTGCGCAATACAGCCGAAAACCTGATGTTGTACTCATAATGCCCGTCACGGACAACCATGCTGCCAGGCTCTACATTGTTATTGTTCAGAGCCGATTCGATGTCCGATAACGTTATCCCTGTCGTTTCCATCAACTTGTGATCCGGAATGATCACCACCTGTTTGTTCATCATCCCGGTGATATCCACCATGGCTACTTGCGGAAGCTGCTCGATACGCCGCTTAATGACCGTCTCGGCAAAGTCGCAAAGCTCTATGAACCTTGTTTCGTCCGACTGTTCAAAGGCGACATCGTTTTTCAATGTCAGGTTCAGGTTAAAAACAGGGATATCGGTAGCGCTCGCTTTCACCACACGTGGCCGTTCGAAATCGCGCGGGATGTAATTCATTGCCGCGTCTATTTTTTCGTTCACCTCGATGAAAGCCAGGTCGGTATCGGTTCCATACTCGAATACCAACCGGATGACAGCGCTGCCGTCCCGGGTTTCGGAACGGATATCCCTCAATTTGCCCACCTGGAGCAACTGTTGGCGGATAGGCGCAATCACTGTATTTTCCAGTTCCCTTGCCGAACTGTTCTTCCCTGACACCTGTACGGTAATTTCGGGGATGGCGATGTCGGGCAACAGCGACACGGGAATGTTCAGGTAGGTGATGATCCCCAGGATGAAAAACGCCGTAAACGCCATGAGTACGGATACGGGGCGGTTGATGAGGAATTTGATCATAACACTTTTATTGACTGGATTGACTGGATTAGATTAAGCTGCGCTTACAGCGCGTTGATTGTTCTTTGCCTGTTTCTAATTCCCGAGGCGTTGCCGTCGGGCTGAATTAAGTTAGCCTTTCAGGCTGGCGTTCTTTTGGCATACGGGCTGAACCGCAGTCCTGCAAGGACAAGCTCGCCGAAGGCAAAGCCCAGCTTATTTTAGCCCGATGGCAACGCCTCGGGACAAAGGACATACCTCAAAATCAGCGTCCTGAAAGGACAGCTTAAAGGCTAATAAGATATAGGACTTAACAACCCTGTCCCAAGTAGGCAGGGCTGTTAAGTTCTAAACCGTATATGTGAAAAGTCCCGAAGGGACGAGATAACTTAGCACAGGGTATAAGCCCTGTGAAAAATGGACATCAATCGAATCCCGAAGGGATGGCATAATAAATATGTAATATTCCGTTCCTTCGGAACTCGATTTCGATTCCTGATTTCGGTCATCCACAGGATTATATCCTGTGCTGGTGTATGGCGTCACTTCGTGACTAAATAATTAGAACTTAACAGCCCTACCCAAGTAGGGAGGGGAGAAGTGCGGAACAATCATTGTTGTATTTATATAAAAAGGGCTTGCCGAATACTTTTCAGCAAGCCTTTTTTATATGAATTTAACTGAACGTGTTATTCCAAGCCTTTAGACATGAGTTTTTTGCTACCAGCAAATTTGGCAATGCTTTCTGTTTGGAATAACTTTTCGCTACCATCATAAAAATACCATTTCAATCCACCGGGATCGGATGTGGTATAAGTTACTTCAGTAGCCGTATATATGTCATATACAATATTCCAACCTTTTTTAAGGGCAGCATTCCAAACTACTTTGTATCCTTCCTCATAAATGCTCGAACCTGTCACGGTGACATCCCTATCAGCATATATAAATTCAGCTTCTACATGTAAAGATTGTGTTTCTTTTTCATATTCAAAATTTCCCAAAGCAATATTTGACTTGTAGCCTAACACACTCAATGCTCCTAATTTAGTATTTGGATCGCTCATCTTTACTCCTTTAGGAATATCACTAAATACCCTAAGATACTTGACATCAATAGTTTCGGGTAAATATAGTGTAAACCCGTCATTCGTATAATTACCACTCACTATCTCATACATAGAACCTTCAATAGAAAAGAGTCCTTTAACTTTATCAAGACTATATGAACTTCCATCTTCTACTTTGGCGATAATGGAAGTAATCGAACTTGTTTCCGGACCGTCATCGTCCTTTTTACAACTTGTGAAGACAAAGCCCACACAGAAGCACAAACATGCTACACTAAAAAAATACTTCTTCATTGTTCTTAATTTTTACCCGTTCGGGCAGTTTCTATTAATGATTAAAGGTTGGGATTAAGGTTGGCCCTGAAAATAAGGTTTTGCCAATTGAAGTCTATCGTTTCAGATTCCGTATCCGTTGCAACAGCGTGGGATGCGAATAGTAGAAAAAGACGTAAAGCGGGTGTGGCGTCAGGTTCGAAAGGTTGTTGACCGATAGTTTTTTGAGTGCCCTGATCAATGCATTGCCCATCTCGTAGTGTGCAGCAAAATTATCGGCCTGGTATTCGTTTTTCCGC
>JAVBSH010000258.1:0-4384 GCA_031547085.1 Bacteroidales bacterium
TCTGATAATAATTCATCATGTCGATAATGGATGCTGTGGCGGTTTCAACTTTTGAACCGTCGGCAAATGTCAAAAATTCCTGCCCGATATGTTGTAACCCTATTTTAATTTCTTCAATGTACGACGCCAGCAATGCTAATGCAGTTAAAGCGGCGGAACCAATGGCAAAACCTTTACCGGTAGCGGCAGTGGTATTCCCCAAAGCATCCAAAGCATCGGTACGTTTGCGAACTTCGGGTTCCAGTTTGCTCATTTCGGCGTTTCCACCAGCATTATCGGCAATGGGGCCATAAGCGTCGGTTGCCAGGGTGATACCCAGCGTAGAAAGCATCCCTACAGCGGCAATACCGATGCCATACAAGCCAAGGCTAAGATTCTGCGCCGACATCATGTGCGCTACGTCAAAATTAATAGCACAAAGGAAAGCCATAATAATAGCGATACAAATAGTGATGACTGGAATAGCCGTAGACATCATCCCCAAACCGAGACCGGAAATAATGACGGTGGCTGGTCCTGTTTTGCCGCTTTCCGCAACCCTTATGGTAGGTTTATATGAATGCGATGTATAATATTCGGTTGATTGCCCGATGATGACACCTGCAACCAAACCGGAAATAACAGATAATGAAATACCCCACCAATTCTCCATTCCTAAAATATACAAAATACCGAACGTAGCGATGGCAATCAAAATAGAACTTGAATTAACACCCCGACCCAGAGCGCCAAGCAATTGTTTCATATTAGCGCCTTCTTTGGTACGGACAAGGAAAATACCAAAAATAGAAAGTATGATACCGACTGCAGCAATCAACATCGGGGCAAATACCGCTTTTAATTGCATGTCAGGGTTAGCAAAAAATGCCGAAGCGCCCAAAGCAGCCGTTGCCAGAATGGAACCACAATAGCTTTCGTACAGGTCAGCGCCCATACCGGCTACGTCGCCCACGTTGTCACCTACATTATCAGCAATAGTGGCCGGGTTACGCGGATCATCCTCAGGGATACCGGCTTCCACCTTACCTACCAAGTCAGCGCCCACGTCGGCAGCTTTAGTGTAGATACCGCCGCCCACACGTGCAAACAATGCCTGTGTGGAAGCCCCCATACCAAAAGTCAACATCGTTGTAGTGATGATCACCAATTTTTGTGAAGCGGTAGCAGCCTCTACAAAATGATCTAAAACCAAATACCATACAGAAATATCCAACAAACCTAAACCTACTACTGTCAAACCCATTACGGCGCCTGCACGGAAAGCAACCCTCAAACCGCTATTAAGGGAATGACGAGCAGCATTAGCTGTACGTGCCGAAGCATACGTGGCCGTCTTCATGCCTATGAATCCCGCCAAGCCGGAGAAAAAACCACCAGTGAGGAAGGCAAAAGGAACCCAACCGTTTTGAATGTGAAACCCATAAGCCAAGATGGCAAAAAATATGGCCAAAACCACAAACACAATCAATACTACCTTATACTGTTGTTTCAAATAAGCCATCGCTCCCTTGCGGACGTGCGAAGCTATTTCTTTCATGGTGTCGGTACCTTCGCTTTCTTTCATAATGCTTTTGAAAAAGTAATAAGCGAAACCCAAGGCTAACAAGGATGCAGCCGGAACAAACCAAAATAACGGATTCATGTTGTTTATTTTTTGATAATAAGTTTAATAAATAAATTTATAGGAAACAAACTTCCCCTATATTAGAAAATAAGCGGCAAAATTATACATTTTCTTTAAAAAAAGAAAATCCGATTTTTTTCAAATTTTGTGAACTATCTCTACAAACAGGCGCTTCACTCAAACTTTAAAGAATGTTTACTTCCGGCTCCAATCGGATACCAAACCGTTCGTCTACCGAAGTGATGATCCTTCCCGCAAAATCGAGTATTTCTTTTCCCGTAGCATTCCCATAATTCACTATCACCAAAGGTTGCCGCTTGTGCGTACCAACATTTCCGCTTTGCACATCTTTCCAGCCGCATTGCTGGATAAGCCATGCTGCCGAAATCTTCCAGGAGTCAAGAGCTACCGGATACAACGGAGCCTGTGGATCATATTGACTGATTAACTTAGATTTTTCTGCATTAATGGTCGGGTTTTTGAAAAAACTACCTGCATTACCCAATTCCGCAGGGTCGGGTAGTTTCCGGTAGCGAATATTGACAATCGCCTGCCGTACCGTTACCGGCGTTACACTCACAACAGACGAAAGTTCTGTTTTAAGATCGGCATATTGGATATTCGGTTCAAATCGTTTCGATAATTTAAATCGGACGGCCGTAATCAAATATTTTCCTTTATTTCTTTTAAAAAAGCTGTCGCGATAGCCAAACTGACATTGTTGATCAGTAAATGTTACCGTTTGACCTGTTGCTTTGTCAATTGCTTCAACAGTTTCGATCGTCTCCTTTGCTTCAACACCATAAGCGCCTATATTTTGTATCGGGCATGCGCCGATCATTCCGGGAATACCCGACAAATTTTCGATCCCTGAAAAATTCCGTTCCACGCACCAAGCCACGAAATCATCCCAAACTTCACCTGCTCCTGCGCGAACCCACACCTGATCATCAGTTTCATCCATCAGTTCAATACCCTTCATCACAGGGCGAATGATCAGATCACAACGGTCGGAAACGAACAGGATATTACTACCACCTCCCAGGATGAAAGCAGATGAAGGATCAGCAAGCGACCTGATAAAATCGGTTAATTCGGCAACAGTATCTGACTCAACAAATACGGAAGCTGTGGCTGGTATACCGAAGGTATTGTATGGAAGCAAAGACACTTCCTGCCGGATATTGATCATAGCTATTGAAGATTAAACAGGTGATTACTTTCGATAAGCAGGAATCATTTTCAACAAAAAAGCCACTGACAGTCAGCGGCTTTTCGTTTTTTGTAGCCTCACCCAGACTCGAACTGGAATTTAAAGTTTAGGAAACTTTCGTTCTATCCCTTGAACTATGAGGCCATACTTAGCGACAACCCAGCCAAAAGCCGTTTTCGCGCCGCAAAGATATAATAAAATTACCCAAATAAAAATACAGTGGGAATTTATCCATTTACTATTTTACTTCCGGCGTATCCTGATTTTAATACCACGTGCCTTTTCGGGATGTTCAGCCACAAAAATCAGGTAACCGCCACCGCCTGCACCCGACAGTTTCCAGCCTACTGCATCGCCCTTTTGTTGTTCTAGGGTTTCGAGTATTCCTTCGTCCACCATGTTGGGAAACATAGCAATCTGTGCTTCGAACGAAGCGCGGAAAGCATTGCCAAATGCCTGGATATCCTTATCTAGAATGGCTTTCCAGCAATTGTCGGTAGCATCAGCCAATGTTTTTACCTTGGCACGTGTAATATCGGTATGATCCAGCACATTATATGCATTTCGGCGTGGCGACAAAGCCACCATATAAATATGATCTTCAATCCATTTCAAAACATCTTCATCATAAACGGTCGTAATATTGCACGGCCAATAATTATCGTCATAGTCCAACTTGTTAAGGCCGGGCAACACAATACCCAATGAGTCCTGTGAACCGCTGATTTCTACCTTCCCGGGAGGATTTTCGAAACAGAACAATGTTTTGGCCAATTTCTCCATATCTCCCTGCGGGATATCCGTCTGCCACATCTCAATAGCTTTCTTACGGGTACTGGTCGACATCCCGCTACGGTCATTGAATTCATAATCAGGCTCAATGCTAATAGTAAGTACCGAACCCGGATGATATTTCGACACATAAGGCTGGTCCATCCAACCACCGGCGATATCAATACGGTAAGGTATCAGGCATTCCCTGCGGAGCGCCGTGGTAGAACGCACCGGCAGCTGTCCGTGCGGAATACGTTTGCTCACAAGATATTCGATGCCCAATTCCTGGCAAATCTTTTCCTTATCCGGTGTGTGTCCGTCTTCATTAACAAAAAAGATGTCGGGCTTGAACTTCTTGAGATCATCCAGAAAATCGATCAATCCGCTGCCCGTATTGACCCACGCATCGGTCACCACCTTGAGCGCCTTGATCATATACAGGCGTTCCTGTTCGGTGTTGATGGTTTTACGGCCTTTCAGGCTATTGATCGTATTGTCCGAACCGATTCCAACGTACAAATTACCATGCTTGGCAGCCTCTTCAAAAAAAGCGACATGCCCGCTGTGTAACAAATCGAAACAACCGCTAACAAAAACTTTCTTCATTTGTATCTTAATATTTTTACTTAGCTATAATTATACTAAAGTGAAAGTGGTTTTCGGATTTTAAGTTGTCACCTCCTCGAAGGTTTGGAAATTAAAATTGATTCGTTCCCTCAACTCATCGGCATATTGCCCGATATCTTTATAAAATGACATTATCCGTTCTTTGA
>JAVBSH010000200.1:0-46444 GCA_031547085.1 Bacteroidales bacterium
TAGCTGTTTTATAATAATGCCAATAACCAACGCGCATTTATCCTAATGATGAGTGCTATTTTTTCTTTTGTCAGATCTATAATAAATCAGTATAAACCGCTCTCAAATAGTGGGGGAGCATAAATAATTTACGTATGAAAACATTCATCAAAATCACTGCTTTTTGTTTATTCCTGTCCTGCATTGCTAGCCATGCACAGGAAAATCCATTTGTACGCCATATCTACACGGCCGATCCGTCGGCGCATGTGTGGGCCGATGGCCGTTTGTACATATATCCTTCGCACGATGTTGATCCGCCGCGCGGTTGCGACCTGATGGATCGTTACCACGTCTTTTCTACCGACGATATGATCAACTGGGTCGATCACGGCGAAATACTTAATTCGAGCCAGGTGCCGTGGGGCCGGAAAGAAGGCGGTTTCATGTGGGCGCCCGATTGTGCATACAAAAACGGAACCTACTATTTCTATTTCCCGCATCCCAGCGGAACGGACTGGAATAACACCTGGAAAGTCGGTGTGGCCACCAGCAAAAGTCCGGTCAAGGATTTTGTAGTTCAGGGTTATTTTGCAGGGATAGACTCTTTTGCAATGATCGATCCCTGTGTATTTGTAGACGACGACGGACAGGTTTATTTTTATTATGGCGGCGGCGGACGCTGCAAGGCTGGAAAACTAAAAGAAAATATGGTGGAGTTGGACGGTCGGTTGCAGGATATGACCGGTTTGGACGATTTTCACGAAGCAGCCTGGATACACAAGCGTAATGGTATCTATTACCTGTCATACTCCGACAACAACCGTGGCGCCAACCGGATGAAATACGCCACCAGCAAAAGTCCGCTGGGGCCGTGGACATACCAGGGTATTTATATGGATCCAACGAACTGCGACACCAACCACGGTTCCATTGTGGAGTATAAAGGCCAGTGGTATGCATTCTATCACAACAGTATTCTTTCCGGCCGCGGCAACCTACGTTCCATCTGTGTGGATAAGCTGTATTACAATCCCGATGGTACCATTCAAAAAGTAGTTCAAACCGGCTTGAAAGTAAAACCGGCACAATAACCTGACGGGATTCAACCCGCCTGACCGGACGGGCAGAAGACCCGGAAGGAAGACATGTTCTTTGACATATTTGCTTACACGTGTTTTTGTAATTGATGCAAAAACAGTATTTTTGTATCATTATTAAGGAATTATTGAATCTTTGAATCAGGAATTATTGAATTTAAAAGTATGATCATCGCCAATCCCATATTTGACACCGTATTCAAACGCCTGATGGAAAATAACCGTGTGGCGCGTTTCTTTGTGGAAACATTGATTGACCAACCGGTAGAAAGTATTGCACTTACACCGCAGGAGCACACTTATTTCAAGTCGCCACAGACCATCGCCGAAGCAGGACTGACAGTTGAAGAACTTGAAAAGATCAAGTTGCTTTCACTTGTCCGGTTCGATTTTGTGGCCACCATTCGTACTGCCGACGGTGGCTACAAGAAAGTGCTGATTGAAATACAGAAGTCGCGTAGCGCTGTCGACCTGATGCGCTTCCGCACGTACTTGGCCGAACAGTACAAACGTAAGGATATCGTCGAGGAAAACGGTCTAAAGATAGAAGAACCCCTGCCCATCATTACCATCTACCTGTTGGGGTTCACGCTAACCGAAACCGACGCCATTGCCATCCGGATAAACCGAACGTATTGCGACATGATCTCGCACAAAGAACTTCACCTGAAAAGCGTATTTATCGAATGCCTCACGCACGACAGCTATGTGGTGCAGATACCTCGTATCGAAGGAAAAACCCGCACCCGCCTCGAAAAAATGTTGAGTGTCTTCGAACAGAAATATTTTGTTGATGACAAGGGTATCATTAAAGAATACACCCACCCGGTAGATGATGAAGATATACAACGCATGGTGGAAATCCTCTACCATACTGGCGCCGATCCGGTACAACAGAAGGAAATAGAAGACGAGTGGTGGTCAAATGAGTTACTGATGGAGTTGATTGGAGGGCGTGACAGGAAAATCATGGAACAAAGAAAAGCACTTGAAGAAAAGGACAAAGCGCTTGATGAGAAGGATAAATTAATCGAATCGATGCAGAAAGAAATCGAACGGTTAAGCGGGAAATAAAACCCGATATTGGTTGCGATAAAAAGCGTGTAGGCAGATTTCAAAGTTTACACGCTTTTTGTTTTTATAAGTTAGTATAATGTATGTCAAATCAAACAATCAACCATATATGAAGTATCTCCAAATTCTCTCAGTAGTTCTCTGTATCCATATCGCGCCATATTCTGCGCAAGCCCAGGCCAAGCATGCCAAAACCACCAATTACCCGTCATATAAAGGTCTCATTATGGCCGGTTACCAAGGTTGGTTCCGCGCCCCGGACGACGGTGTGATGTACCCCGACGAAACGAAAGTCCGTATCGATATGTGGCCGGATGTGAGTGAGTACGAAAAAACCTATCCCACAGGGTTGAAGCATGCCGACGGTTCCACTGCCCGTTTTTTTAGTTCCACAGACAAAAGCACGGTTGATCTGCATTTCAAATGGATGAAAGATTATGGGCTCGACGGCGTTTTCATGCAGCGTTTCTTCAACACTACCCGCACCGAAGAATCGCGGAAAAACTCGTCAGTGATTCTTGCCAACGCCTTGAAAGCAGCATCGGTTAATAACCGTGCCATTGCTGTGATGTACGACCTATCGGGGCTGAAAGGTTCGGGTGAGGACTGTTCATCCATTATCGACGACTGGAAGTTCTTGGTTGACCAGATTAAAGTAACCAACCAACCCGGCACAAAGACTTATCTGCACCACAATGGTAAACCTGTGGTGGCTATCTGGGGGATTGGATTTCCCGACCGTCCGTACGACATCCGTAACATCGGCCTCGACCGCCTGATCAACTTCCTGAAAAACGACCCGCAATACGGTGGATGTGCCGTGATGCTGGGTGTACCCACCTTTTGGCGCGACCTGGAAGCCGATTGTATCCACGATCCATATCTGCACGACATCATACGCATGGCCGACATCGTACTCCCTTGGATGGTGCAGCGCTTTACCCCGCTTCTCCACAACGATATGGACCGTTACCGGGATATGATCATCAACGATATCAAGTGGTGCCGTGCCGCTAAAATTGATTATATGCCGTGCGTTACACCGGGGTTCAGTTGGCATAACCTCAGCCGTTTTGAGTTTCCCGACGACATAAAACCTGTAGGCTCCATTCCCCGGCAAGGTGGCCGTTTCTATTGGCAACAGATGTCCACAGCGATGTTAGCCGGCGCCGAAATGATCTATGTGGCAATGTTCGACGAGGTAAACGAAGGTACCGCAATATTCAAATGTTCGGATAACCCACCGGTGAGCGACGTGGCTAAGTTTGCAGATATGGACGGTCGTCCGAGCGATTGGTACCTGTGGCTTACAGGCGAAGCAGCCAAAATGCTCCGTAAAGAAAAGCCATTGAGCATGAACATGCCTGAAAGAAAATAATTTGAACCTTAAATCTTAGATAAATATGAATCGTTTTGTTTCGGTCACCTTGCTGGCCTGTATTATTTCATTTTTTTCGTGCAGCGCGTCCAAAAGCAGTGAAAAATCCCCGGTAGATTATGTCAACCCCTACATGGGAAACATCAGTCACTTGCTGGTACCCACCTATCCTACGGTACATCTGCCAAACAGCATGTTGCGGGTCTATCCCGAACGTGCCGACTATACTTCGGACTTGTTACGCGGATTACCCGTTATCGTTACCAGCCACCGTGGCAGTTCGGCATTCAACATCAGTCCGGTGCAGGGCGAAACCGCATTGAAACCCGTGGTTAACTACACCTACGATCTGGAAAAGATAACCCCGTACAGCTACTCGGTATATCTGGACGAAGCACAGGTGCAGGTCAACTATGCTCCTTCGCATCAGGCAGGTGTGTACGAAATTGCTTTCAGCAAGCCCGGCGACAATTATATCGTGGTAAACACCCGCAACGGGGCAATGCAAATAACCGACAATGGCATATCCGGCTATCAATCTATCGGCCGGGGAAACACCCGTGTGTATGTCAGCATTGAAACGGAACAGAAGCCGGTTTCTGTCGGCATACTGGCAAACGATGGCGTATCATACAACGAAAAATCAGTGGAAGGACGGAACAAAGCGGTTGTGCTCAACTTCGGCAAAGACCAGAAGACGATCCGTTTACGTTATGGCGTCTCATTTATTGATGAACAACAAGCTGCCAAAAACCTGAAACGTGAGATCAACACATATGATTGGAAACAGATGGCGCAAAAAGGGCGTGATATCTGGAACAAAACCCTCGGGAAAATAGAAGTGAAAGGTACGTGCGACAATGACAAGACGGTATTCTACACCTCACTTTACCGTACCTACGAACGTATGATCAATATTTCGGAAGACGGCCGTTATTTTAGCGCTTTCGATGGCGATGGCCGTGTGCATGACGATAGCGGAACACCATTCTACACCGACGACTGGATTTGGGATACCTACCGGGCCACGCATCCATTGCGCATCCTCATTGAACCGGAAATAGAAAACGCCATGATCAACTCGTATATCCGCATGGCGCAACAGAGCAAGGAAAACTGGATGCCCACCTTCCCTGAAATCACCGGTGACAGTCACCGCATGAATAGCAACCACGCTGTTGGCGTCATCTGGGATGCTTACTGCAAAGGCTTACGCGGATTCGACCTGCAAGCCGCCTATACCGCTTGCCGCAATGCCATTATGGAGTCAACGCTGATTCCCTGGGTACGCGCTGAAGCTGGAGAATTAGATGCTTTCTATAAAGAAAAAGGTTATTTCCCTGCAATGAAACCCGGCGAAGCAGAATACATCAGCACTGTAAATCCCGGCGAAAAACGTCAACCGGTGGCCGTAACACTGGGCACTTGTTATGACGACTGGTGTCTGTCGCAGATTGCCAAAGCGCTGGGGCACGAGGATGACTATCAATATTTCCTGAAACGTTCGTACAATTACCGTAATCTATACAATGCGCAAACCGGCTTCTTCCATCCCAAAGACAAAGACGGCAACTTCATCGAACCATTCGATTACCGTTTCTCGGGAGGCATGGGAGCCCGTGATTATTACGACGAAAACAACGGCTGGACTTACCGTTGGGATGTGCAACACAACGTAGCCGACCTAGTACGGCTGATGGGTTCGCCCGAAGCGTTTGCAACCAACTTAGATGTTACCTTCCACGAATCGCTGGGACGAAGCAAATTTGATTTCTACGCCCAATTACCCGATCATACCGGTAATGTCGGTCAGTTCTCGATGGCCAACGAACCAAGTTTACATATTCCTTACCTGTATAACTATGCCGGCCAACCATGGAAAACGCAGAAACGTATCCGTAGCCTGCTCGACCAATGGTTCCGTAATGACCTGATGGGAGTCCCCGGCGATGAAGATGGAGGCGGAACATCAGCTTTTGTGGTTTTTTCCGCAATGGGATTTTACCCGGTCACTCCGGGAATGCCTGCCTATAATATCGGTAGTCCGTTATTTCCTTACATTAAAATGGATTTGGGAGGCGGCAAATATTTTGTGATAGAAGCTGTCAACTGTTCAGCCGACAATAAGTACATACAATCGGCAAAACTCAACGGCAAGGAATGGAATAAAGCCTGGTTCAGCCACGATGATATCAAAAATGGCGGCAAGTTAGTATTAGTGATGGGCGACAAGGCAAATATGAAGTGGGGAACAGGAGAAGCGCCACCATCGTCGGAATGACAAGTTATACCAAGGTGAAAGTGGTTTTAGCTTCGCTGAGCTCGCAAGCTCGGTTCGGATTTTCCGAAGTGGCGTTCGGCGTAGCGTCTTCGCTACGTCGCAGCTAAAAGCAAGGCTCCAGCCTTGTATGGTGGAAAGCAAGAGCTTTCCTTTTAGCGCGGCGGAGTCTGGAGACTCCACCGAACAACGATCCGAAAACCACTTTCATACCTGTATATCATGCAGGTGTGAAAGTGGTTTTAGCTCAGCTGGGCTAAAACCAATTTTACTTTAATGGTGTTTGTTTCCAGTATTTTTTTCGACCATGCGATTTTTCAATCCCTGATTTTGATTACTTTTACCGTCTCGTTTAAATCGGGATATCATATTTAAGGCCTTAATAATAAGTAAAGATGAATACAGACCAATCGCTCTACCCGCTGAAATTTGCCCCTATATTAAAGGAGCGTATTTGGGGTGGTGCCCGGTTAAAAACCGTATTGGGGAAAAATGCGAAGATGGAACATTGTGGCGAAAGCTGGGAATTGTCGGGCGTTACGGGCGATATTTCAGTAGTGGACAATGGTTTCCTTAAAGGAAACAACCTTCAGGAATTGATCGAAATCTACATGGGCGATCTGGTAGGCGACAGCATATACGAACGCTTCGGAATCGAATTCCCGGTGTTGATCAAGTTTATTGATGCGCAGGACGACCTTTCTATTCAGGTGCATCCTGATGACAAGCTGGCCGCTGAACGTCATAATTCATACGGGAAAACCGAGATGTGGTATGTGATGGAAGCCGGGAAAGGGAGTAGCCTGATCGTTGGGTTCAACCAGCCGATGGATAAGGAAAAGTATGTGCAGGCTTTGAACGATAAGAAGCTGAAAGATATCATGAACTTCGAGAAAGTGGCTGCAGGCGATGTATTCTTTATCCCTGCCGGTCGCGTGCATGCTATTGGAAAAGATATCCTGCTTGCTGAGATACAACAGACTTCGGACGTAACATACCGTATATACGACTGGGACCGCGTGGATGCCAACGGCCACCCGCGTGAGCTACATACCGAACTGGCGTTGGATGCCATTAATTACAGTTTACAGGACGAATATAAGACCCATTACCAAAAGCCGGCACAAGGCACTGCCACGCTGGCCCAATGCCCGTATTTCACCACCAACCTGGTATGCGTCGGGCAACCGATGGAGAAAGACTATCAGGAACTTGACTCGTTTGTTATCTATATTTGCACAGCAGGAGCATGTTCTATCCAATGGGGGAAAAACGAGACACTGAAAATCCGTAAAGGGGAAACGGTATTATTGCCTGCCGTACTAAAAAATGTCCGGCTCACGCCTTCGGAACCGACCGAAATATTGGAAGTATACATCAAGTAATGGTTAATGAATAGAATATTCAATCAAAAATAAAAATCAAAAAAATGAAGCTCAATATTGATCACATCACGCAACTTGTATCAAAAGATAAAATCAATGCCCGTAAGGACGAGGCATTGGGCTATGTAAAAGCCTTGTACGAAAAAACCGGTAAAGGCAACGATTTTCTGGGATGGGTACAACTGCCCTCATCGGTTTCGGAAAAGGATATCACAGCCATCGAGGAAGTGGCATCGTTTTACAAAAAGAACACCGAAGTGGTGGTGGTCGTCGGCATCGGGGGGTCGTATCTTGGAGCCAAGGCTGCCTTAGAAGCATTGTCGGACAACTTCTGGGCGATGAAGGAAAACGACAGTCCCAAAGTTGTATTTGCCGGGCAAAACATCAGCGAAGATTATCTGTACGAATTGCTTGACCTGCTTGAGACACGCAAGTACGGTATCGTGGTAATCTCCAAGTCGGGAACGACCACTGAGCCGGCCGTTGCATTCCGCCTGTTGAAAGACCATCTGGAAAGTAAAGTCGGCAAGGCGAAAGCTAAAGATCTGATTGTGGCCATCACCGACGAGAAACGGGGTGCACTGCGCACTTTGGCTACACAGGAAGGTTACCGCACATTTGTAATCCCGGATGATGTAGGAGGTCGTTATTCGGTTCTGACGCCCGTCGGATTGCTACCCATTGCCGTTGCAGGGTTCGACATCCGCCAACTGTTGCAGGGAGCCGTCGATATGCAGAAACCAACCGCTCCTGGCGTACCGTTCGAAGACAACCTTGCTGCCATATACGCTGTGGCTCGCAACGAGTTGTACAAAACCGGCAAAACGGTCGAAATATTGGCTGGATATCATCCTAAATTAGTGTATGTTACCGAATGGTGGAAACAGTTATATGGCGAAAGCGAAGGTAAAGAAAACAAAGGTATTTTTCCGGCAGGCGTTACCCTGACGGCCGATCTCCACTCGATGGGACAATACATACAGGAAGGGTTGCGCAATATCTTTGAAACAGTGATCTCTGTTGAACGCACTGCCCATAAGCTACGTATTCCTAATGATCCGGCCAACCTGGACACATTGAACTTCCTTTCGGGAAAACGCATCGACGAAGTGAACAAGATGGCCGAACTGGGCACAATGCTGGCGCATGTGGATGGTGGCGTTCCCAATATCCGCATCGAAATCCCTGCCATCAACGAGTATAATCTTGGCAAACTATTCTATTTCTTCGAAATAGCATGTGGCATCAGTGGATACCTATTGGGGGTCAATCCGTTTGACCAACCCGGAGTAGAAGCATACAAGAAAAACATGTTTGCCTTGCTGGATAAACCCGACTACGAGGAAGAAAGTAAGAAAATCAAAGCGAGACTTCAATAGTTTGAAGTTTTGAGTTTAAAGTTTAAAATTCCAGATTACGATGCGCAATCTGGAATTTTTTATTTTGTGCACTAAGCTATCCGGTTTTTGTGAAGATACAGGACACCTAATAAAGCGGGACAACTTCAGGCGCTTTGGGCATGAAATCGCGGGGTTTTAACACCGTTTCTTTGGACAGGTGGATGTAACGGAATCGTGAGTTTTCCGGAATATTGGGAAAATAAGCAAACTGGATTTGCAATGTGTTAAATATAAGCTGATTATTCCTGATGCGAAAGCCGATACCAAAAGATGAATACATGGTACTCAGCATGATCGACTTGTCGTACCCGCCAAGCCAACTCAGATTAGCAAAAGCATATACTACAAACCGGAACCCATACAAATTCCATGGAGTAAACAAATCCTGTTCTACAGAAAAATTGAAACGATGGCGACCCATCACCGAATCATTCCTGAACCCGGGTATTCCATATTCGCCATCAATATCCAGGTAATCATCTAATTTTGTATCCAATTGCCGGGTATATTGCCCGTTGATGAAGGTACGCTGCCTGAATTGCCCAATGACATACAAATTGGTAAAGTAATTGAGGTTGACATCAAATGATCCCTGTTCAGCTCCTTTGCGAAAAAAGGTACCATAAGCAGTAGCGCCCGAAAGATAACCTATCCTTGGAATAAAGTAGCCTATCGAGAAGTTTGTCCCGATATACGGACGATCATACAACTCATTAAATTCCTTACCGGAAACTACCGAGAAGGAATATCCATAAGGAATATCTTCCGTACGGCCGAAATTGTAAATCAGGTTGGTTTTATAGTAGGCCTGTTGCGAATAGGTCAGCGATGAAAGAACCGTAGTGCGGTTCTGGAATTTATAGTATAGGTATTGTGAACTATCGGGACGGTCGATAAAATACGTTTTTTGCGTTCCGACAGATACCGTAAAATTCTTCCGCTGTTTGTTGAATGGGTTTTTGTTGATTTGGAAAGACCGCCCAAGCCAGAAATCAAAATGATTGAACCTGACGGTTATCGGCGTTATTACCGGGTAATCCCCTTTGGGATCGCAGTAATTCACCGGGATACGCGAATTATAGAAACTCAGGTGCCCGGCATATTTGGTAGCAGGTGAATAAAAATCACGGTTAAAAATAAATCCGGCCCTTTGATTCTCATATTTATCCAAATAATTGACTTCGAGAGAAATGAAAGAATGTCCGATATTGGGGATCCGGAGCATCGTTTCATATCCCATCAGGTTGTCTTTCTTCGAATTAATAAATACGCCTGCCTTCATTTCGACTCCCAACCCGATGATATTCCTGTTAGTAATGGCAAAATTGGCATTGGAAGCAAAGTTAGTTCCAAAGCCGACCGCGTACGGCAGGATATCCTGCAATACAACCACTACCTCAGCTTGCCCGTCGGGGAGAGGCACTGCCATGATGCGGGCATCGTCGGCATAACGCAGGTTACGCAAAAAACGTTCCGAGTCGGCCAACTTGAAACTGTTCACCGTATCGCCTTCGTGAAACAGGAGGGCATTACGGATAATAAATTCACGGGTACTCACATGGATGGCATTTCCAGCAGCGCCCAACCATGTTACATTGCGCTGGGTGCTGTCGGTAATAGATGTCCCGAAAGGTTTGAGCCGGATAATCCGGATCCGGTCGATTTTGCGTCCTTCGGTGCTCAGGTAAATATTACTGGGTGATTGCACATTAAAAGTATCTGCAGCTGACTCATGTTTTGGAGGAATAACAATCACGTTTTTCAATTCACGCACCCATCTCGACGCTGGTTTTGTATTATTGGTGTGTAGTGTATCCTTTTTCTCATAATCATACGCCTCTGCCTGCACCACAAAACATTGGGACATCCAAATGAATATGATACAGCATGTAAATTGTGTGCGAAATGAGATCAACTGTTTCTTTTCACATCTCCTAATCTCTGTTTGCCAACCATTTATCCAAAACTTGTTTGATGGATTCATAAGTATTCTGCAACGCTATATTCAACTGGCTTTCGGGCATCCAGACCGCATCGGTGATGTTTTCGGCAACTTGCGGGTGCAACGTATCATCACCGTCATACCGCATGGCATACCACGCCGTATGTTTCAGTACATGGTTCCCATCCTGATGGTAAGTATGGAATGTATGGGTCAGTTCGCCGGTAATCAACGGCTGTTCTTCCAATCCACATTCTTCCATTACTTCACGAAGGGCGGTTTCCTGCAACGATTCGCCTTTTTCGGCTTTCCCCTTGGGAAGATCCCATTTACCAAGCCGTTTGATCAGCAGGATGCGGCTGTCAGGAAGAGTCACCAGTCCGCCTGCCGCTTCGATATATTTAAAACACTCCGTGACACATTCGAATAACTCGTCCAGATCGGGATGCGTAATGCACAAACAATCATCATCCGACTCTTCGAAACGGTCTAATCGCTTTGCCAAAGACTTTTTGTTTTCAAAGACATACACCTGGTCGTTGTCTATTGCGGAGCTTTTTATATTTTTGTCGGTCAAAACAACAACGCGGTCGTTAAAATAAATTTTTATATCACTATCCATGACAGTCCAACAATCTATTTCGTATTATCTATTGCAAAGTAAGGCAATAAAATTAGAACCTGCAAATCCTTTTACCTGGGCCTCAGGGTGGAAGTCCCCAATTTACTGTGATAATCGTCGAACGCTCAGTTTCCCCGAAGTACGCGGCTTGATCAGGGACGGTTTGGTGCAAACCATCCGAAGGAAATATCCGCAGGCAGAGGTAATTGCAGGGGTAGCTACAGGAGCCATCGCACAGGGAGCATTGGTTGCCGATGCAATGGAACTCCCGTTCGTATATGTCCGTTCTTCTGCCAAAGGGCATGGATTAGGAAACCAGATAGAAGGTTACCTCGAACCGGATAAAAAAGTAGTAGTGGTTGAAGACCTGATCTCTACAGGCGGAAGCAGCCTGTCGGCAGTGGAAGCGCTGCGCCAGGCAGGTAATCCGGTATTGGGTATGGTAGCTATTTTTACCTACGGATTCCCGTTGGCTGAAGAAAATTTCGTGAAAGCAGGTTGCGAACTACATACATTAACCAACTATAATGAATTATTGCAATTAGCATTGGAAACAGGATACATTCAACCCGAACAATTGGAAACGCTGAAACAATGGCGTGAAGCTCCCGATAAATGGGGCATTTGAGTAGAGACGGGGCATGCCCCGTCTCTACATTTTCGTTGTTGTTTGTGTTTCGATGATGAACCGCGGCCGGTTTTTTACTTCCTGGTATATCTTTCCGGTGCGAGCAGGGCATAACGATACACAATCGAAGCGTGTTCATTCACCATTAATCCAATCCTTTCCCACCGGATGCCACGCCGGGCGACATCGCGCGAAAAATACACCATCCATACCTTGCCCACTACCAGTTCTCGGGCACAAAACCCCAATAGCGGCTGTCTAACGAGTTACCGTGGTTATCGCCCAGCACAAAATAGCCATCGGTTTGGAAAGTATAATCTTTTGCAGGCTTTGCGTCGATATAAAATACGCTGTTCGTGCAAAATACCTCATGACCTCCTGTCCGTATCGTGTTCCGGTAAAGGTTCATGTTTGCCGAATCTAATGGCACGGATAAGCCTTTGGCCGGCACCACTACTGGCCCGTAATTAATTGATGTCCCAACCGAGGCTGCGGAGCGGAAAATCCAACGAAAAATCCCACGAACATTTCCGGACGGTGGGAATGGCCGCCATCGCCTGTCCGTTGATATAAATGACGCTCCGGACGATGCGCACCGTATCGCCCGGCAGGCCGATGCAACGTTTCACCAACTGCATGTTATCTCCGTTGGGGTGGTTGAAAACGATCACATCGCCCCGGCCAAACGCCTGCATTTTGCGCACCACCAGGCGGTCGCCCGCCATCACGGCGTTTTCCATGCTGTCGGTAGGCACCCGGCACACATCGGCTATCCGGGCTTGCACCAGTTTTACTGCCAGTATCAGTACAACAACCCACAGCAATACATTGGCAATACGCTGTATGTTTTTTGTAAAACTCAAGATCCGGTTCTCAATACTTCGTTTACAAAATAATATGGCCGTTTCTTGGTTTCTTGGTAAATAATGCCGAGGTATTCGCCGATAATTCCCAAAGCCAGCAATAAAAGGCCTCCTAAAAAAAGAATAATACACATCATGGACGGATAACCGCCTACGGGATCGCCGAGGATCAACGCCTTTAAGAGCACTTTTACCAAATAGACAAAGGCGACAACCGACACCAAGACACCTGTAAACGAAATGATACGCAACGGTAATACCGAAAACGAGGTCCAGCCCTTTACCGTCAGGTTCAACAATTTCAGGTAATTCCACTTGGTGCGGCCTGCGGCACGGGGCGGTTGTTCATAAAGAATACATTTCTTGCGGAACCCAATGTAGGAAAACAATCCTTTCATGTTGCGCTCGCTTTCTTTAAGGTGACGGAGCGCGTCGATGGCTTTGGCGCTAAACATACGGAAATCGCCCGTATTTTCCTGTATTTCGATATTGGAAAGCGTCCGCAACAACCGGTAATATTGCCGGGATGTCCATCGTTTAAACCAACCTTCGTGCCGCCTGGTGGTGCGGCGACCATACACATCGTCGTAACCTTCTTCAATTCCTGCCAGCATCCCGGGTATCAATCCGGGCGGGTCTTGCAGGTCGGCATCAAGTATGACCAGGGCATCGCCCCGGATGTGATCGATACCTGCACTTACAGCTATTTCCTTGCCATAGTTGCGCGAAAGGTCAAGACAAACAATGCGGCAGTCATTTTGTTGCAGGGCTTTGATCCGTTCCAGCGTATCGTCGGTGCTGCCGTCGTTCACAAAAAGGATTTCCACCCGGCATGGCAAAGTGGCGGCCACTTCGCACAATCTCCCGTAGAACATCGGCAGGCATTCGCTTTCGTTATAAACCGGAACAAGTATGCTTAATAAATCAGTTTTCATGGTCTTTGGATTTCTGTTTCGGCAAACTGTCGTTTACCAACTCCTGGAATTCTCTTTTCAGCGTACTGCTATCCTTCCATGCATATGCGCGGAAATGCGCATAACTGCCCAGGTACAGCAGGTAACACGCGGCAACAACAAGAATCCATTTCTTCCCGCCGACGGCCATCTTTTGCAACCAGGGCACGGCATACCATGCCGCTATGAAAAATATCCCCACGGAAGCCAGGTATACATAACGGTCGGCGATGATGGTGAAACGCGACATGGCAACCACATGTAGCATCAGCGCCATGTTGACCAGAAAAAACAGCAGACCGAAAAAAACCGGCCAGTTTTTGGGTTTAGCAATCCGGATCAGGAAATACGTAAAAGCCGCAAAAATAAAGATTATCCGAAAACCAATTTCACTTTGGTATAATGCATGACCGAACAGATTAACACGGATTTTTTCGTGAAAATTACTACCTTTGCTGCAACAAATAGAACGCGGATTCATTGCTGATTTTTCTGTGAAAATCCATTGAATCAGTGTCATTTGCGTTCCATTCATCAGAAAATCAAAAAAAATAACATAATGGTCACAACAGAGCAGGTAAAAGAACTGCAGGAGCGCGAGGATGCGCTGAGGGGGTATCTTTGACGTCGAACGCAAAGAAGTCGAAATAGAGGAAGAAGAAGAAAAAACACAAGCTCCCGGTTTTTGGGATAATCCGAAAGAAGCAGAACAACAGTTACGCAAAGTTTCGGCGCTTAAGGAGTGGGTGATGACATACCGCGATGTGAAACAGCAGGTGGACGACCTGGCTGTGTTGTTCGATTTCTACCGCGAGGGCGAAGCTTCAGAGGACGATATACAGGTGCAATATGATGCGACCTTGCAAAGTATCGAAAAACTGGAATTCAAAAACATGCTCCGCGCCGAGGAAGACCACATGGGGGCCATCCTGAAAATAAATTCGGGCGCCGGTGGAACCGAAAGCCAAGACTGGGCCGAGATGCTCATGCGCATGTACATACGCTATTGCGAGCGTTGCGGATTTAAAGTCCGTGAAATGGATTTCCAGAAAGGCGATGAAGCCGGCATCAAAACCGTAACCCTTGAAGTGGATGGTAATTATGCCTACGGATTCCTGAAAAGCGAAACAGGTGTGCACCGGTTGGTACGCGTGTCGCCATATAATGCACAAGGTAAACGTATGACCTCGTTCGCATCGGTATTTATTGCGCCATTGGTGGACGACACCATCGAAATTGAAGTCAGCCCTGCCGACGTTACCTGGGAAACCTTCCGCTCAAGCGGCGCTGGCGGACAGAACGTCAACAAGGTAGAAACAGGTGTGCGCCTGCGGTACAAATATAAGGACGAAAAGACTGGCGAAGTAAAGGAAATAGCCATCGAAAATACCGAAAGCCGTTCACAGTTGGGTAATAAGGAAAACGCTATGCGGATTCTCAAGTCGCAACTCTACGAAATGGAGTTGCAGAAAAAACGTGAAAAACAAGCTGAAGTCGAGGGGCAGAAAAAGAAAATCGAGTGGGGTTCACAAATACGGAGTTATGTATTTGACGACCGGCGTGTGAAAGACCACCGTACCAATTACCAGACATCCGATGTACAAGGCGTAATGGACGGCGACCTCGAGGCGTTTGTTAAAGCATATCTGATGGAATTCGGCGACCAATAAATTATTTTTGATTTTTGATTAACTTCGTTGAGCCCGCCTGACTGGACGGGCAGGCGGGCAAGCTCGGTTGACAATTTTTGATTGTATTTTCACATCTTAATTAAATGCCGTTTACTTAAATTCACTTTTTACTCTTAATTCTTAATTTTTCATTCTTAATTGTTTACCCATCTTTCCATACGTAATTATGTCCTGATACAGGAGTTGGAAATCGAATTCCACGAAGGCCTATCCATTATTACAGGTGAAACAGGCGCCGGAAAATCCATCTTGTTGGGTGCATTAGGTCTGCTTACCGGACAACGTGCCGATAGCAGTACGCTGCTCGATACTTCGAAAAAATGTATCGTCGAAGGCACTTTCGACCTGCATGCGACTATATGGAAAAAGTATTTCGATGAATGTGAACTGGAATATGAGCCGGAAACCGTTATCCGGCGCGAGATATCCGCCGACGGCAAGTCACGCGCCTTTGTCAACGATTCGCCTGTCAACCTCACAGTGTTGAAAGACCTGGGAGCTCAGTTGATCGATATTCATTCGCAACACCATAACATTTATCTGCAGTCGCCTGCATTTCAATTGGAGATACTCGACACGTATGCCCGGCAGACCAATGAAGTAGATGCCTATGGCCGGACGTACACGTACTACCGGAAGCTGCAATCGGATTTGGAAGCATTGCAGGCGGCAGCCAGCCAGCAACGTACGGAACTGGATTATCACCGTTTCCGGTACGACGAACTGGAAGTTGCCCGTTTGCAGGATGGCGAACAGGAAGGACTGGAAGAAGAACTGGGATCGCTCACACATACTGAAGAAATCAAATCGGGATTAGCACAGGTAAATGCATTACTGGATGCAGATGAGGTATCAGTTTCCCAGATGTTGAAATCGGCCGTGTCCGTATTATCAAAACTGCAATCGGTATATCATCCGGCGGAAGGTTTTCGTCAACGCATAGAGTCGTCACTGATTGAATTGCGCGACATCTCCGTAGAGGCCGACCGTATTGCCGAAGCTATGGAACTCGATCCCACACGGCTCGATGAGGTAAATGCACGGCTCGACCTTCTGTATTCGCTGCAACAAAAGCATCGGGTATCCTCCGTGAAGGAATTGATAGCAATCCGTGATGAACTGGATGTCAAAATACGCGAGATCAATGATTATGACACCCGTATCGGGCAGTTGCAAGAACATATTGAACAAAACCGTATACAACTCGAAGCCATGGCTGTTGCTATTTCCGGCAAACGGCAACAGGCTATTCCCGCCATCGAGGAACGCATTCTTTCATTGCTCGTCCAATTAGGCATTCCCAATGCCATCTTTAAGGTCGAACTATCGCCTGCCGGGCAATTTACACCAACAGGCACAGACACCGTCCGTTTCCTGTTTTCGGCCAACCACCAACAAAACCTTCAGGATTTGGGCAAGGTAGCATCAGGCGGCGAAATATCGCGGCTAATGCTGAGTATCAAAGCCGCTATTTCCGAAAAAATAGCTTTGCCGACATTAATCTTCGATGAGATAGATACTGGTGTATCAGGCGAAATCGCCGGGAAAATGGGAAATATCCTCGAGCAGATGGCACGATTCGCCCAGATCATTAATATTACCCACCTGCCACAGATAGCCGCCAAGGGCAAACACCATTATAAGGTATATAAGGAGGATCAAGGTTTTGTTACCCGGACTAAGGTCAGTGAACTGACAGCCGACGAACGTGTCACGGAGATCGCAAAGATGTTAAGCGGCGAGAAAGTAACCGATGCGGCGGTAGCTAATGCAAAACATTTATTAGGTAGAAAATGAAGTTGATTATTTTTAACGCAATTAAAATCAACGTCTTAATCTTAAACAAAGACAGTCAAACTATTTTTTTTACAACAAAAACGTGTTTTTAGTTTGAAGATTTGAGATATTTACATTTCTTTGCAGTTTAAATTTTTATATTAAACCATATTTATTAATTTAATATTTAAGCATATGTCAGATATTGCATCAAGAGTAAAAGCTATCATTGTCGACAAATTAGGTGTTGATGAGAACGAAGTTACACCCGAAGCCAGCTTCACCAATGACTTGGGAGCAGACTCTCTTGACACTGTTGAGCTGATTATGGACTTCGAAAAGGAATTTAATATCGGCATACCTGATGATCAAGCTGAAAGCATTGCCACCGTTGGCGCAGCCATCAAGTATATCGAAGAAAACGTTAAAAAGTAGCATTGTTTTAGATTGTAGCTTATGCAATTAAAACGAGTTGTAGTAACCGGTCTAGGAGCACTTACCCCGATTGGCAATAATGTTTCGGAATACTGGAATGGCCTTGTTAATGGTGTAAGCGGTTCCGACTGGATTACACGTTTTGATGCGTCTAAATTTAAAACACGGTTTGCTTGTGAAGTAAAAAATTACGATTCGTCGGCTTTTTTCCCCGATCGCAAAGAGGTCAAAAAGTATGACCTGTATACCCAGTTTGCCATAGTGGCAGCTACCGAAGCTATTAGCAATTCGGGGTTGGACTTGGAGCAAAGTAATTTGGAGCGGATTGGTGTGATATGGGCATCGGGTATTGGTGGTATAACCACCTTCGCCGAGGAATTGAAAAGTTTTTACAGTGGTGATGGAACTCCTCGTTTTAATCCGTTCTTCATTCCGAAAATGATTTCGGATATAGCCGCAGGGCAAATATCCATTAAGTTCGGACTGAAGGGACCTAATTATGCGACAGTGTCAGCATGTGCATCATCATCAAATGCCATCATAGACGCATTTAATTATATCCGGTTGGGAAAAGCCGATGTATTTGTTGCCGGGGGCTCCGAAGCTGCCATCAACGAGACAGGTGTTGGAGGATTCAACGCTATGCAGGCTTTATCGACCAACAACGACCACTACAAAACAGCTTCGCGCCCGTTTGATAAGGACCGCGACGGTTTTGTAATCGGCGAAGGTGCAGGTGGCTTGATCGTTGAAGAATACGAACATGCCGTAAAAAGGGGAGCAAAAATCTATGCCGAAATTATCGGCGGCGGTATGTCTGCTGATGCCTATCATCTTACAGCATCCCACCCCGAAGGAGACGGAGCTTTCAGAGCCATGAAAGCTGCATTGGAAGATGCCGGAGTAAAACCTGATGATGTTGATTACATCAACGTACACGGGACATCAACCCCAGTGGGTGATCCTTCCGAAGTGAAGGCCATCCAACGATTGTTCGGCGAACATGCCTATAAACTCAATATTAGTGCAACTAAATCGATGACCGGCCACCTGTTGGGAGCTGCCGGTGCTATCGAAGCCATTGCATCGATATTAGCCATGAACAATGGTACCGTTCCTCCTACAATTAATCATTTCACTGACGATCCTGAACTGGATAACAAATTGAACTTTACTTTCAACAAAGTCCAGGAAAGAAAGCTGAATTATGCATTAAGTAACACCTTTGGTTTTGGAGGACACAATACCTCGGTGATATTTAAGAAAGTGGAAAAATAGGTTATATTTGTATGATAGATACATTAAAACTCCTTATGGTCAAAGATAAGGAGTTTTATTCATTTTTGAAGAAACAACTCAAAATCAACCCGCGCAACCTGCAATTGTACGAGTTGGCGTTTCTGCACCGGTCGGCATCACTAACTTTGCCGGACGGTAGTGTAGTGAATAACGAACGGCTTGAGTTTCTTGGCGATGCCATCATTGATGCAGTCATTGCCGATTATCTTTTCCGAAAATTTCCTAACGAACGCGAAGGATTTTTGACACAGATGCGTTCGAAAATTGTTAACCGTACACACTTGGATTCTATTGCCAACCGGATGGGCTTGGTAAAAGTGCTGGTAGCTTATGCTACAGGGCCCGAAGCCATGAAAAAACGTATTTGCGGCGATGCCCTCGAAGCTTTAATGGGTGCCATGTATCTTGATAAAGGATACGATAAAACCCAAAAATATATT
Source organism: Bacteroidales bacterium (assembly GCA_031547085.1). Classification (GTDB taxonomy): domain Bacteria; phylum Bacteroidota; class Bacteroidia; order Bacteroidales; family UBA4181; genus JAIRLS01. The sequence goes on from JAVBSH010000200.1 coordinate 19,244, forward strand.
ACAGGACACGTTCTAAAAAACTATGTTGACTTAGATGCATTGGCGCATACGGAAACTGATTTTAAGAGCAGGCTCATCGAGTGGGGACAAAAATATAAATTTCAGGTAAGCTTTGATGCCATTGAGGAATACAAGGAAGAAGCAGAATGCAGCCCGAGATTTTCCGTGCAGGTTACTATTACCAATGTTCCTATTGCAAAAGGTTCGGGACGGTCAAAAAAAGAGGCTGAACAAATGGCATCGCAGAAGGCGTTGACCTTCCTATCCACTTCTACAGACTTCTCTACCGACGCTTTGGTACAATACTTGGAGCGGATCAAAGAACGCCAGTGATATGGCTAAACGGAATATCCTGAAATTAGACGTGCCACCAACAACGTTGACGGTCATCGGGATATCATCCCATGAAAATGATTACCGGCTGTCATGGAGCATCAATGAACACTTGGGGCTTAAGTTTGCCCAAACTGACAGTTTAGTGACCGATACGGGCGAGGAATTTGCCTGTTTTGCCCATGAAGATGAAGACCAAAAACTTCTTTTGCTATCTAATCGCTGTGACAATGGCTTCTTGCTCGAAAAATACAAAAACTTCGATTTTATCTTGAAATTCGATATTGAGCTAACTGACGCTAACCTGTCAGAATGGTTGCGAAGCCTCAAGAAAGTTCCGCTTATTTCTGCTGCTTTCCATATACCTGTAAACAAGCAGATACTTCAGAAATTGGCCTAAAATTAGCCATCCACAGAACATTTATTTATCGGATTTGTAAAAATTTTCAGATTATTTTTCAAATTCGTTTGCCCGTATTATTTTTTTCGTACCTTTGCGCCCGAATTTGACTCTTGTCCTGTGGTGTAATGGTAGCACAACAGATTTTGGTTCTGTTTGTCTAGGTTCGAATCCTGGCGGGACAACTTTATTATTATATAAATGGCTGTATATCAATAAAATATGCAGCCATTTTTATTTTCAGCTCACGAAAAAGCTCACGAAATAATATTTTCAAATAAGCCTAATAATTTTTATGTATTGAAGACTACGACTAATTAAACTTGTTTTTTATTAGCAATACCTCTGTTATTTCAATTCAAATTCAATTTTGATATAAATTGCTCGAATCCATATTTGAATTGAAAAAATACAGTGTTTTTCCAAGTTTCAAACATAATCTCTGTTCAGTATACTATCAATCCTCAAAATCATCTTCACTTTTATCTTTACTGAACAATGCATTACAATAATATTCACCAAATTCTGTGAGATTTTCTCCTTCTTGCATCCATTTCGAAACAAAAGCAATTAACCAATTAGGTTCTTCTTTCTTAGAGATTTTAAATAAAGGTTCACCATTCTCATCTATTCTGCCCCAAGAATCACCGAAATCAACAACAGGATTTCGACCATCGGTTATATGTCTATACAAAATTTTCATTCTATCGAGTTTTTATCACTATTTTCACCATATTCCTTGTCCCAAGCTTCATTGCATCTGAATGAATGCCAATTGGATGAACAGTGGTCTTTTGTGAATAAAAAAAGGCTTTGTCGGAAGAAGATATAGAAAAAGAGTATGGTCAGAAATGGATTTGGACGGCATTTTCGCCTGAAAACAGGCTAATATTATGTCATCTTGTTGGTGAGAGGACTTTGGAGAGTTGTCGGAAATTCTTCAAGGAATTGATTTCCCGTCTTGAGGGTAACAGTAAACCATTGTTTGTCAGTGACGAACTGGTTCACTATCAAACCGTATTGAAAGAGGTGTATTCTACCCAAGAAGCCGTCCCCAGAACGGGAAAGCGTGGACGTCCCAAAAAGGCGGTACGGATTGTCGATCCCGATTTGGATTATGCTGTAGTACACAAAACCAGGGAAAAAGGCAGGGTGACTAAAGTAGAACAAAGAATCGTGTTTGGGCAGCAAGAACGTATCCAAACAAAGTTAGACCAGTCCGTGAGCAAAAAGATAAACACGGCATATATTGAGCGCTCTAATGGAACATTGAGGCAAATGGACAGTCATTTGCAGCGCAAAAGTATGAAGTTTGCCAAAGAAACCCGATACTTTCAGGCAAAGCTATCCATCATCGTGATGCATTACAATTTCATAAAACCACATGGAACATTGAGTCGAAATCTAGATAAAAGCTATACCCCACGTACACCTGCTTTAGTTGCCGGAATTATATCCGAAAACTGGTCAATCGATTATGCTTTCGCAAAACCAATGAAATGTGTCAATAAATAATAGACACTATCTGAAAAAGGATTAGGGCACTTAATGATAACCTCAAAGAGTAATTCAAGGCAGGCAGACTTTGTTGTCAGGTGTTTTGCGCCAGTGGCGGGGATAAATGAAGATCCCGTGACAGGTTCGGCACATTGTGCGCTTACTCCATTATGGGCTGAAAAACTTGGAAAAGTAGAATTGAACTCTTTGCAATTATCAAAAAGGACAGGATATTTAAAAGTTAAATTGAACGGTGATAGAGTTGAAATTAAAGGAAAGGCTTTGACAATATTCGAGGCAAAAATGAAAATATAAGACAGTTTCTTAACAATTATTTTTCGTACCTTCGCACCATGTTAATGACCAATTCGGATATTGTCTTGTAAACAATCTGTACGTCCTGTACGGGTTGTCCCTTCGTTTGTTCCTGGAAATTCTTCGGGAGCGATTTTTCTATTCAATAAATTTAATTTTTAATCTCCACGAATTACACTAATTTTCACTAATTCAAATTCGTGTTAATTGGCTCCGCCGAGCTAAAGGTTCGTGTAATTCGTGGACAATAATCAATAATCAAAAAAAGAAATGGACAACGAAGTTAAAACCATCCACGATTTAGACATCCATATGATTTATGAATATTTTTCAAATACCGAACGGCAAGGTCCCGGAAGTCCCGAAATAACGCTCAAAGCATTGAGTTTTATAGACGGTCTTACGGATAAGTCCAAAATTGCCGATATTGGTTGCGGTACAGGCGGTCAGACAATGGTATTGGCCGAAAATACACCTTGCGAGATTACCGGGATTGATGTATGGCCTGACTTTATCAATCAATTCAACCAAAACGCCCAAAACAAAAATCTTCACAACAGGGTGAAAGGCATTGTCGGCAATATGGAAAATCTTCCGTTTACCGGGGAAGAATTAGACTTGATCTGGACGGAAGGTGCTATCTATAACATTGGATTTGAACGTGGAATCAACGAGTGGCGAAAATTTCTGAAACAGGGCGGATATATCGCAATTACCGAAAACACTTGGTTTACCGGAGAGCGGCCTGCCGAGATTCAGGAGTTTTGGGATAAAGCTTATCCCGAAATTGATACCATCCCGAACAAAGTGGCTCAAATGCAAAAAGTAGGTTATCTCCCGGTGGCCACTTTTGTCGTCCCCGAGACTTGTTGGACAGACTTTTATTACGTTCAGCAACCCCAAATGGAAGAATCTTTTCTGAAAAAGTATAACGGCAACAAAGCTGCAGAGGAATTAATCGCCTCCGAGCATTATGAGGTAGCGTTATATCGCAAATACAAAGCGTATTATGGTTATGTATTTTATATCGGAAAGAAGATTTAGCCTGAATAAAGTCAGCATTTGACAAAAACGTGAATTGAAATGCCTTTCGTGTATGAGTTTTCACATGCGAAAGGTTTTTTGCTAATTTTGCAGCGTTTAACGATAATTCAGAAAAACAGATATACGTTTTAGCATTTAATCAGTGATATATCAAAGAGCGACAGACGAAGTAAAAAATTCTTAGACGACCTAAGATGAGAATTGACAGAATGCCTGTACAACTTACGGCCTGCTTCCATCGGTTGAAAAGTACTGTTGGCAGGGTCTGTTGCCCGCATTCTGCCCCGAAAAGTGAGTGGTGGTACATTTATCGAGAGTGCATCTTCAAACGAATAGAAAGGCTGAGGGAAATTGAGCCTGAACTGAGACAAACAAGGTAACGTATGAAATAAATCGTGGCCATCTAACGTTTAAGAAAGAGGGGAAATTGAATAATAATAAACCAATGTTGTGCGTCATGAAAAGAGAATTATTTAAAATCAGGATTTTATTATTTGCTGCTTTAGTTTGTTTTGCTTGCAGTAGGGATGATAACAAAGACAGTGATCGTTATTATGCTGATATGAGTAGTGATGGAGGTAGTAGCGGTGGAGATAACGGTAACGGACAACCACAACCCGGTGTGATTACCGCAGGAGAGTGGAATGACCTTGAAAATTGGACTTTCTGGAACAATGTAATCGGAGATTCTTCTTATATCTCTATGCCGGGATATTGGAAGTTTTATAATAATAACCGTATTTCTGTTAAAGTATTAACTAAGACTGGTAGTCCATTAGCAAATGCCGTTGTTGAACTGAGCCGGAATTCAACAACAATTTTTACAGCTCGCACAGACAATTTCGGTGGGGCTGAATTGTGGGTTGACTTGTTTCAAAAATCGGAATCTGTCGATTATTCAATGATCGGAATTGCAGTAAACGGAAATCTCGAAAAACGAAGTTCTATCCCGTATTCACATGGTATCAACGAAATTATTGTTGATTCACAACAGCCCGAAAATCGCATTGAAATTGCACTTGTTGTTGATGCAACAGGCTCTATGAGCGATGAACTGGAATACATCAAAACAGAATTGGTTGATGTGGTTCAAAGGGTGAAAAATAACAATTCGCAAGCTACAGTTTATACCTCATCTGTCTTTTATCGAGATGAAGGAGACGAATACGTTACGCGGGTTTCCAATTTCAGTAGTGATATTTCGGTTACCAATAGTTTTATTAGCAAACAATCAGCAAATGGTGGAGGAGATTTTCCCGAAGCAGTTCACACTGCACTTGAAAAAGCCGTTGAGGAATTGCAATGGTCTTCCAACGCCAAGACTCGTCTGATGTTTCTGATACTTGATGCTCCTCCTCATCACAAAGACGTTGTGATTGCAAGTATCCAAAACACCATGGGAAAAGTAGCTGAGAAAGGTATCAAAATTATTCCTGTTACTGCGAGTGGAATTGATAAAGAAACCGAATTTCTGATGCGTTTTATGGCAATTTCGACCAACGGGACTTATGTGTTTATTACCAACGATAGCGGAATTGGAAATGAACATTTAGAACCAACGGTTGGAGAATATCAAGTTGAGTACCTGAACGATTTATTGGTTCGTCTGATTAACAAATATTCGGAATAATACACTGGTATACAATTCATTCCTTGCTGTCAGCTGATGATATTTGTACAATAAGAAAAAGATGAAAACAAAAATAGCAGTGATCATTATTGGCATCATTTTTTGTAGTTGCAATAGAAAAGATAGGTTACGTTTTGATCATATTCCAGCTTCCGATACAACGTTTACAAATAAAGTAAAAACATAACCTGTTCCTACGCAATGCCTTTTAATTCAGACAGAAAAGAAAGCATTGAAAATAATTATTAATTTAAATTTGCAATATAATGACAAACATGCATCAAAATCAAAGTGAACAAACAACCGGCAATGAACAATTGGACGAACAGATTTTTTGGCATTTATGGAAGAGAGAAATTGGGTGATCATCAAAACAAAAGATTCATTCTTCAATAAAAAATATGGTAAAAAGGTGAATGAAAAATAAGGACGCTATGAATGAAAAACCATTGGTAGATAAGCAATATTTATTTGAAAAATTGCCGGGTAAATACGGTTGGACGTATACGATTATTCCCGAAATTCTACCTGACCCCAATGCTCCGTTCAGTTGGGTAAAAGTACGGGGAAGTATCGACGGTTATGAAATCAGAAAATACCATTTAATGCCGTCTGGAGATATAATGCCATCTGGAAAGGGCGATTTATTCTTAGCCGTAAAATCTGAAATCCGGAAAAAGATCAATAAACAGGCGGGCGATTATGTTCACATTATTTTATATCCCGACAATGAACCGTTGGAAGTTCCTGAAGAATTATTGTTGTGTCTGAAAGACGACAGCGAAGCATTGACGTTTTTCAATTCGCTGAACGAGAGTGAACAACAAAATTATGTCAAGTGGATATATTCAGCAAAGAAAGAGCAAACGAAAGTGGACAGAATAGCGGAAACGCTTGTCAGGCTTTCCAAACGCAAAAAAATAAAATTATAAACAAATAAAGTATGAACCGTCCGAAAAGGACATAAAAGTTAATGGTAATGGAAAATAAAGAACAAACTTGTCAGAGTTGCGGAATGCCTATCAGCAAGGATCAACAGAAAGGTACGAATGAAGACGGCACCTTGATTTGCATTATTTTATAAGTTCTAAATTATTAAAAAAGAAGATGATGAAAAATTTAGTGTTATTGATCGCAGGATTATTGTTATTTCCTTGGGATGCGTTTTCTCAAAATATAGAAGAGTTAGAAAAGCTATATGCGAAAAAAGAATATGGTCAAGTGATCACTCTTGGAATTGAAGGGCTAAAAGATTATCCGGATAATCCAAGAATTAATATGTTGGTAGGCAGAGCGTATACAGACACAAGACAATTTGAAAAAGCTATTCCGTATTTAAAGAAAGGAACAATTAGCAAGGATAACTTGAATTGGGTTCAGGCATGGAGTTATGCATATTTAGGAAGCTGTTATTATTTTACAGAAGACCGCAAAAAATCTAAAGAGTCTTTAAATGAATGTTTAAAATTGAATGCGACTGAAAATTCGTCAAAAACTGCACAAGGATTGTTAGGATTAATGCAAATGTCTGACTTTTATAATAATTGGGAAACCATCGAAACAGAATATATCAGATTCCATTTTCAGGAATCTAAAAACATAAATAACAAAGAATTATTTATAAAAAATAGAGAAGCAGCTTATCAAGAAATAAACAAGTTCTTTAACGCAAAACCATTAAAAAAGATTGATTTTTTTGTTTGGGACGATCCTCAACAAGCTTCAAATATATTAAAACAAGAACTTGGCTTCGCAAATTCTAATTTTTGCATGATCAATTCAAGAAATGATCAAACACGCGGGCATGAGCTTACACATATTTTGGTTAGTTACGGCATTTCTCCGACATCAGCCACACGTTTAATTAATGAAGGAGTTGCCGTATATTTTGATCAAACAAATAGAGATAGATTTTCCGTTGCGAAAGAATCAATTTCCGGGAACGATTTTGACGTTATTGACCTGTGGGAAAATCCTAAAAAATATCCGAATGAGTACTACTACACTATTGGAGGTGCATTAATTTCTTTTTTGTTTGAAAAAGGAACAGATGATCAATTAAAGAGATTGTTAAAAGATCAAACTGTGAAATCTGCCAGAAGTATTTATTCTGACTTTGATAATTTGATGAAAGAATTTTACGAAAAATTAAAGTAGGTGTCTATCTTGGACTATTCGCCTTGGGATATGCATATAATAAGAATATCTTTGCCTGCATGAAAAAATTAGTGATTGTCGGATGCGGGCGACTCGCCGAAATTGTTGTAGACGCAGTCCTCAACGACTTGTTGCCGGAATATGATTTGATTGGGGTGTATTCGCGATCAGCTTCGAAAGCTGATCGTATGGCAACAAAAATGCAAGAACGCGGAAAAACTTGTAAAGCATGTACCATGTTGGCGGGTCTGCTAGCCCTGAAACCCGATTATTTGGTGGAATCCGCATCTCCTGCAGCAATGAAGGAACTTGCTTTGCCAACATTGAAAAATGGTACTTCCATCGTTACCTTATCTATTGGTGCTTTGGCGGATACAGCATTTTACCGGGAAGTTGCGGAAACAGCAAAAGCAACCGGTACGCGCGTATACATTGCATCCGGAGCTATCGGCGGCTTCGACATTTTAAGAACCGCCTCCTTAATGGGAAATGCATCCGCCAGATTCTTTAATGAAAAAGGCCCACAAGCCTTGAGAAGATCACAGGTTTACGATCCATCTCTGGAAACGGAACAACGTACTGTTTTCTCGGGAAATGCAAGAGAAGCCATAGACGTGTTCCCGACCGGGCTTAATGTATCGGTAGCCGCTTCGCTGGCATCCGTCGGTCCGGAAAACATGCAAGTGTCCATGCAATCTACACCCGGGTTCGTGGGGGATACCCAAAGGGTTGAGATAAAGAATGACCAGGTACGTGCTGTGGTAGATGTATACAGCGCTACACCTGAAATTGCCGGGTGGTCGGTCGTTAGTACCCTGCTTAATATCGTTTCACCGATTGTATTCTGACAGGTTGGCCAACACTTTTTCGCTCAGGCGGTCAAATGCCTGGCGCGTACGGCCTGTCGATACCTGCATGCAACGGACATGCGGGTGATTGAGTAGATGGATTCCTCCCAATGCTCCTATAGTATCGCAAAAACAGAGGTTATCACCTTCCAACCATTTGGTAAATGCTGCTTCGTTCCACGCTGGCGATAAACCCGTATTGAATAATATTTTGTTGTTCCCGAATTGCTCAAATTCAGGGTCATGCATCAGGATCGTATTTTTGTTAAGGCAACAGCAGACTACTTCACTTTGGGCAAGGAGTTCTCCTAAAGGCAAAAAACGGTAACCTTTACCAGCAGCTTCTTCTTTTTCACTACGGGCAAAATAACTGATATCGGCGCCAAAAAACTTCAATGCATCAGCGATCATACCACCCGATTTACCAAGCCCCACGATACCGGCTTTCAGTCCGGTGATTTCACGGGGGATACTGTCCCACGGCGCTTGTCCAAATCCGTGTAGGCAACATACCAGTTCACTGATCACATACTCTACCACGCCCTCGTCGCCATAATCCCGGATACCTGTCACCGTGATGCCCCGTTCGTTGGCATAGCGGATGTCTACATTGGCGCTTTCAGGGGAATACAGTGAGCAACACATACCGATATATTTGACATTCGTACATTTCTCCAGTACCAACCGGTTGATTTGGGATGTGTAACTTATAAGCACGGCATCGGCATCTCCAATACGGATCGCGATTTCATCGTCTCCCGCTGGAATATCGGGATACATGACTACTTCACCGGCAAAGGAATGCAATGCTTTTTCTGCCGACGGGATCAAACTAACGGGTTCTATAGCTACAAGTTTACGGAACATGATTATTTCAATTTAAAACGATAATATTAGCAAAAGGTATGCGATTTTCAAAATCTCAACGACTTTTCCGCTCATCGTGGAGGAAATTTCACAAATAAGTCATAATTTTGAAGCTGTGCCTGAAACAATCTTTTGGTACTGCTTCTTTAAAATTTATCAAATCATCATTACATGAAGAAATACATTGTTTTTGCTATTTTGACAACATTATTTGTATTCCTCAGTGCATACAAGGAAAACGACACCAAAGCAGGGTGGGTGAAATATGAAAACAACCCGGTATTGGGAGGTGGGAACTTGGGAACGGTTTTCGACATTTTTGTATTGAAGGATGGGAAAGAATATATCATGTATTCATCCTGGCGTCCTAAAAGGAGTGTTGCAGTTTCGGCCAGTACCGACGGCAAGAAATGGACAATGCCCGAAATAGTATTAGGTCCGAATGATGCTACCGATTGGGAGGACGATATCAACCGTCCGGCAGTGGTCAAGAAAGACGGTATATACCACCTGTGGTACACCGGGCAGGCAAAGGGGAAAAATTCGTGGATTGGCTATGCCACCAGTAAGGGCGGTAAGGATTTTGTCCGGCAAAGCGCCCAACCGGTTATTTCCCCTACCGAACCTTGGGAAAAGGTAGCCGTCATGTGTCCGCACGTCATTTGGGATGAACAGGAAAAAATATACAAAATGTGGTACTCGGGCGGGGAACAATATGAACCCGATGCCATAGGCTATGCCACCAGCAAGGATGGGGCGCATTGGGACAAACGTTTCCAGCCGGTTTTTGCTGCCGACCCGGCCAAGGAATGGGAACAGCATAAGGTGACCGCTTGCCAGGTAATCAAACGTAAAAATGATTACCTGATGTTTTACATCGGTTTCCGCGACATTGATTTTGCCCAGATCGGTATGGCGCGGTCGAAAGACGGTATCAGCAATTGGGAACGGTTTAAGGAAAATCCTATCATATCACCCACCAAAGGCGGCTGGGATGAGAGCGCTACCTACAAACCTTTCGCCATCCGGGAAAAAGACCGCTGGATGCTTTGGTACAACGGGCGGAACCAATATCTGGAACAAATAGGATTAGCGATTCACAAAGGTACCAATTTAGGCTTTTAGGTAATGAAAACATTCCGTAGCGTTATTGGACAGCAATGCTTCCAGGCCTACTTCGTCTGTGCGCTTATCCTATTGTCCGGCAATAACCATCTACATTCCCAAAACATTGTGGATGGTCAAATCATCCAATCACGTGTGATCAGCAATTATGTTGAAAAATTCAATGCAAGTGATGACGAACTGTTTGCCACATACATCCCTAACAGCAAAGCATTCGACTTTCTTGCCGCCAATATTCCGCGGTTCGAATGCCCCGATAAACAGATGGAAGAAATATACTATTTCCGTTGGTGGGCTTTCCGGAAGCACATCCGGAAAACGCCGGAAGGTTTCGTCATCACGGAATTCCTCCCCGATGTACCGTGGGCGGGAAAGTATAATGCCATATCCTGTCCCGGCATGCACCATTTCAATGAAGGACGCTGGCTGCACAACCATCAGTACCTGAACGATTACGCTTATTACTGGCTTCGAAAAGGCGGTAGCGTCAGGGGCTACAGTTTTCCTGTTGCATATTCCTTGTACAATCAGTATTTAGTGAGCGGTAACGATTCCGTCGTTAAGGATTTATTACCCGATCTCATTACCAACTTCGAAGCATGGGAGAAGGAACATTACGACGCATCGCGCGGGTTGTTCTGGCAAGTCGATGACCGCGACGGCATGGAGGTTTCCATCTGCGGAAGTGGATACCGGGCTACCATCAACTCGTACATGAGCGCCGAAGCAAAAGCGATTGCCCGGATTGCCCAACTGTTGCAGTATCCCGGAGCCAGCCGGTTCGACGAAAAATCCGTGCAGGTGCAGGCTAATATGATGAAGATGCTTTGGGATAAGGACGCTGGTTTTTTCAAGGTTTTGCCTCGCAAGGAAGGCGCAACCCTGTGCGACGCACGGGAATTACACGGATACACTCCGTGGTGTTTCAACTTAGTCGGCGCGGAATATGCCCGGGCATGGAAATACCTGATGGATCCGGTACATTTTTATGCTCCGTACGGCCCCACTACGGCTGAGCAATGCCACCCCGGTTTTAAAATCTCATACGAAGGTCATGAATGCCAATGGAACGGACCGTCGTGGCCTTTTGCAACATCCGTTACCCTGACCGGATTGGCTAACCTGCTGAATACCCAAAAACAGGACTTTATCTCGAAAAGTGATTATTTAAAGCTTTTGCAGGTATATACCAAGTGCCACCGTTTGACCAAGGACGATGGTACGGTAGTGCCCTGGATTGACGAAAACATCCATCCGTTCACTGGCGACTGGATATCGCGCACGCGGTTAAAAACTTGGGAAAACGGCACATGGTCGAAAGGAAAAGGAGGAGTTGAACGCGGGAAGGACTATAACCATTCTACATTTTGCGACCTGATCATCACCGGGTTAATCGGTATACGCCCGCAGGAAGGCAATATATTGGAAGTCAATCCCCTTCTGCCGGAAGGTGTGTGGGATTATTTTTGCCTGGAAGATGTGGTGTATCATGGGAGGAAAATAACCATCCTGTATGACCGGACAGGGACAAAGTACCATCGGGGCAAAGGGTTGATGCTGTTTGTCGATGGGGTGAAAAAAGCATCTTCCCGACATTTGACACACTTGAAATGTAGAATTAACCGTTGAGCATATTCCGTTCAACGCAGATCATCCGAGGGTAGTAATATTTCCTTTTAAAGCCCGCTATCTTTGAGCCGTTCCGCATTTTCTTCCATCTGCAGCTTGTCTATCAGTTCCTGGATATCGCCATCCACTACTGCTGGCAGGTTGTACACCGTATGATTAATACGGTGGTCGGTAATACGGCTTTGCGGATAATTATAGGTACGGATCTTGGCCGAACGGTCGCCCGTGGAAACCATCGTTTTACGCTTCGAAGACACCTCATCTAAGTATTTCTGGTATTCGAGGTTATAGATACGGGTGCGTAATTCGTTGAACGCTTTTTCGAAATTTTTGATCTGCGATTTCTCGTCCTGACATTGCACCACGATGCCGGTGGGAATATGTGTCAGGCGGATAGCCGAATAAGTAGTATTCACCGATTGTCCGCCGGGGCCAGATGAACAGAATGTGTCTTTCCGGATATCGTTCATATTCAATTCGATGTCAAATTCCCCAGCTTCGGGCAGCACTGCTACCGTCGCAGCCGAGGTGTGTACACGTCCCTGTGTTTCGGTTTTGGGCACACGTTGCACCCGGTGGACGCCCGATTCGTATTTGAGCGTACCGTATACTTTGTTTCCCGAAATGTTCATCACTATTTCCTTGAAACCACCCGATGTCCCCGGAGACATGCTGGTTACTTCCACTTTCCAGCCCTTCGATTCACAAAAACGGGTATACATGCGGTAAAGATCGCCGGCAAAAATGCTTGCTTCGTCGCCACCTGTGCCTGCACGGACTTCCATCACGGCATTTTTGTCATCTTCGGGGTCGGAGGGGAGCAACAATAATTTGATCTGTTCTTCGAGCGGTTCCACTTGTTGGCCCAGCGTTTCCACTTCGTCTTTGGCCATTTCACGAAGTTCCTCGTCTTTCTCATTTTGAAGTATTTGCCGTGCTTCATCCAGATTGCTCAGCACATTGCGGTATTCGTTGAAAGCGTCGATCAGCGGACCCAAATCGCGGTATTCCTTGTTTAACTTCACATAACGTTTCATGTCGGCCATCACTTCGGGATCGGTAATCTGCTGACCGATTTCCTCGTAACGAACCTTGATACCTTCTAACTTTTCGAGAATGATGCTGTTTGCCATCTATTTATTTGGATTTTTGTTTTTCGATTGCTCTTCAATCAAATTTGATGCAAAAGTAATCAAAATAAAGAAAATGATTTACATCGGATCAACATCCGCAACGATGAACAATGCTTTATAAGCAGGCAATTGCCGCAGGTTGTTGATGGCTTCGGTTAGTAACTCCTTGGCTTTTTGTGCTGATGCCTGTTTTTCGATTTTCAACAGGATATTTTCGAGATAATACGTCTGTACTCGCGAGATGAGCGGTGTTTCGGGACCCAATACGCGTCGCCCGAAGATTTGTGTGAGGTAGTCTGCCAATTCTTTTGCTGCTAAGTGCAATACATCCTTGTTTTTGTGTTTTAAAGTGAGGCGAATCAGGCGGTAAAACGGAGGATATTTATATTTTTCGCGTTCAGCTAATTCTGATGTATACATGCCGACATAATCGTTTGTTACCACATATTGCAAAATCAGGTGTTGCGGTTTGGAAGCCTGTATGATCACCTGTCCACGCTCACCGGCACGACCGGCACGACCACTCACCTGCGTCATCAATTGATAGCTGCGTTCGAAGGCACGAAAATCGGGAAAGTTGAGCATGTTGTCGGCATTCAGGACAGCTGCCAGACGTACATTGCCAAAATCCAAACCCTTGGTTACCATCTGCGTTCCCACTAAAATATTGGTTTTCCCTTCCTCGAAAGCCGCGATGATCTTTTCGTAACTGTTGCGTGTACGCGATGTATCGAGGTCTAAGCGGGCAATGCGTGTGTGAGGAAAGAAAAGTTGTATCTCATCCTCGATCTTTTCAGTGCCAAACCCCACGGTGCTGATGTCCAGGCCACCGCAAGCCGGGCATTGGTGCACATTTTCGGTGCTGTAGCCACAATAGTGGCATACCAGCCTGTCGGAAAACTTATGGTAGGTAAGACTCACATCGCAATGTTCGCAACGCGGGATATATTCACATATACGGCATTGCACATAAGGAGCAAAACCCCGCCGGTTCTGGAATAGGATAACCTGCTTACCTGCTTTCAATGTATCTTCGATGGCTGTCAGCAGGTCGGGATGGAAATGCGATTGCATTTTCTTCTGTTTCCATGCAAGTGCGGTGTCGGCAATATGCACCTCGGGCAAATCAATATCCGCATACCGTTGGGTAAGCTCCACCAATCCGTATTTTCCTTCCTGTGCGTTATAGTAACTTTCTACAGCCGGTGTGGCCGTACCCAACAGGGTTTTTGCGCTGTGCATGGCAGCAAGCACAATGGCTGCATCGCGGGCGTGGTAACGGGGCGCCGGGTCATATTGTTTGTAAGTATTTTCGTGTTCCTCATCCACAATGACTAATCCGAGGTTTACAAACGGCAGGAAAATGCTCGACCGCACACCCAGCACAACTCTGTAGCCATCCGGTTTGCTGATATTGTTCCATACTTCCACCCGTTCAGCATCGGAAAATTTGGAATGATATACACCTACTTTGCTGCCGAATACGTTTTTAAGCCGGTCGATGGTCTGCGCCGTCAATGCGATTTCGGGCAACAGGTACAAAACTTGTCTGCCCTGGCGTATTTGTTCATCGATCAGCCGGATATAGATTTCGGTTTTACCGCTCGATGTAATGCCATGCAGCAACACCACATCCTTCGCGGCAAACGCTGCGTGTAACTGCTCCATGGCTATTTGCTGGTGCGGTGTTAGTCCGGGTAACGCATGGTTGTCGGTATGACCGTGTTCTAATCGCGATACAGCTTTTACATCATGTTCCAGGATTCGCTTTTTGACAAGGCTGTTGAGCGCTTCGGGCTGGGCTCCGCTGGTTTGCAGAAGTTCTTTTTTCCTGACTTCCTGTTGCTGACGGTTTGAAAAAACGCCCGATAACCGGATAAAATTCATTAATACATCTAACTGTTTCGGGGCTTTTTCCAGTGCATCAAACGCCTTTTTCAACTTTGCTTCGCTGTTCATGGCCGGGTGCAACTTCACATACGATTCAAACCGTGGTTTATAGCGGTTGGCAATCACTTCTTCTACCCACAGGGCTTCCTTATCGACCAACGACTGCACCACACGCATCAAATCCCTGCGTTTGTAAGTTGCTGCAATCTCCCCTACGGGAAGACTTTTCCTGTTGCTCACAATATCCAGTACTTCTTCCTCGTGCGAAGTTAGTTCATCACATTGTACATACGCATCATTGAAAAAAACCTTTGTTTCGCTCTCCAGTTTCAATCCCGATGGTATGGCGGCTTTCATTACTTCGCCTATGGTACACATATAGTAAGATGCAATCCATTGCCACAGCCTCACTTGCAGGTTGTTCACTACCGGGTAGTCATCGAGCACCGAAACGATTTCTTTAACAGCATATTGAGCAGGATGATGGTCGTGCATGTCCAACACGATGGCCGAATAGAATTTCCGTGCACCGAAAGGAACAATAACCCTCACGCCTTTTTGCACCTGTGCTGACAGGTCATCGGGCACCAAATAGGTGAAACTTCGCGGAAGCGCTAAGGGTAATATGACATCAATGAAGAGCACCGGATTTTTGAAAACAAAAGTAATGTAATTTTGCCAAGAAATAACATTTTCATTTTTCCCGCTGATCTCGCATATTTACGCAGATTTTTTTCTGCGACGATCTGCGAAATCAGTGGGAAATAAATCATAAAAACAAAAATGAAGAAGTTAAGCATGGATGAATTGAACCGTAAGAGTGTCGGCGAGTTCAAGCAATCGAGAAGATTACCGTTGATTGTAGTATTGGATAACGTGCGCAGCCTGCACAACATCGGATCGATATTCCGTACAAGCGACGCTTTCCTGATCGAAGCAATATTCCTTTGCGGGATATCTGCTACACCACCGCACAAGGAGATTCATAAGACAGCATTGGGTGCCGAGGAGTCGGTGGACTGGAAATATTTCGAATCCACCATGCAGGCGGTGGACTACCTTCAAGCCAACCATTATGCGCTATGGGGTGTGGAACAAACACAAAACAGCACTTCGCTGGAAAATTTTACCATCGAGGACGGGAAACGCTATGCGCTGGTATTTGGCAATGAAGTGCGCGGCATCGACCAAAAGGTAATCGACCGTTGCGAAGGTTGCATCGAGATACCGCAATTTGGCACCAAGCATTCGTTCAATGTTTCGGTAAGCGCCGGGATTGTGCTATGGGAATGTTACAGGAAGACTGTAAGATCGTAAGACATGTAAGACCGTAAGAAAAAAGTACGTATTCTATCTTACGATCTTACATGTCTTACGATCTTCTTTATAGTGTACGTCCTTTGAAGATGCTGGATTCCGATGTCGGAAATAACATCCCCGTAAACGATATCCGGTTACTGTTGAGGTTGGGTGTTACGGTTGCCGTACATTTGTTTGAACCTTTTATCATGTTGAAGGAAACCGTAGCCGAAATGCCAATCCCTTGAATACTCATACTATACAAGATATTACCTTTCTTGTCTGTGTCCATCTTAACATTACTGACCGTACCGTCTACTGTGATGCCACCCAAGCCGTTTGGCCCGGCCATAGCACCATCGAGCGCTAACTGAACGGTACCCTTGTTGTCCTTAACGGAAACGAAGTTTGTGTTGCTTGATACAAATGCCGACTGTCCCCGTCTGAAATCCACCCGGTTGGCTTCCAACACAAAGTCTTTATCTTCCAATGCTTTAACGGCTTGTTCAAACAATGCATTATTGAGTGCTTCTTCGGAGACTTTTTGCTGGTCAGTTTGCCCTTTATTTACGTTTTTGGTAGAACTACAGGATGCGAGTACAATGATGGCAATAAAAAAAAGAATGTTCTTCATATCACTAATTATTTAATATGATAACAACAAAGTAATGGTGTAAGTTTGATTTTAGGTGTAGATCCAACAGGGAGATGTGTTTCTTACTGAAAATTTAATCCCGATTTACGGGCTTGGGAATGCTGTAAATGACGTTTGATATGGTACAACCGGCCGTCTTTGATAAACTTCGAACCTGTTTGTTTGAACCAGAACATGATTTTGTTTTCTATGCACAAATCCCGGATTTCCATCACCCAATCGAAATCGCAGGCACGGGCTTCATTACCCGATTCGCCACCGACTACAACCTGCTCTACCCACGAACCTATATCGTATGGGCGTAGGTCAATCCGTTCCAACAGGGGTTCGCAAATAATGATTTTATGTTTTATTGGGGACGTTTTATAGATAGGCAAACGATAAGCTGCACGGTCCTGATTCTCTATGGTACAACAAATAGTCACATTGTCATAACCATCGCACCAATCATCGGGTAAAGCAATATGAAGCCGGTCTATCCGTTTGGTGATCATTGTGAAATTCACATCACTGCGATGACGGATCATTTGCCATGCCTCGGCACGCCACGGATCGGCATCTTCAACAAAGAAATCGGAAGTAAAACACGTATATAGCAATGTACCCGGGGGGACCTTGTATTCTCCATTCCGTTTTTTGAGGATCGGCAGGTCGAAACTTTTTGTTTTGGCGACAACGGTACTGTCTATGCCGCGCTTCGAATCACCGCGATATACATAGCAAAATTTACAGCCTGCGCTTAACTTGTGGCAACCGTGCCACAGGTTCCACATCATCGACTTTTTTTCAATTGCATTTTTTGACATGCGTTTACTGAATAATTAACTTCGTTGAGAACGTTTCGCTAAGTTATTTCGGCTACCATCTCGCAATGACGCGCTACCGTTCGTCATTGCGAATCGCGAGGTACGAGCAATGAAGCAATCTGATTTTACACAAAACTTGACCGTGAAAGGTTATAGATACTATTGTATCCGATTTTGATCAGAATGGTCAACTTTGTTTGGGTTGACTATTCTGTTATATAACCAGTTTACTAATGGATATGTAATTGCCACTGCTGCAAAACCACAAATAACATCCACTAAGTAATGTGCTTTGATGTAAACGGTGGACAGTACCAGGATAATGAACAAGGGTAAAACATATTTTAATAATACACGGCAATACTGCGCAACAAAGATTACCACTGTAAAAGTGATACCTACATGCGAACTGGGAAATGCACCAGTCGGTTTTTCACCGGTTGCTTGCAGGAAACGCATGATTTTGCAGAAAATATAACCATCAGGAACTTCATCGAGTGGTGGGGTAAAATAGAATTGCGGCCCCATCACAGGCAAAATAGCAAAAACAATGTAGAAAAGGTAGAAAGAGCAGACAAAAATGAAAATAGCCTTGTTAGCCAATCTCTTATGGCAGATATAACACCAGAGTGCAGTCCCGAAAAAAATGAAATAATAGGAAAAATAGCCGAAATACATCAATTCGCTGAACCATGCCCATGGCATCAATTTGCTGAATTCGAGACTCGGCTGGCAACCGAATAACAACTGGTCGGTTTTTACGAAATGATGGTCTAAATTATCGAATATGAAGTTGTTAAAATAGTAGGTTTCAGGATACCAATAACTCAATAGTGCGAAAGGCAAAAAATAGCGGATACATCCCACAACAGGATTCCGGCTGGTGTGGTGCAATCTGGCCAGCAATAGGATCAGTATGGTAACACCCGCACGGATGCCAAAGTGCACCAATGGTGTTTCCAACTTACCAACAAAAACAGCAAGATAAATGGTCGTGATAGCAATATACACAAGTGTCGCTATCTCAACAGGCAATAATTTAGACTTAAGATTCAAGATTCTAAGTTTCGAATTTCGGGTTTCGGGTTGAACAAAGCAGAATAACTCGAAACCAGAAACTATTTCAGACCAAGTAATTCCACATCGTATATAATAATTTCTCTCTGCAGGATACAGTTACCGTCGCCCGTAAGGCCGTGTGCCAGGTGTGGAGGCATGACCAGACGCGCTTTGTCGCCCACCCGCAATAGTAGGATACCTTCTTCTAAACCTGGTTCAACCCCGCCTTGTCCCAACTTAAAAATTTTGGGTCCCGACTGTTCTGACGAATAACAAACAGTGCTATCCAACAATGATACGGAGTATTCTAATGCTGCTATTTTTCCTTTGGCCGCTTTTTCACCATTTCCGTTCTTGTAAATCATGTACCATAGGCCTGATTTGGTCGTTTTCATTTGCCAATTGTGTTTTTTGACATACGTTTCAATCTCCTCGGTGTCTTCTTCCACCAATTGCTGGTTGACACGTAATAATATTTCCTTTTTCTGGCGTTCAACCTCTGTAGTATCTTGTGCCGGCTGTTGTGTATTATAGCGGCGGCAGGAGAAAGTGAAAAGTAAAGAGAGAAAGATAAATAGTGACAAGTGACGAGTGACGAGTGACACAAAACCAGAATCAAGTCTACAAACTCGCTGAAGGCAACGTTTAAAGTTCATCGTTTAATTCTTTTTCATACAAAGGTAATAATTCGCGGAATTGCTGTATCAACTCATTCATTGGAATTTTTGAATCGCCACCGGCAGCATTCAGGTGTCCGCCGCCGCCAAAATGTTTCCTTGAGAAATCATTGACCGAGAAATTCCCTTTTGAACGGAACGAAATCTTTACCTTATCTTCTTTTTCGAGGAAAAAAGCGGTGAACCGGATGCCTTTAATAGATAGAGGCAGGTTGACAAAACCTTCGGAGTCGCCCACTACAAAGTCATAACGTTGTTGTTCCTCCAGGTTTAGGCTGATGAGTGCTGCACCGTATTGCGGGAAAACCTCCATTTTCTCATTCAGGCAGTAGCCCATCAGTCGCATGCGGTTTTCCGAATAATTATCGTACACTTGATCATAAATACCGGTACGGTCGAAGCCATAACTCATCAGTTCGGCAGCCACCGAAAAGGTTTGTGCGCTGGCGCTCCGGTAGCAAAAACTCCCAGTATCAGTCATAATGCCCGTATAGATACAGGTAGCGATATCACAATCAATCAGGTTGGCATCCCATTGTTTCATGATGCAAAACAGCAACTCGCAGGTGGAACTAACCTCTATTTCCGAGAAAGTATATTTGGCCGGTAACTCAGGTTCCAGGTGATGATCGATGAGCACCCGTACCGCCTTGCACTGGTAGAGCGAACGTGCCATATCTGCACTGCGCTTGAGGTGGTTGTAATCCAGGTGAAAAACATATTCCGCTTTTTCGATAAGCGCTTCCGCCAAGGGTTTTTGCCGCATGTAATTTACTACATCAGCGTTGGACGGTAGCCATTGCAGAAATTCCGGGTAATCGTTCGGTGTAATCACACTTACATCGTGTCCCTGTTTTTTCAGGAAGTGGTATAACGCCAGCGACGAACCCATTGCATCACCGTCAGGCCCTTGGTGCGTAGTGACTATGATCCGCCGCGGTGTGGATAATTCTTCTTTTAGTCGATTTGTCAATCGAATATGTTCCTGATTCAAGATATTTATTTTTTGAGTTGCAAAATTAACCATATTGTGATAATAGTTGCATTTTTTTTAATTTTGTCAGTAAAAATCAACAATAACCATATTCATAAAATGCCTGATATCAAAGATCAAATAGCCAATCACCGGAGCATCCGGAAATACCAATCGAAACCAATTCCCGAGGATATACTCCGCCAGATACTTGAAGCTGGAATATGCGCTTCCAATACCGGCAACATGCAGGTATACAGTATGGTGGTTACCAAAGATGAAATCCTGCGGAAGCAGTTGTGGGAAGTGCATTTCCGACAGAATATAGTATTGCAGGCACCGGTGCATATTACCTTTTGTGCAGATGTGAACCGCTTTTCCAAATGGTGTCGTGCACGTGAGGCCGATCCTGCTTACGAAAATCTGCTCTGGTTTTGCAATGCCACCATTGATACGACATTGGCTTCACAGAATGTAGCCTTGGCTGCCGAATCGTTCGGATTGGGTATTTGTTACCTGGGTACAACCACCTATAATGCAGACCGTATTATTGATATATTAAATCTTCCCAAAGGAGTTATTCCTGTAACCACATTGGTGATGGGTTATCCCGACGAACAACCGCCATTGACCGGACGTTTATCACTCGAAGCTGTTGTTCACGATGAAACCTATCATGATTATACCAACGAGGAGATCGATCAGTTGTATGCAGGATTGGAATCTACGGAGCAAACCCGCCAATTATTGGAAATCAATCAAAAGGAAACCTTGGCGCAGGTATTTACTGATAAACGCTATACCAGGAAGGATAATGAAACGGCTTCGATGGCATATCTGGAGGCAATGAAACGGCAAGGATTTTTGTAGTTTGATGAATATAAGAAAATACGTAACTTTGTAGCGATCAACTTAAAATATAAGCATCATGCCCAGGTATCTTGATCCTAAAAACGATTTGACGTTCAAAAAAATATTCGGAGAACATCCCGACTTGCTCATCAGTTTCCTGAATGCGTTGATGCCGTTGCCTCCCGGCCGGATGATTGAATCGGTGGAATATCTCCAATACGAATTAGTTCCTGATACGCCTTTGCGTAAGGATTCTATCGTCGATGTCCGCTGCATGGACAACCACGGACGACAATTTATTGTAGAAATGCAAATGTATTGGAGCGAATTGTTTTCTCACCGCATGGTATTCAACGCATCTAAAGCTTATGTGAGGCAGGTGGGCAGAGGCGAGGATTACGAATTGCTGCAACCTGTATATGGATTGGGTATCATCAATGAAAACTTCGATCACAAAACCTCCGAATTTTATCATCATTACCAAACAGTAAATAAATACAATACGGACGAGGTAATTCCTGGGTTGGAATTTGTACTGGTAGAATTGAAAAAATTTAGGCCTGAAAAATGGACAGACCGAAAAATGGCGGTTCTGTGGCTCCGGTTCCTTAAAGAGATCAAAGACCAGACAGTAGATGTATCACCTGACCTGATGGAAAATGCAGAAATACGTAAAGCCCTTGATCTTTGTATGGAAAGTGCTTTCACGCCAGGGGAAATGGAAGCTTATGACCGCTATTGGGATATCATCAGTACCGAAAAAGGTTTGATAAGTAGCGCTAAAAAAGCCCGTGAGAAAGGATATGAAGAAGGTAAGGAGAAAGGTATAGAGGAAGGTAGAGAAGAGGGGTTGAAGGAAGGTTTGAAGAAAGGTTTGAAGGAAGGTTTGAAGGAAGGAATCGAGAAAGGTAAAGAGGAGGGATTGAAGGAAGGTTTAAAGGAAGGTGTAGAAAAGAGCATGGCAGAAGTTATCATTAACGGAAGTAAGACGGGGCTTTCGGTAGATATGTTGCATACTCTGACCGGATTGTCGCACGAAAAAATCAATGATATATTGCAGAAACATGGTTTACATTAAACAATAAACGATTTTTGAAAAAACAATTCTTATATCTGCTTCTTTTTCTTTGTTTTCCTTTGTCTGTTTGGGCGCAGCAAGGATATGGCATTACCACTGATTCATCCTTGAATGAAACAATTTCGCATAACCGCCGGTTGCTGTTGGACAAATTCAATGCCGGACGGTTAGATTCGGTTTCTTTGTTGCTTGACAGTTTTGATCGCCATCAAAATATACGGGTGCTATGGCCAGCTGAACGGTTATTATTGTATTACTGGATAGAACGTTATCATGCTATCGACTCGCTCGCACAACATTTCGGTGAGGCCTGTAATGAAGTTTCATCCAATCACCCGCCAGACCAGATCGTATGGAATGTGCTCTCGTACCATTCGTTGGAAAACATTGATACGCTTGTTACTTGGGTTGACCAGACGGGATGTAGTGATGATATTTTTGATTTCCGTGTGCAGCTTTTGGAAACAATGCTATATGGCGATCAGGAAGATCAGACATCCATTAATCGGGAAATCCAGTCGTTGGCCGATCAATATTTTCCTCAGGAAAAGGAACCAGCGGAGGTTCAAACCGTTGTACCGAAGCAAATTGAAACCTATCATCCTTACGATGATCCATGGAGGATCGGATTCGGAATCGGATTGGGGCCAACTTCCGTTTCGGGAAATCTTACGGATTATTTGTCCACTAAAGCCAGCCTGTCATTTAATCTTAATGTAAATTACCGGCGATGGTGTTTTATATTACTGATGCAGACTATTTTCGCAAAACTGGAAAAAGACATCCCTGTGAATGATGGTGGCGACATCTGGGAAGCCGGACAATGGGCTAATATCACAAACTTTGGGTTAGCGCTCGGTTACTCGGTCTTCGACAGGAAGTTTGTAAGGATGAGTCCATTCATTGGGCTGTCAGTCAGCGGATGCAGTCCGAGCGAGCAGCAGATGGAAAATAACGAAGTATTGAGGGATGCTGGTATCCGGTGGGGATTTTCGAGTATGTATGGTGTGGATACGGAAATCAAGCTTTACAACATGATCAGTTTCCTGAAACGGAAAGATTTCTTGGCATCGTTCAACGTCAGGCTGAATTACATCCCGGCGATGTTCGACAATGTTAAGTCGCGCTATTCGGGCAATGTATTTTTTGTCACTTTTGGCGTCAGCATGGATATTTCCACTTGGTGAAATAAGTAAAAAAACATATCTTGCGCTTTATTTAAACTTAACGTAAATGAATCGCAGGTGTTTGTATATCAATAATAAATACATGCGATAGCGCAAATTCATCATCAAAATGAACAAATATTGGGAAGAGGAACTCGAAACCATGCCACGTGGGGCACTGGAAAAATTGCAATTAGAACGTTTGAAGAAAACATTCGGTTTTGCCATTCAGTCGCCGTATTATAAACAATTGTTCGGTAAGCTTAACCTTACTGCCGACAGTTTTGGTCATATCAGCGATATTCGTAAAATACCATTTACAACCAAAGAAGACCTGCGCAACAATTATCCTTATGGTTTGGTAGCGCTTCCTTTGCGGGATTCCATACGCCTGCATTCATCGAGCGGCACAACCGGTAACCCCACTGTTATTTTCCATTCGCGGCACGACATTGACTCGTGGGCGAACTTGGTAGCGCGTTGTCTCTATTCTGTCGGCGTACGCGATACCGATGTGTTCCAGAATACCAGTGGATATGGTATGTTCACCGGTGGGCTGGGTTTCCAGTATGGCGCCGAACGTTTGGGTTGCCTTACTGTTCCTGCTGCAGCCGGTAATAGCCGTCGTCAAATCAAGTTCATGCAGGACTTTGGCACGACCACTGTCCATGCTATTCCCAGTTACGCCATTCGCTTAGCCGATGTATTCGAAGAAATGGGCCTTGATCCACATCGCGACACACGCCTCAAAACATTAGTTATCGGCGCCGAGCCCCATACCGAGGAACAACGCCGCCGTGTTGAAGAATTGCTGGGGGTTCGCGCTTTCAATTCGTTTGGTATGTCGGAAATGAGCGGTCCGGGCGTGGCTTTCGAATGTGAATATCAAAATGGCTTGCACCTTTGGGAAGATGCATTCTATCTTGAGATTATTGATCCGGACACCCTCGAACCTGTTCCTGACGGTGAAATCGGCGAAATGGTACTTACTTCGCTTGACCGGCAGGCCATGCCAATCTTCCGTTACCGTACCCGTGACCTTACGCGAATCCTTCCCGGCGATTGCCCATGCGGACGCATACACCGGCGTATTGACCGTGTGAAGGGCCGTACCGACGACATGTTCATCATCAAGGGATGTAATATCTTCCCGATGCAGATCGAAAAGATACTGCTTCAAACACCGGAAGTAGGCAACAATTACCTGATTACGCTTGATACGATTGATCATTCGGACGAGATGCTAATTGAGGTGGAACTGAAAGACCTGTTTACCGACGATTATGGCCGTCTGGAAAACTTAGCCAAAGGTCTCCGTCACCGTATCCGCGACGAGGTGCTGGTTGCTCCAAAGATCAAGTTGGTAGAATCAGGTTCGCTGCCGCAAAGTGAAGGAAAAGCAGTACGTGTAAGAGATTTGAGAAATAATAAATGAAAAGTTCAAAGTTTGAAGTTCAAAGTTTAAAGTTGGGCAAAACCACGAAACTTGAAATTTCAAATCTTAAACTTTAAACTTTAAACATAAAAGTTATGACAACCATCAGGCAATTATCCATTTTTTTGGAAAACAAATCGGGACGCCTCCAGGAAGTGTTGGAAGCATTAGGTAATGAAAAGATCAATATCACGGCGCTCACTATTGCCGACACTTCAGAATATGGCATCCTGCGTTTGATCGTGTCCGACCCCGAAAACGGATACAAGTTGTTAAAAAACCGTGGATTCAGTGTTAATCTTACGGATGTGCTTTCCCTGGCAGTATCACACGAAGCCGGGTCATTGGCCAAGGTACTGAAAAAGTTTTCGGAAGAAAAATTGAGCATTGAGTATATGTATGCTTTCAGTCTGGGTGAAAAAGCAATCATTGTGTTACGTACCGATAATCGTCCCAAAGCGTTTGAAATCATCGAACGGAACAATTTTACAGTCATCAGCGAAGACGAAATTAAAAATCTTTAAAGCCTCTCCCCCCGTTCTCTCCCAAGGAGAGGGAGCTTTGCGCAGTCTTCAATTCAGGTAAGAAGCGCATCTCTCCCTCCCTTATGGGGAGGGGGGCAGGGGGGAGAGGCCTGTAATTAAATAAAACATGATTTGGAATGAGACATTTGAGTGCATGACCCGCGAGGAAATGCACAGGTGCCAAAGCAGGCGGTTGGTAGATGTGGTGGAACGCGTATACCACAATGTGCCGTTTTACCGCAAAAAAATGCAGGAGATGGGTGTAGGGCCGGAAGATATCCGCGGAATTTCGGATTTACCGAAATTACCCTTCACCACCAAGCAGGATTTGCGCGACAACTATCCATTCGGACTGTTTTCTGTACCGATGACTGAGATCGTGCGTTTGCACGCTTCCTCGGGAACTACCGGAAAACCCACTGTTGTGGGTTATACTCGCAAGGACCTGGCTACGTGGAGCGAAGTGATGGCGCGTACATTAACCTGTGCAGGTATCAACCGTCACGACTTTTTGCAGGTCGCTTATGGTTACGGTTTGTTTACGGGCGGCCTGGGTGTACATTACGGCGCCGAAAAGATTGGGTGTTCTGTTATTCCCATTTCGGGTGGTAACACCAAGCGCCAGTTACAAATCATGCACGACTTTGGCAGTACGGCATTAGCCTGTACGCCTTCATATGCACTTTATCTGGCCGAAGCCATCAAGGAAAGCGGCATGCCACGCGAAGAATTTAAATTGCGTGTGGGTACTTTCGGTGCTGAACCTTGGACTGAACATATGCGCCGTGAGATTGAAGAAAAACTTCAGATCAAAGCCATTGATATCTTTGGATTGAGTGAAGTTATCGGGCCGGGTGTAGCCAGCGAATGCACCTGTCAAAATGGATTACATGTGTTCGAAGACCACTTCGTTCCTGAAATTATTCATCCGCAAACTCTTGAAGTGATGCCCGAAGGTGAAGAAGGCGAACTGGTATTTACCACAATCACCAAAGAAGGATTACCATTGCTGCGTTACCGTACGCGCGACCTGTCGAGTCTCGACTATTCACCTTGCCGTTGTGGCCGCACATTGGTACGTATGAAGAAGTGTACCGGCCGTAGCGACGATATGCTTATCATCCGTGGTGTGAACCTGTTCCCGTCGCAAATCGAAAGCGTATTGCTGGAACTGAAGGAAACCAGTCCGCACTATTTATTGATTGTCGACCGTGTGAACAACCTTGATATACTCGAATTGCAGGTAGAAGTGGAAGAAGGTTTCTTCCTCGACCGTATCAGCGAGTTGCAGGGCCTTACGCGTCGTATTCAACATGCTATGGAAAGCACTTTAGGTATCAGCCTAATGGTGAAATTGGTGGAACCGAAGACCATTGCCCGTAGTGAAGGAAAAGCGATCCGGGTAATCGATAAGAGAAAAATGTAAAATTTCACTTTACACACAACAAAGCCGTTTCTTCTATGGAGAAACGGCTTTGTTATACAGGTGTGAAACTGAGCTCGCAAGCTCGGTTCGGGTCATTGTTTGGCGGAGTCTCCAGACTCCGTCGCGCTAAAAGGAAAGCTCCTGCTTTCCACCATGCAAGGCAGGAGAGTTACTTTTAGCTACGACAGAGTGGGATGCTACTTTCACATTAGTATATAAAATTGAAAAGATTACCTTACTGGTGGGGTGTAAAAAATTTGGGTTTTATCAACAAAGATCATCGTTCCACTTTTTAAACAACTTATTTCTTTTCCCCAAAAGGCTTTCCCCGATATTTTCATTTTTCCACTGTTTAATATCCTCGACCTTTACAATTTCCATTG
>JAVBSH010000099.1:0-10388 GCA_031547085.1 Bacteroidales bacterium
TGATCATCAAAATTACGTATAAAACCCCGAAAATACAAGCAGTTTAGAAAAATTGAAAAAATATTGCCGGGAAGATTCTGACAAAATTAACCGCACAAATCAATGAAAATTAAATAATTGAATGATTCCGGGCAGACACTAAATAGTTACGAGTTACAAGTTACGAGTGACAACGAACCACACTTGTAACTTGTAACTAAAAAGAAAACACAGAGCTTCATCTTTCCAACACAAGATGAATTCACGAAAAAAGCGGAAATGGAAGTTCCGCTTTTTTATTTCTTTTTCATTTCTTCGAGTTCCAAGGTCAGTTGTTCCCAACATGCCATTGCCTTGTCGAGGTCATGCTGCAACTGTTGGTAATGAACCGACATCTTATCTATTTCGTCCGCATCCAAATGTTCGGGAACGGCCAGCAAATGTCCTGTCGTCTCCATCTCGCGTTCGATACGGGATATTTGTGCCTCCATTTCAGTCACCGCCAATGCTGCTTTACGAATTTGCTTGTCCCACTCCTTCTTTTCCAGGTAACTTTCTTTCGAATCCTTTGATTCCTGTGTAGTTACAGGCGCCTGTTTTTCGGGTGCCGCCGGTTTGGTTTTCTTGTCGAGCTCCTGCAACGAACCGATGTTTTTCTTTTGCAGGAATTCGTAAATGCCACCAAGGTGTTCCTTGATTTTTTTGTCGCGGAACTCATATACCTTATCCACCAAGCCATCGAGAAAACTACGGTCGTGCGAAACTATAATCAGCGTCCCGTCATATTTCATCAGAGCCTGTTTGAGAATATCCTTCGAGCGAATATCCAAGTGGTTGGTCGGCTCGTCGAGCAGGAGCAGGTTATATGGTTCGAGCAGAAGTTTGACCATCGCCAGGCGCGAACGTTCACCGCCCGACAATACCTTCACCTTCTTGTCAACATCATCGCCGCGGAAAAGGAATGCCCCAAGCAAATCGCGCATTTTGGTACGGATATCGCCCACAGCCACTTGGTCAATCGTCTGGAAAACCGTCAGGTTCTCGTCCATGATCTCATCTTGGTTCTGTGCAAAATAACCAATATTTACATTATGTCCGACCTTTACTGTTCCGCCTTCATGAGAAACCTCGTCCATGATCACTTTCGAAAGCGTCGACTTGCCTTCGCCGTTCTTTCCCGCAAAGGCAACTTTTTCGCCCCGATGTATCTTGAAATCAACATCGTCGAGGATCGTTTTCTGCCCATAGCGTTTCACAAGCGATTCCACTTCCACCACGATGGTTCCCGAACGGGGTGCTGCCGGAAACCTGACATTGATAGCCGACAAGTCCTCTTCTTCCACTTCGATGCGTTCTACCTTTTCCAACTGTTTGATGCGCGACTGCACCTGCACGGCTTTGGTAGCCTTGTAGCGGAAACGTTCGATGAACTCTTCGGTGTCTTGGATCATCTTCTGTTGATTACGATACGTAGCCAATTGCTGTTCGCGGAATTCACGGCGCAGTTCCAGATATTGGGTATATGGCGCCTTGTAATCGTAAATCTTACCCAGCGATATTTCCACTGTCCGTTGCGTCACATTATCGAGAAACGCACGGTCGTGCGAAACCAGTACTACGGCCCCGGCAAAATCTTTCAGGTAGTTTTCCAACCATTGTATTGATTCGATATCCAGGTGGTTGGTAGGTTCATCAAGCAATAACACCTGCGGTCGGCAAAGCAAAATCTTAGCCAGCTCAATGCGCATGCGCCATCCTCCGCTCAGTTCGGTAGTCGGCCGGTTGAAATCCGACGTCGAAAAGCCCAGACCGATCAAAGTCTTTTCCACATCCGCATCCACACTGGCGCCACCCAACATTTCGTACCGTTCGTTCAATTCCGTCAGGCGATGTATCAGGTCTAGGTACGCGTCAGACTCGTAATCGGTACGCTCGGCAATTTCCACGTTGA
The DNA here is from genome assembly GCA_031547085.1 of Bacteroidales bacterium. Lineage (GTDB taxonomy): Bacteria > Bacteroidota > Bacteroidia > Bacteroidales > UBA4181 > JAIRLS01. The sequence goes on from JAVBSH010000099.1 coordinate 1,931, forward strand.
TTCGTTCGATTTCGTGGAGTAAACCCAGCACGCGGTCGAATGCAGTGCGCGTTTCTTCCATCACCGTACGGCCGCTTTGGTGTACCATCTGTTGCGGTAAATATCCAACGTCGATACCCTGCGGGATAATAATCGTGCCCGACGTAGCATCCTGTTGTCCGGCAAGAATTTTCAACAAGGTCGATTTGCCAGCGCCATTTTTGCCGACCAATCCTACCCGGTCACGCGGATTAACTAGGAAGGTAATATTGTTGAAAAGGTCCGTGCCGCCAAACGACACGGTTAATTGATTGACTGAAACCATCTAAAGTAATTGATAATTGATGATTGACAATTGGCGCACAAAGCACATAGAACCAATAATAAAGGTAATATAATGAAAATGGACGCAAAAGTATAAAAATAACCCTATTTGCCCAAACCGGGGAAAGATTAGGGTTCGGAATTTTTCTCCAATCCCAACATTGCCGGTACTTCAGACAACGCATCACAAACATGTTTCACACCATCGGGAACAAGTTTGCCATTGGAAATAAAAATGCGTTGCATGCCAAGCCTTTCAGCAAACAACATATCCGACGGACTATCGCCAACCATCAGCGATCGGTTGAAATCAATGTCCGGGAAATCTTGTTTGGCTTGCAAACCCATTCCAGTTCCCGGTTTTCGGTTGGGGTCGTTTTTTGTGCCGAGCGAAGGGCAACAATAAATTCTATCCAAATGTCCACCGGCTTCTGTTACTTTTTGTATGATATAATCATGTATGGCGACTACGTCCCCAGCACTCATCAGCCCCTTGCTGATACCTTGTTGGTTGGTAACCACAATCACATACCTGAACACATTACCTAACCGGGCTATTGCGTCAATAGCCCCGGGCAGCAATTCGAGTTGCAACAGGTTGCGTACATAATCGCCGACGATTTGCCGGTTGATGACACCATCGCGGTCGAGGAACAATGCGCTGTCAAGGTTTTGCATTGCGGATGGTGTATTGGTGAAAAGCCGGAAGAAGTTCTGACTGCGCCCGTGCATAATCGTCGGGGATACCGATGTCGATGAAATAATCATGAAAAACGCATCCCAACAGTGGAAATACCTGTTTTTCGAATATTTCCTTTTCGAAAGAGAATGGCGCAGGAAGGCCCGACAGATAACCTTTGACAGATTTGTTCATCCAATATAATCCGGCATTGAAGACGCCTTCTGTAACATATCTCTTTTCTTCAAAACGGATAATCCTGTTGCCATCAAGTGCTACTGAGCCATAACGGTCGAAGTTCTTTTCAGCTTTCAGGGCAATGCTGATGGATGTACGACTAAGATTAGCAGGATTTTCAGGAGAAAATAATCCCTGATTACAGTGAAAATGATAGAACTGCTCCAACGAAGCCAACAGGATACTATCACCATTGACCACCAGTACATTGTCAGCACTGGTTTGCTCTAAAGCCTTGGCAATGGCGCCGCCCGTACCCAACGGGGTGTCTTCCACACAATAGTCCAGAAGTATGGCATCGAAAACATTGCCGAAATAATTGCTGATGACTTCGTGCTTGTAGCCAACAGACAACACAACCCTCGAAAAACCTGATAGTGATAGTTGTTTTAGCAAAAACTCCAAGAAAGGCTTCCCGCCTACGGGTGACATCGGTTTGGGGATGTCCTGTATGACGCTTCGTAGCCGTGTGCCGAATCCGCCTGCTAAAATAATAGCTTCTTTCATTTTTGATATCTTATCACTCAATTCTTGCTCCAAATTAAATATCAAACCCACCCAAGAAACGTTTGCCTTTTTCGGTGGTGATATAGCGTTGATCGGGTGAATTGGGTTTGTTTTTGATCGTATGTTCTAAAAAACCTTCTTGCCTCAATGGCTGTAAATAGAGTTCACGCTGCTTTTCACGTGTCGCGAAACCTGTTATTCCTTGAATCTCTTCGGCTGTTTTAGGAGTTAATGTTATCAACAAAAGTTGAAAAATACTTAGTGTACGCTTTGAGAATAACTTCCTCCCTTTTTCAGTCCAGCTTCCCCCTTTAATAAAATTGTCGATTTGTACATTGTTGTATATCTGCAATCTGATCTTTTTGTACTTCCCTCCTTTTTCAGCCCAACTTCCCCCTAAACTTCCTTCTTTCGGAAAAAACAGGTCATCAGGATTTTCGATTGTAGAATATTCCGGGGCTAACTCTAAGGCTTCGATGGCTTCAATGGTTTCGGTATTAAGTTTGGAATTATCTAATCCAACTAACTCTATGAAGATATTGGCTTTTTTTTTGCCTAATATGGAACCAATAAGTGGAATAATGGTTTTGAATTTATCATCTTCGATAAATAATGGTTTTGCCCCAGGTACATAGATATTGAGATACTTGTATACATTTCTTACGCCAGAACCGATCTCATCCGTCCAACGGAATTCGGAAAAAAACTTGCGGATATTTGGATTCTTAGCATACGGATTGAAAGTGTCTAACGACAAAATACCTCTGAATAACGGCTTGTTGGGATTGCCAATCTCCACGCGATTATTGTAAATAACCATTTGTGTGGGATAAGCACTGGTATATTCTCGGTGAACAATGGCGTTTGCAACTATTTCGCGGAAAATCAAATCACGCAAATCTCTGCGTTGGTCGCCCTCCAGGTAAAATTTATCTGGTAAATAGGTTTTGGTAGTGACAAAGTTCATTACCTGTAAATAAGTATCTATCAGGTTGGTTCGCAAAATTAACTTATCATCGTAACGGTCGAGGTCGTTGATACGTACCAATACATCAAATTTGTATGCAGGAAGTATGTTCTGAATGGTAGCGTCTTTGCCAAGTACAAGGGCTGCCGCCAATGTTAAACCTTTTTCGCCCGTGCGTTCGTCACGACGATAGAAACCACAAGAACGTAAAATATCCATATTGCTTGCCGCTATCCATGGATGATAAATATTTACAGCACGTACAAAGGCTCTTGTTTTATCGAATAGTTTTTCGTCTAATCCTTCCATGGTGAGGTATGGAAAGATTTCGTTTTCGGTAAAATGATTTCGCTTACGGAAATATAACTCCGAAATGCGGGCATCATCCTCGATGCGGATATCGCTGTCGTTTTCACGGTCGAAAATAATGCCTGCGTGTGTGTGTATTTGCGAACTGACCGGTACTTTGATACACAACACTATTTTTCCGTTGTCATCCAACTGATAAATCGGGAAATTGACAGGCGGATTGATAATATCCTTACTGTTGAGCGCCGTTACAATATCTTTTTTCATTTGCTCAACGACTTCGGGTTCAATACCGGTAATTATTCCTTTGTCGTTTGCGCCCAATACAATGACACCGCCTTCGCGGTTCAAGAAAGAAACAACTGTGTCGTAGAAAGTGGCAGGCACTTTCTTTGTTGCTTCCTTGAATTCGGTGTGAGCATCTTCACCACGAGAAAGGATTTTATGAAGGTCATCAGAGGTCATGAAATCTTTAAGGTCAAAATCGGTTCAAGTACGATATTTTATCTGCAAATGTACAAAAAAGTGTTCTTCCCTATTCCTCTATTCCTATTCCTGCGTCTTCCACGTCATTAACCCCTGCTTACAGAAACTCATATTCCATACTGTACCGAGTTGCAGATCGTTCAGCGCTTGGATAACCGCATACCGGGTATTTCCAGGGCAATGGAAAAACATGAAACCTCCGCCACCGGCGCCTGATATTTTCCCGCCTAAGGCGCCGTTGGCCATTGCTGTTTCATAAATCCGGTCGATGCTCTGATTCGTGATGTTGTGCGCCATCTTCTTTTTACTGTTCCAACTCATGTTCAGCGCTTTTCCCATTTCGGACAACTCGTTGCGAAGCAAACAATTTTTGATCCGGTATGCTTCATTTTTCACGTTGTGCATGGCCTCGAGCGATTCGGCGCGTTGGTTGCGAACGTTCTGCTGTTGCTCTTCGATGATGATTCCAGAGTTACGTTGCAACCGGGTATAAAACAATACAGTACAAAAAGCCCACTCTTGCAATATTTCCTGCCGGATACGCAACGGATTGACAATTACCTTTTCATCTTTTTGGAATTCCATGAAATTAACTCCGCCAAATGTCGCAGCATATTGGTCTTGCCGTCCGCCAGCCATTTTCAAGTCCATCCGTTCTATTTCGTAGGCATAGTGCGCCAGGTCGTACTCGCCAAGCGGTAAGGCCAGCCACTCGCAGAAAGCGCCGAGGATAGCCACCACCATGGTCGACGAGGTTCCCAAGCCTGATCCCGTGGGCACATCCATCGACGTGGTCAGCTCAAACGAAAGCGGTTGCCCGTGGTTGTATCGTTTCACAATCGAATTGTAGATGCCGCGCTGCAATAACAAATCACCTTCAAGCGGTAGTTCGGGAACAGCATCCATTTCTACTGCTATGTTACCGGGCGCATGTACTAAACGTATTTTTCCGTTGTCTAAAGGGCGGAGTGTGGCGTGGGCATACAGGTCAACCGTTACGTTGAGGATAGCGCCGCCATACAGGTCGGCGTAAGGCGATACATCGGTGCCACCGCCTGCAATCCCCAACCGGAAAGGTGCTTTACTTCGATAAAAGAAAGCCCCACCCCGACCCTCCCCACTTAGGGGAGGGAGAAAAGCGCTTCTTGCCGGAGAGTGTTTTTCAACCATATCAATACTTTGTTTAACGATACAATCAAATATATTTCACGATTGATGATTTTTATTTTACAACAGATATCGAACATGGAAGATAAATCTTCCACTACCGTTGTGCAACAACGTTTTCCCTTTCTTTTGGAGAGGATCGGGGTGGGGGCTGTTGTCTAAAAGAACCCGTCAATATCTTCCATTTTCAGGATATGCATCACCGGTTTGCCTGTGGGCGAATAGTTAGGCATGGCGCAGGTAAACAGTTTTTCTACCAGGTGGCTGATTTCCTCGCCGGTCAGGGATTGGTTGTAACGGATGGCCGATTCCCGGGCGAGTAATGCAGACAAACGCTCATGTTGACTTTCGAACATGTCTGCTTCGTTGTGCCGGTAATCATCCAACAATTTGCGGAATACCATTCCCGGGTTTTTGTTGCCGATTTCACCGGGGTTGCCGTAAATGCCCAGTTTTAGTTCGCCTGCAGGCCTGATGTCGAAACCAAGAGCAGCAAAATCATCCCTCAGTTCCGACCATAGTATCAACTCGTCGGGCGACACTTCTACCATTTCGGGGAAGAGGCTTTGCTGGCTTGCATTCTTATGATTGCCTATCTGTGCCTGGTATTGTTCGAAAAGGATGCGTTCATGCGCCCTTTTCTGGTCAATCAGCATCAAACCCGATTTCACGGAAGTGAGGATATACTTGCCTTTAAGTTGGATAGGTATATTGGAAGCGGTTGCCTGCAAATCGTCATCCACATCAGGCGTAAAAATCTTTGCCTGACGGTTTTCATTTTCAAACCCGGCATATAACGTTTCCCAGTTTTGCAGGTTTTGTCGTTCCCTGGTTTCGCACGGGGTGTATTCCTGTGAATCGTCGAAAGGATTATAATTCGGGTTAACGGCGATGTGCGGCATGCTGATCTTCGTATCCGGTCGCAGCACAGGGATTTGTATTGAGTTGTCCATCTCGAAATCAATGGATGGTACGACGTTGAACTTGCCCAATACCTGTTTCACCGAACTGTGCAGGATTTGATAAATCGCCTGTTCATCCTCGAATTTCACTTCCGTTTTGGTGGGATGGATGTTGATGTCGATCGAATCGGGCGGCACATCCATGTAAATGAAATATCCGGGGATGTATTCCGCGGGCAGGATACCCGAATAGGCCTGTACAATGGCTTTATGCAGGTACGGATGCTTGATGAAGCGTCCGTTGGCGAAGAAAAACTGTTCACCGAACGATTTTTTTGAAAATTCGGGTTTTGTGATAAATCCGCTGATTTTTACCAACGTGGTCTCTGTCTCAATGTTCAGCAGGTTTGGCTTGATCGGGTTCCCGAACAGGTTGATGATCCGTTGCCGGAGGTTTGCTGCCGGGAGGTTATATATTTCCGTTTTATTATTCTTGATCGAAAATGACACATGTTCATAAGCCAACGCAATCCGCTTGAATTCGTTGAGGGCGTGGGTCAGTTCCGTGGAATCCGATTTCAGGAACTTACGCCGGACGGGGACATTGTAGAACAGATTTTTCACCGTGAAAGTGGTTCCTTGGGGGCACTGTACAGGTGTTTGCCCGGTCACTTCCGTTGCCGCTATGTCTACTTGTGTGCCCAGTTCATCTTCAGCGCGTCTGGAACGCACTTGTACTTCGGCCACAGCCGCAATAGACGCCAATGCTTCGCCGCGGAAACCCAGTGTATGTATGGAAAAAAGATCCTTCGATTCGCGGATTTTTGATGTCGCATGCCGTTCGAAAGCCAACCGGGCATCTGTTTCGGACATACCGCATCCGTTATCGATGATTTGTATTTGTGTCTTTCCCGCGTCTTTCAGGTAAATATCCACCGACGTTGCTCCCGCGTCGATGGCATTTTCCACTAATTCTTTCAATACTGAGGCAGGACGTTGAATCACCTCCCCGGCAGCTATTTGGTTGGCCACCGAGTCAGGAAGGAGCCGGATAATGTCTGTCATTTTAAATTATTGTCCTTTATTCACCCAAAAATCATAAAATATTTCCGGCATGATCAAATAAAGCAAAGCCAATAACGCCAACAGGATAATCAAAAACCGGAGAGCGGATTTCTTTTCCAATGATGTTTTGTGCATTTTCGAGTTGGCACGTCGTTCGGATAAAAAACCTCTTTGCAAACCAGTATATTGTGTATTACCTTTCTTTACAGCGGCTTCAGCTTCTGCCTTCATTTTCTCCAAACGTTCCTTACGTTCGTCGTAATACAACGGGCGATAATGGAATTGCCTGGGCTTGGGCATATTAAAGTTAAAGAATAGAGCCATAACCAATTACGATATTAACGATTTCTGCAAAGTTAATTATTTTATCAGAAACCGGAAAGCCTTATAAGCAATTGACAATTGATAATTGATAATTAATAATTGACAGTTGCCTATTCCGTTACATCGGCCTTTAGCCTGAGGATAACCTGTGCGTTTTTCGGGTCGTTGGTGATTATAGTAACCGTTTTATTTTGTTCGCCGCTTTGTCTGGTCGTGTCATATGTCACTGTCATATCCGCCGAAGCACCAACACTAATTTCTTTTGGAGCATTGACCGTTACCAGCGGACTACCCGATTCAACCTTGCGTATCAGCAACTTGCTTTTGCCGTTGTTGGTTATTTTCAATTTGTATTCTTTTTTCTCGCCTTTCTTGATTTTCCCGGCTTCAATCGCTTGCTTATCGATGGATATGACAGGAGCGTTTTGCAGTTGAGCTGCTGTCCAACGCGAGAAATCCTCCTCGATGGTTGCCGTCAAGGTCAGTTTATAATCCTTTGCTTTGTTGTCGTTCAATATCATACTGATCTGGTCGGTCACGAATCCCCAGTCATTCCTTTTTGCGGCATCGTAAGTTACCTTAATGCTTGCTTTTTCTTCCTTTTTGATGGTTGTCGGCGTCACATCCACTTTAATATATGATGGCAAATCGACAAACGAAATCTTCACGGCATCGGGGCCGGGGTTGTAAGCAGTAACGGTCAGTGAGGGTTTTTCGTAAGAATATACACGGCTGAATGACACGTGCATATCGTCCAGCCGGATGGTACCTGCCGGGTAACGGAACGCTTCGGTAGGATGCCGTTCTACCGGGATCACTTCGCCGATGATACGCAAACTGGTCGGCGATGAAGTGCTGTTACTGTAAACCGTAATGGTTTTATCAATGGCGCCCGGACGACCTTTCGCCTCATACGACACCTTGATGAAACCCGTGTTACCGGGACGTATTGGTTGTTTTGTCCATTCGGGCGTAGTGCATCCGCAGGTCGTTTTTACATCCTGGATGATCAGCGGCGCTGAACCTGTGTTTTTGAATGCGAAATCGTAACTTACTGTACCGTCGCCTTCATTTACTTTACCGAAGTCGTGTTGTGCCTTGTCGAAAACTATTTTTGGCTGCGCCGAAAGGCTCATAGCCACAAAAAGCAGAAAAATGGATAAATTCAATTTCATTTTTAAAGTCCTTTATTTTTTGTTTGATTTTCATTGGGTTTACGAATTCTGAAAATCAAAGTATGGACAAAACTAGTCCATGGTTTAATATCTTTGTTGAACGCATCTGCAAAAAATATGCAAAAACATGTTTCTATTGGGCATTCAAATATTCATTAATGATTAAGATTTTTATTTTCAATAATATACGAATATAATAATTTTATAATTCAATATCCATAATGTCGTTTGCTTAAGAGATGTCTCCATGCGCAAACTCGTACCTCGTTTGCTTAGTCGACATGACGGCTTTATAGACGTAATAAGGGGGGAAGGAGATTGGGCGGCTTCGCCGCCC
>JAVBSH010000226.1:0-12486 GCA_031547085.1 Bacteroidales bacterium
GCAAGCCCCCACCGGTTTGCTTTGCAACCTCCTCTCCCACCCCGAATTATCGGTAATAACCGACGGGAACCCATCATTCGGATGGGTGGTTTCGCCTGCAGGGCAGAAAGCTTACCGCATCCTGGTTTCGTCATCTGCCGGAAAAGCGGCGCAACATGAGGGCGATGTGTGGGACAGCCGCGAGATAAGGTCATCACAGTCCATCAATGTGCCTTACCAAGGGCAAGCCTTACAGCCGGGTTGCTGTTACTGGTGGCAGGTGGCAGTGCGGGATACTGATGGCAAACTGTCGGATTGGAGCGCAGTGCAGCAATTCAATACCGGCGACCGGGACAGGCAACGTTCGTGGCCGGGCGAAAGCCGATGGGTCCGGATAGCGGTCGACCCTGCAAGCCTGTCGCCCGTCACTCGTCACTCGTCACTTGAAAATGATTCCATCTGGTCGTTCGAAGACCGTCATCCCATCAGTTATCATGTGGTGACTCCCGTTAGTTGGGCAAAACGGCTGAACGGCACTTTCTTTTATGATTTTGGTAAAGCGGCATTCGCCAATGCCCGTTTTACCATCCAATCGCCCGTAAACAAGGATATTACCATCCGCATTGGCGAGAAGGCTATCGGTGACAGTATCGACAGCAAGCCCGGCGGGGGTGTCATCTTCCAGCAATACCCGCTTAGTCTCCGGCAAGGCACTCATGATTACGAACTTACCATTCCCCGGTTCGTTCCGCACTATCCGCACAGTCAGGTGATGCCGGCGCACATGCCTGAAATCATTCCTTTCCGTTACCTTGAAATCGTGGCGGGTAATACGCCGGTTACTGTTCAAAAGATGGAACAGCGGGCATTGTATTACCTGTTCGATGACCATGCCGCATCGTTTTCGTCGGACAACGACACGCTGAACGCCATCTACAATCTGTGCAAATATTCCGTAAAGGTCAACACATTCAATGGCGACTATTCGGCCAGCCAGCGCGAACGCATGATGTACGAGGCCGATTGCTATATCCACCAGTTGGGAACTTATGCTATCGACCGGGAATATGCCATTGCGCGTTACAGCCTCGAAAATATGATTTACCACGCCACCTGGCCTACCGAATGGATTCTTCATATCCCGCTGATGGCTTGGGCCGATTACCTGAATACAGGCAATACATCGCTCATTACGAAATATTATGATGAATTGAAACCAAAAACGTTGCTGGCGCTGGCGGGTGATTCGATTTTGATCAGTACCCGTACCGGACGAATGACGCCGGAATTTCAAGCCTCCATCCATCGCAACGGCAAGTTGCTGGATATTGTCGACTGGCCGCAAGGAACCATGTCCAAAACGCTCAAAGGCGGCGAAACGGACGAATACGCATTCACTACCTACAACACGGTGGTGAATGCATTCCATTACCGGACACTGGTATTGATGGGCAGGATGGCCGAGGCGTTGGGCAAAACAAACGACTCCAAATTCTACAACCAAAGAGCGGAAGAGGTGAAAAAGGCTTTTTCTAAATACTTTTTGGACAAAACAACCGGTATTTATGTGGATGGTATCGGGAGCGCCCATTCGTCGCTTCATGCCAACATGTACGCCCTGGCATTCGGGTTAGTGCCGGAAGCCGGTAAAAAGGCAGTAGTTAATTTTATCAAATCTAAGGGTATGGCCTGCGGCGTATACGGCGCCAATTACCTTCTTGAGGCGTTGTATGATTCCGGCGAAGCGGATTACGCATTGTCGTTGCTCACTTCCGACAGCGACCGAAGTTGGTGGAATATGATCCGCGTAGGCGCCACCATGACCACCGAAGCATGGGACAACAAGTACAAAAGCAACAACGGTTGGAGTCATGCCTGGAGTTCGTCGCCCGTGCACATCATTCCCCGCAAATTGATGGGTATTGAGCCGCTGGAACCCGGATACGGTAAAATCCGCATCAAACCGCAACCTGCTTCTATCGGGCAGGCTTCGGTAAAAATACCCACCATACGCGGAGAGGTTGAAATGTCGTTCGAACAGGAACCGGGAAAGTATTTTGAGATGAATGTATCCATCCCAGGAAATATGGTTGCTGAAATATACCTGCCTTTACCGGCAACAAAATATAAACTGACGGTCAACGGAAACCCTGCAAAGGGAAAAGTCGACGGTAAGTATGTAAAAGTAACAATGAGCAAAAGTAACGAACGAATAAGAATTGAACAATGACACATATCCGTCAAATTATTGTGGTCAAATCATTCATCACAATTATCTTCACTTTTCTATCTTTTAGTGCAAGTGTATCCGGACAAACCCTGCCCCTGATCCCCGCACCGGCCGAGCAGGAAATCCTGCCCGGAAGTTTTTCGATAACACCTGCTACCACGATCCGATTGCAGGGCGCCGGAGCGGAGAAAACAGCAGCGTTGCTCAACAGTTTTCTGGAAAGCAATTATGGTTTCAAGCTGAAATACGGTTCGGGAAAAAACAGCATCAGGTTGGAAATTGATGCAAAAGTGTCCCCTGAATCCTACGCCCTGATCATCAACCGGGACGGGATACTGCTGAAAGGCGATGCGGCAGGACTGTTTTACGGCCTCCAGACCTTGCAACAGTTATTCCCGGTCGGCGCCGGAAATGACATCCATATCCCTTGCACAAAGATTCATGACCAACCACGATTCGCTCATCGCGGAATGATGCTCGATGTGGGACGGTATTTCTTCCCGATGGATTACCTCAAGGAGTTCATCGACCGGATGGCGCACTACAAGCTGAATGTGTTCCATTGGCACCTGACCGAAGACGGGGGTTGGCGCATCGAAATCAAGAAATATCCCGATCTGACCCGCAAAGCGGCATGGCGCAACAGTACCCAATACAACTACGCCGGCTTGCAGGACCGCATCCCGCACGGAGGTTTTTACACACAGGAACAGGTGAAAGAGTTGGTACGGTATGCGGCTGAACGTCACGTAACCATCATCCCCGAAATAGAGATGCCGGGACACTCGTTGGCAGTCCTGTCGGCTTATCCGGGTTTGTCGTGCACGGGAGGGCCTTTTGCTGTACCGATATACTGGCGACTGCAACAGGAAATATTTTGCGCGGGGAATGACTCTGTTTTTACCTTTCTCGAAGATGTCCTTTCGGAAATCATACCTTTATTTCCATCAAAATACATACACATCGGAGGCGACGAAGCGCCCAAGAAACGATGGGAAGCATGTACCAAATGCCAAGACCGCATCCGGGCGGAAGGATTGAAAGACGAGCATGAACTCCAAAGCTATTTCATCCACAGGATCGAGAAATTTGTCAACAGCAAGGGAAAACAGATCATCGGCTGGGACGAGATACTCGAAGGCGGGCTGGCTCCAAACGCCACGGTGATGAGCTGGCGTGGCGAGGCCGGAGGTATCGAGGCGGCCAACATGGGACACGGAGTGATCATGGCGCCCGATGTATATCTGTATTTCGATTACGCACAATCGCTCGACAAGGATAATGAACCGGCAGGCATCGGGCGACACCTGCCCCTGGAAAAAGTGTATGGCTACGAACCCTATACCCCGAAATTGACTCCGGAACAATGCACATATATCAAAGGGGTGCAGGCTAACCTCTGGACAGCGTTTATCCAAAGCAGAAATGTTGCCGAATATATGCTTTTCCCGCGGACGCTGGCATTGTCGGAGATAGCATGGTCGCCCGCTTCGAAGAAGGATTACAAAGACTTTCTCGAAAGGTTGCCCGCCAGGCTTGCCGCTTTGGATGCTGCCGGTGTTACTTTCCGTATCCCGGAACCGGACGGGTGGGACAAGGTAAGCATTGAAAACGGATATGCAACCATACAACTGCGTCCGTTGGTAGAAGGAGCAAAGATTTATTATACCACGGATGGAAGCGACCCTGCCACAACCGGTAAGCTATACGATGGGACATTGCGCTTGCCGCTTACATTCAAAGGACTGGATGTAAGATGCGTCGTCACGCTGCCATCGGGACGGAACAGTAATGTTTATAAACTGACACCTGTTGAATAATAAAACATTATCAAATATCCGACAAAATAACTATTTTCACATCATGAATACTTTTAAATTACTTGCCGTGATGGCCATATTTACGTTTTCTGTGTCTTATGGCCAAAAACCGTCCGATCAACTGCAGGTAACGCACCTTACCTGCGAACAGAACGATGTACCCCTTGGTATCGAAACTTTATCGCCTGCATTGGGATGGCAGATAGCGACGGCGGACCGCGGTGTGTTACAAAAAGCTTACCGCATCCTGGTTGCCGACAGCCCCGAACGCCTTGCCGCCGGTGAAGGCAACTGCTGGGATACGGAAAAAACAAAGTCGGACAACAGCTTGCAGGTTTTTTATGCCGGCGTTGCACTTCATCCCGCTACGACCTATTACTGGAAAGTGAAAGTGTGGGACAATCACGGCAACGAATCGGCATGGAGCGAACCGGCCACTTGGAAGATGGGTTTACCATCGGTCGAAGACTGGAAGGGCGCACAGTGGATCGCCATGCAGGAATTACCTGCCGACAAGAAAGTAGTGCCCGGCATCTCCGGAAGGGGGCCTAACACATTGGGCGACATGAAAGATATACTGCCCATGTTCCGCCGTGAATTCAAGGTGGAAAAACCCCTGAAACAGGCTACTGCCTTTATCTCCGGTTTGGGCCATTTCGAAATGAGCTTGAACGGGCGCAAGGTCGGCGACCATTTCCTCGATCCAGGATGGACGGCTTACGAACAATATGCGCAGTACGTCACTTTCGACATCACATCCTACCTGCAACAGGGCGCCAATGCTTGCGGGATCATGCTCGGTAACGGGTTCTACCATACTCCGCGCGAGCGTTATCTCAAATGCACGGTATCACACGGTTACCCGAAAGCCAAATGCACGATACTGCTCGAATATACCGATGGTTCCACAGCCGAAGTAATAACGGACGAATCGTGGCTGGCAGATGCATCGCCGGTTACTTTCACGAGCATCTACGGCGGCGAGAACCGGGATGCCCGACTCGAACAGCCGGGCTGGGACAAACCGGGATTCGATGATAGCCGGTGGCAACGCCCGCCGGTAGTAACGGGCCCGCCGTTGCGTTCGCAAACCGCTACACCGCTCAAGGTAATGGAAACCATCGCCCCGCAAAGGATCTTCCAAACGAAAAAGGGCCAATGGGTATACGATTTGGGGCAAAATGCGTCGGGAATCATCAGCCTCAGCGTCAAAGCGGCGAAAGGCCAAACCGTCAAGGTGTGGCCGGGCGAACTGATTGACGACGACAGTATCATCACACAACGTGCATCGGGCGGACCGTTCTGGTTCGAATATACGGCAGCCGGCCGGGGTGTCGAAACATGGCAACCGAAGTTTACTTATTACGGGTTCCGCTACCTGATGCTCGAAGGCGCCGTACCCGACGGCAAACCTAACCCCGGTAACCTGCCCGTGGTAACTGCCGTTGCCGGATTGCATACCCGCAATGCCGCTCAACAAGCGGGATACTTCACATGCTCCAACGATCTGTTCAACCGTATCTTCCACTTGATCGACTGGTCGGTGCGCAGCAATATGGCCAGCGTGCTCACCGACTGCCCGCACCGCGAAAAGCTTGGTTGGCTGGAAGTGGCACACCTGATGGGAAATTCCATCCGCTACAATTACAACATCAACCGGATGTACAACAAGGTTATCGAAGATATGCAGGCTGCACAGTTACCCAATGGCATGATTCCCGATATTGCGCCTGAGATCGTTATATTCGGCGGCGGATTCCGCGATTCACCGGAATGGGGCAGCGCTTACGTCATTCTCCCTTGGTATCTCTACCAATGGTATGGAGACAAACGTCCCATGCAAGCCCAATACGACGGCATGAAGCGTTACGTGGCTTACCTCTCCTCCACCGCTACCGGCCATATCGTGAGCCACGGGCTGGGCGATTGGTTCGACCTCGGCCCGAATCCTCCCGGCGAGTCGCAACTCACCTCAAAGGGTGTCACTGCCACAGCCATTTATTACTACGATGTGTGTATCATGCAGCAAGCGGCCGGTTTGTTGGGTAAGAAGGACGACGAGGCGTATTTCGGAAAGTTAGCCGGCGAAATCAAAGACGCTTTTAACCGCAAATACTTCAATGCCGATACCAAACAATACGACCGCGGGAGTCAGGCCGCCAACGCCATGGCTATCTACATGGGGCTGGTGGAAACGGAGCACCGGCAGGCGGTATTCAACAACATCATTGCCGACCTCCAAAACCGTAATTACAGCCTCACACCCGGCGATATCGGCTTCCGTTACCTGTTACGCGTGCTCGAAAGCGAAGGCGCCTCGGAAACCATCTTCACCGTCAACAACCGCGACGATGTGCCCGGCTACGGCTTCCAGTTGGCCAAAGGAGCCACGGCACTCACCGAATCATGGGCGGCCCTGCGATTCGTGTCCAACAACCACTGCATGCTCGGCCACCTGATGGAATGGTTCTACAGCGGTTTGGGCGGCATCCGCCAGGCTGAAGGCTCAACGGCATTCCGCGACATCGTTATCCGGCCCGAGCCGGTGGGCGATATCACCTCCGCCTCAACAAGCTATGACTCGCCTTACGGAAAAATAGCCACCGACTGGAAACGCGACGACCGCCATTTTTATTTGGATGTGGAAATACCGGCCAACACCACGGCGCAGGTTTGTTTTCCTTCCGGGGAATGGAAAAGCATCACCGAAAGCGGGAAAAAGTTCAAAACGAAAACCGGTGCGCAGGGCCGCAAAACGACAAAAATAGGCTCGGGAAAATATCGATTTATATTGGAACGCGGATAACACGGATGCAACGGATTATCACAGAGAAATCCGTGATAATCGGTTTAATTCAGTGTTTTATGAACAAAAATCCGTATTAATCCGTACAATCTGCACTATCTGTGTTATATCGAATCAAATTTCAGCCAAATGAAAAGTATCTTTCTTATCCTCACCATTCTCTTATCCTTGCCGGGATGCCGTAACAACAAAACCGACCGGGAATTTACTGTTCCGTTTTCACCAAGCGCCGACCTCGAAAATGATTTCCAAAATCCGCCCGACTATGCCCGAACCCGTGCATATTGGTGGTGGCTCGAAGGTTACATGACTCGCCAAGGTGTACTGGACGACCTCTCAGCCATGAAAGAAGCCGGTATCTTAGGCGCTATCGTCTTCGATGCAGGAAACTCTTCTTATTATACCGGAAAACTGACTTATGCCAATTCGGTACGTCGTACACCATCGGGCCCCGGTTTTATGACTCCCGAATGGCGTGATTTATTTGCATTTGCCTGCCATGTGGCCGATAGCCTTGGAATGGAGATCAGCCTGAATATTACCAGCGGATGGAACGATGGCGGCCCGTGGGTAACACCCGAATACGCCTCGCAGAAATTAGTGTGGAGCGAAACAGTGGTTGAAGGTGGTAAAAAGCTGGATATGCAACTGCCCTTACCCGAAAAACTCATGACCTATGAAGGTTCGGATAAACCATACTTCAAGCCTGTGGCAGTACTGGCTTTGAAACTTTCACCGGAAGCCGATTCGGTAAAGTCCCTGCCCTACTTCAATATCAAAGCGGTGCATACCATTGCCATCCCACAAACATCCAATGGTTTGGGTTATGACTGGGAAACATTTGTCCGCCCGCTGTCCGCCGATCTGAAAGGCTGCCATGCTTGTCCGGATGATGTAACGGATATCAGCAAGTATGCGGATGCCGAAGGACATATCCGGTGGGACGCACCGAAGGGCCGCTATTCCATACTGCGTTTCGGGCATACGGGTACCGGCGTGAAAGTATCAACACACAGCCCGGGTGCCGGCGGTTTGGCCATTGACTACATGAGTGCCGAAGCGATGGATTTGCAGTTCAACAACGTGGTAATACCCGTACTCGACGATCTGCAAAAGATCGGGAGCAAAAGCTTGCGCTACCTCCATGATGACAGTTGGGAACTGGGCGCTGCCAACTGGACGCCGACAATGGAGAAGGCTTTTGCCGGTATAAATAACTATGACATTCGCAAATATCTGCCTGTAATAGCCGGGAAGATTATCGAAAGCCACGACATAAGTGAACGGTTTCTCTACGATTTCCGCCATACCATTGCCGACCTGATTGAAGAGAACCACTATCGCCGGTTCAAGGAACTGGCACACCGACATGGCGTCGGGCTGCATCCTGAGTCGGGCGGACCGCATCCTGCACCGATTGACGCGCTGAAAAACCTCGGGCAAAGCGATATTCCTATGGGTGAGTTTTGGGCAATTGCCAATACACACCGCGTAGCACCGCATACTCGTTTATTCGTCAAACAAGGCGCTTCGGCGGCACATATCTATGGCAAACGGTTCATACAGGCCGAAGGGCCTACAACCATCGGCCCGCATTGGGAACGCGACCCCCGTATGCTGAAACCAACCATGGACCGTGTATATTGCGAAGGGCTCAACCGCTTTGTTATCCATACTTTCACACATTCGCCCAAAGAAGCCGGCCTTCCCGGAAATGAATATTTCGCGGGGACGCATATTAACCCGAATACAACATGGTGGAAGCAGGGGAAAGCTTTCCTTGATTGGTCGGCACGCAATTCGTTCATGCTTTCTCAGGGGCTCTTTGTGGCCGATGCAGTTATTTATTATGGCGACAATGTTCCCAATCAAGTGCCGCTTAAACATATTGATCCGCAGCTCGGCGATGGTTATGATTACGATATCGTAAATAGCGACGTGATCCTCAACCGGATGACTGCCCGCAACGGAAAAATATATTTGCCCGACGGCATGAATTACAAGGTGCTGGTGCTGCCTAACCGCAAAGCGATGAATGTTGAAGTACTTGATAAAATAGAACAATTGGTGAAGGATGGCGCCACCGTTATCGGGCCTAAGCCCGAAACAACTGTGGGATTGCGAGACATGGCCCGTTCAGGGAAACGGCTGGAAAAATTGGCCGCCAAACTTTGGGGAAATGTTGATGGAACAAACATTACCGAAAATATATACGGCAAAGGTAAGGTTGTTTGGGGCAAAACCATTCGCGAAACATTGGAAAAAGATGGTGTCGTTACCGATTTTGAATATATGGGCGCCACCAATGCCACCAACGTAGAGACAGGGCATGCCACGTCTCTGCCGGACCAACGTCACCGCCGGCAAAATCAACCGAATCCGCATATCGATTATATTCATCGCATTATCCGGAATTATTCCGGAACGGACAGCATACAAGTGTATTACGTGGTCAACCGGTCGGAACGGCCCGAATTTCTGCGCTGCGGATTTCGTGTCGATGGGCTGCAACCCGAAATATGGAATCCCGAAAACGGAAAAACGGTCCCGGTAAATGTATACGTCCGGAAAGACGGACATACTTATCTTCCGCTACACATGGACCCGTACGGCTCGGTATTTGTGATATTCCGCCGTGCAGTACAGCACAAGCCCATTACAGTTATAAAACTGGATGGCGTGGAAATTTTCCCGGAACCCCTATCTTTCTATTCATCTGACGACGCTCCGTTCGAATACCTGCCCGCCGGTAAGCTCAGTTTCTGCCGAACAGGTATCTTCACGCTTACACAAGGCGGCAAGGAAACTGAAAATATGGTTAAATGCCCGGATAAACAGGAAATAAAAGGTGCGTGGCAAGTGGCGTTCGATCCTGCCTGGGGTGCTCCTGCCAATATTGAGTTTCCTAAATTGATTTCATGGACGGAACATGCCAACCCCAACATAAAATATTATTCGGGAACAGCCGTTTACCATAAAACATTCGCGGTAAGCGAGGAAATACTTAGAAATTTCCGTGTCAAGCTCGAACTCGGAGAACTGCATAACCTTACCGAAGTCCGCATCAACGGAAAACTCGCGGGCGTGTGGTGGAAAAAACCGTTTACCGGCGACATTACCGACTTGATACAAGCAGGCGAAAACACGATGGAAGTAGCCGTTGTCAACCTTTGGCCCAACCGTCTGATCGGAGATCAGTTTCTGCCCGAAGACCGGCGGCGTACCAAAACCAACGTGATGAAATTTACCAAAGACACGCCGTTGTTGCCGTCAGGATTGGTAGGCCCCGTATGGTTGTCGTTTGGCACAAAGTAATAAAGAACACAGGCTACTGTCGTGTCAATGAAAGAATATCGCAACGTTATTGCGAACGATAGCGAAGCAACTGTAGCGAAGCTGAGCTTGACGAAGTCAATCTTTTTAACTACAGTGGATTGCTTCGTCGTTTCTCCTTGCAATGACGACGAAATGAAAGCATTTTTGAGTTGACACAACAGTAGCCTGTGTCTTCTGTGTATCATCATTCTAAAATTAACCAATAAATAATGAATACCATGACTCCAAGAGAACGAATCCTTGCCACACTGAACCGGCAACCCGTTGACCGCACACCCGTCGACCTCTGGTGCACTCCCGAAGTGCTCGAAACACTTAAAGCATACACCGGAAAGGATGATGAACTTGCCGTTTATGATGCATTGGGTATCGACAAAATCGTGTGGATTTTCCCCGGTTATGGTGGCCGTTACTTCGATCCCAACGACAGCGGCGAGATTACCCTGTGGGGCGTTCCCACTCGGATGGTGAAAGCCGGGATGGCCACCTACCAAGAGTACGTTAACCCTCCGATTGCCGAATTGTATGATCCTGAACAGTTAGTCGATTATCCTCTGTGGCCCGACCCCGATAATTTTGACTATGCAGGTGCAAAGGAACTGGCAGATAAAGCCCGTTCGTACAACTTTGCTACCATCGGCCCATGGATTTCGCATTTCGAAGTTTATTGCCAGATGCGTGGTCTCGAAAATGCCCTGATGGACACGTTGGCCAATCCTGATTTCCTTGAAACCGCGTTAGATCGGATCGACGCCATTCAGACCAAGATGCTCGAACGGCTGCTCGCTGAACTGGGTGACCGCATCGACATTATATTCATCAGTGATGATATGGGTATGCAGGAAAATTTACTGGTGCCGGTTGAAGTTTGGGAAACACATTTTAAGCCACGGCTGAAAAACTGGTGCGACCTCATCCACCGTTACGGCAAAAAGGTATTGTTCCATACCGACGGCGCCGTACTTCCACTGATTCCCGGATTGATTGAATGCGGCATCGATATCCTGAATCCTATCCAACATGTTTGTCCGGGCATGGACAGAGCGGTATTGAAGGAACGTTTCGGAAAAGACTTGATCTTCCATGGCGGTATCGAGAACCAGAAGACATTACCAATGGGTACGGCCCGGGATGTAGCCGATGAAACACGCACCTGCCTCGAGACCCTTGGCCGTGGAGGCGGATACATCTGTTGTTCGTGCCATAATGCCCAAGCCGGTACGCCTGTGGAGAATATCCTTGCCATGATCGATACTGTAAAAAATGGCATACCCTATCCGAACAATTTCAACAATCGGACTTTCTTGAAATAATTGCGCTTGATTATCAGTATATTTGATGCCAAAATTCAAAAGAAAGCTGTTCGAAATTTTCCTTGATCTTGCAGATCGTACTGCGGATAAGCTCCAAAAGCAAATAACAGATCAGGGCAATAAAGATTTGCGACCTGCATGCGTTTTCATTGGTTCCCAAAATGTTTTGATTTGCAGGTTCTGCTTGATGAGTTTAAAGAAAACCTCAACCAACCACCGTCGCTTATACAGTTCGGCTATGGTAGCCGCAATCCGTTCCGGATTGTTGGTTATTAACTCTATGGCCCTTTTGTCCTCTTCGATGTACACCACCACGCGGCGCAGGTCTACCCGATCCATCCCGTTTTCAACTGCTGCTTTACCCTTCAGGTGGATGATCTCGTCTTTCAATATGTGGATATCGAAAGTCGTCAACGCCTCGCAATCCGGTAATAACCGCCGACAACCGACAAACTGTCGCCCGGCAGCCCGATGCAACGTTTCACGAATATTTTGTCGAGATTCATGCGAACGGTATCCCACCGGTAGCGGTACGGAAAATTGAATGCGATGATATCGTTGCGGCGGATATGCCCCAAGCCCGGAGTGTGTACCATCGGCGGATCGTTGTTTCGGCCGAATTTCAAGCGGGTGAAGATGCGTGCACTGTACGTCCATTTGTTCACGAGGATGTAATCGACGGGGGAGTATGGCCGGCTCCATCGAATCGGACGGGATATCGTAAAAATTGAATAAAAACAATCGGATCACCAACGCTGCAAAAAGCGAAATGAACAGATACAGCAACAATTTTCCGAAAGCCTTTATGTATTTTTTGATCTTCATTACCGGCTTTTTGAGTTTAAGGTTTAAAGTTGCATTCAGCCACCTTGAATCATAACTAAATACTTCCAAAACGATATTGATGGTGGTATCCTGCGTTATCCTGACCGTTTTTGTTTCGCAGCCGATCCATGAAAAACTCAATAAGCAAGTGTTATTCAATGTTGTAACGTGAAATGT
>JAVBSH010000057.1:0-42469 GCA_031547085.1 Bacteroidales bacterium
TTGCAAGTTCAAGAATATTAAATATTTAGTTATCGAACTAACCGGTATCGAACCAATATTTTTTCAGATAAGAATAGTAAGATGATGAATATCAATTTATTGAAAATTATACCAGTGTGATCTAAGCGCCTAAACCGAAAACTCATTACGCAAAGTGTCAATACCTTCTTTAGAAATTCTTTTCATTTTTTTACTTTTTTTGTTTATAATTTTTTTATTTAGAATAAATATTGTGAGAATGCAAATGTAAACAATTAAATTGAATTTGTATTATCTATTTTTCACTATTTTTGCACAAATTTTCACAACGTGAGATTAAAAAGATTCCCCTATGAATACCAGATGGACGCAAAGGACTGCGGACCGGCGTGTTTAAAAATTATTGCCAAATATTATGGGAAATACTACTCTTTACAGTATTTACGGGATTTGTGCGGGATCACCCGCGAAGGCGTTTCCTTCATGGATATCAGCTATGCCGCCGAAAAGATCGGTTTACGGACCATCGGCGTAAAAGCAACCATGAATGACCTGTCAGACAGGATCATTCTTCCCTGCGTGATTCATTGGGACAACAACCACTTTATTGTTGTCTACAAGGTAAACAAAGACAAGGTATATGTCTCCGATCCGGCAAGGGGTTTACTGCCCCATACGCGTAGCAAATTTGTAAAAAGGTGGTACAAACAGGGGGAGGAAAATGGTGTGTTGATGGCTTTCGAACCGATGGCAAACTTTAAACAGATGGAAGCGCACGAACGGATCGAAAAGTTGAAGACTTTTGAAAACATCCTGGGATATTTTGCGCCATACAAAAGAGCCTTTGCCATATTGTTTGCCATTATGCTGATTTCAACCGCATTGTAGGCATTCCTCCCGTTCATATCCAAGTCGGTAATCGATATCGGCATCTACACAAGGGACATATCATTTATCCACCTGATGCTGATTGCCAATGTGATGCTACTGCTCAGCATTACCCTCTCCAATGTGTTGCGCGACTGGGTGCTGTTGCATGTTTCCACCAGGGTGAACATTTCCCTGATATCGGATTACCTGATCAAACTGATGAAACTTCCCGCCACCTTTTTCGAAAACAAGCTGGTGGGCGATATCCTCCAACGTGCATACGACCACGAACGTATCCGGGCTTTTGTGATGAACAACTCGCTGGGCATGGTTTTCTCGGCCATTACCTTTCTCGTTTTCAGCGTGATCCTGTTGATATACAATGCCAACATATTTTTCATTTTCATTGCAGGCAGTTTTTTGTATGTCACATGGATTCTCGTTTTTCTTGGCGTACGCAAGAAATTGGATTGGGAATATTTCGAACTCAATGCTAAAAACCAGAGTTACTGGGTGGAAACCATCGAGAATGTACAGGAAATAAAGATCAACAACTACGAAGATATCAAGCGGTGGAAATGGGAAGCTTTACAGGCAAGGCTGTACCGGTTGAGCCTGAAAGTGCTGAAGGTTAATAATGCACAGGCACTGGGAGCGCAATTTATCAACGGCATGCAAAACCTTGCAGTTACCTTCTTCTGTGCCATAGCAGTCATTCATGGTGAAATAACCTTCGGGGTAATGATCTCCACACAATTCATTATCGGTATGCTCAATGGACCGGTTGCCCAATTAGTGGGTTTCATCCAGTCCGCCCAATATGCCAAAATAAGTTTCCTGCGGATCAACGAAATCCACCAGCTGAAAGACGAGGACGACACTTCCACGAAAGTTTCGAACAGCCTGGAGTTGCCCAAGAACAAAAGCCTGCATGTAAGAAACCTTGCTTTCCAGTATTCGCCTCATGCCCCGCTGGTGCTTAAAAATGTATATCTAACCATCCCCGAAAGTAAAGTTACAGCCATAGTCGGCGACAGCGGCTGCGGAAAATCGACGCTGCTCAAATTGTTGCTCCGGTTATACCTGCCTTCCTATGGCGAGATATGCATTGGCGACATGAACATCAACAACATCAGTTTGAGACAATGGCGTGCAAAATGCGGGTGTGTGATGCAGGACGGTAAATTGTTCAATGATACGATTCAAAATAATATCGTATTGAACAACGACAATGTAGATTACAATGCGCTGCAACAAGCGGTGGAGGTGGCCAATATATTGCGCGAAATAGAGGCTATGCCACAGGGTTACCAGACCATGATCGGGGAAATGGGCCGGGGTTTGAGCGGCGGACAACGCCAACGCCTGTTGATAGCACGGGCCTTATATAAACAACCCGACTACCTGTTTCTGGACGAAGCAACCAATGCACTGGATACCATCAACGAGCAGAAAATAGTGAAGGCGCTGAACAATGTTTTCCAAAACAGGACAGTGATTGTGGTTGCCCACCGCCTGAGTACCATCAGGAAGGCCGACCAGATTATCGTGATGAAAGCGGGGATGGTGGCAGAAGTTGGCAACCATGAATCGTTGATGAAGGAAAAGAGGCATTATTACGAATTGATACAAAGCCAGTATGAGTTGGATACGGAAGAAAAAGAACCCGCCACACCAGAAGAATGAGTCTTCGCCACGAAGCGATGAGATTGTGGATATTGTAGAGCGCATGCCCATGACCTTCGGCCGCTGGGTGGCTATTGCGGTGGTGGTTTTCAGCGCCTTGCTTTTTCTTTTCGGGTATATCATTAAGTATCCCGACACCGTTTCAGGCCAGATCAAGATCAATTCGAGCAATGCACCGGTGCGGCTTGTGGCAAATGTTTCGGGAAACATGCAGAACCTGTTTTTCAACGCCCGTGACGAAGTTGAAAAAGGAGCGTATGTTGCTGTGATCCAAAACTCTGCCATTACCGGGGATGTAAAAAAGGTCATAGCGCTTGTTCATCAATTCGATCCGAATAAATCATTATCCGGGTCGACGGGCTTGTTTCCCGAAAAGGTATCGCTGGGTGACCTTAATCTGGACTACTATACATTTTTTTTAGCGATGAAAAGCAAATATGAACATGAAGCAGACAATGTTTTTGAAAAGCAGCGGAGAATGCTTTCAGACGATATCCGGTGGAAAGAAAAACTGCTCGGAGAAAGCGAGGAAATATTAGAAACAACCCGGTTACGGATGGAAATAGCTAAGCAATGGTTTGACAAGTACTCAGTTAAAAATGTTGAAGACAACAAGGTTATTTCCGATTGGGAAAAGGACCAGCGTAAAAACGAATATCTGGGATTAAAGCAGGAAGAACAAAACCGTAAGAAAGAGCTTTCAACGATCAGGATGCAGATCATGGAGAGCCAGAACAGGCTGAGCCAGTTAAGTGTGGAACAACGGGAAAAGGAACAGAAACTGCAATTGGACCTGCTTGCTTCTTTCCACAAATTGAACGACAATTTAAAAACCTGGGAACAGAAATATGTTTTCAAGGCGCCTTTCGATGGCAAGTTGGAGTTTTTGAAATTCCTGACGGAAAACCAGTTCATACAGGCAGGCGAGGAAATTTTCAGCATCATTCCTAAAGAAAGTAACATATTCGGGCAGATGCTGTTGCCTTCGGCCGGAGCAGGCAAAGTGAAAACCGGGAATAAGGTTACCATCAAACTGGATAATTATCCATACATGGAATATGGTTCGGTAGAAGGCGTGGTTGCTTCCATATCATTGATTTCCCAAGCCCAGAAACTGGAACAGGGAACAATTAATACCTACTTTGTTACCATTGACCTTCCCCAAGGTATGAAAACCAACTATGGGGAACAATTGGGTTTTGAATATGAGATCGGAGGACAAGCTGATATTATTATCAAGAAACGAAGGCTTATTGAAAGATTGTTTGATAACCTGAAATACAGGACGAAGTAAGGGCTGTTGGTGCTCTATGCTCAATTGCTCGTAAAAGTGCAATTAGAAAATTGCACAAGACATCTTTAGGTGTCAAAACCGCTATTCATGAAAAGCAACTACAAATATTTTTATCTAATTAATTACCAGCTACTAAATAATCAGAGAGTAATTAATTTTTCAGAATTTGATTTAAAAACTAAAAAAGAATATATCTTTGAATCAAAATCGAGCTATTGAGCAAACGATACGATAAGTTATAAATTAAACTACTCGTTATTAATGCATTGTTGATTTGTATTTATACAATCATGTATATACAAGTGGCTGCAAAACGGTGTTGTTTTAAACTTGAAACTCTGAATTTATGTCCGAATCATTAGAAAAATTCGCGTTAAACAAAAAAATTGTAAAACAAGGCCTGATTCATAAGGTGGGCCTGATCGGTTGTGGTGAAGTTGGGCAAGAGGTTGCCCGTATTGTCAGCCAGGCGGGTATCGAAATAGTATTTATCGAAGTAGATGAGCAACGTGTGGTGGAAGCCGGGCGATTCATCCAACTACAGTTGGACGAGATGATCAACCGTTGGGGATTGACACAGGGCGATAAACGCGTCATCCTTTCACGTATCAAGGGCACTACCGATTATAACATGATCCGCAACTGCGACCTGATCATCGAAACCATTAGTTCGGACAACCCGTTGCACGACCGTATCGATCTTTTCAGGCGTATCGAGGGTTATGTCAGCCCTGGAACCCCAATCACCAGCAGCGTATCGACCCTGATGATCACTGATATTGCTGCCGGAATGAAATTCCCCGAAAGGGCCTTGGCATTGAATTTTTTTGCTTCGCCATCGTCGGTGCGTATTGTTGAAGTGGTATGTGGCCTGCAAACCAGCGCACAGTCGCATGAATTAGTGTGCCGTTTTGCCAAGATGATCGGTAAGGAGCCTATTACGGTGAACGAATCACCCGGTAGTATCAGCACCCGTTTGATTGTCACACTAATCAACGAAGCATGCAATACGTTGGTGGAAGGTGTGTCGAGCGTTGAAAACATCGACAATATCATGAAACTCGGTTTCGGGATGCAACATGGCCCGTTTGAGCTGGCCGACCGGATTGGGCTCGACAAGTTATTACGATATATGGATCATCTTTATACCGAGTTCGGATTCAATAAGTTCAAGGCGTCACCGTTGGTCAAACGCTTGGTACGGGCAGGTAATCTGGGCATCCGGACAGGGAAAGGGTTTTACTCATACGACCAGAATAGCCATAAGACGGGTATGAATGTGTTATCGACACAAATCATCAGCAATCAAAACAACTAACATTTAACATTCCGAGTCCAAGATTCAAGGTTCAAAATTCGGTTATCATATGGAATTTTGAATTTTGAACCTTAAACTTTAAATATCAATCATGAAAATCATTGTTATCAATTGCGGAAGTTCATCCATCAAATATCAATTGTTCGACATGGACGGTCCCACCATTTTGGCTAAAGGGGTTGTCGAAAAAATAGGCCTCAACGGCTCGTTCATCAAGCACGAGGCTAATGGCGTTAAAAATACGTTTGAAGGCGAAATCATCGATCATCAGGCTGGTATCGAATATATGCTCGGCATCCTGATCAGCAAAGAACACGGCAGCATTAAGAGTTTCGACGAGATTGATGCCGTTGGCCACAGGGTGGTGCATGGCGGCGAAAAGTTTAATTCGAGCGTACTGATCACCGACGAAGTAATTGCCATGCTCGAAGAGTGTATCCAGTTGGCGCCCCTGCATAATCCGCCTAACCTGAGCGGCATTTATGCCATGAGTAGCCTTTTGCCGGATGTGCCGCAGGTGGGAGCCTTCGATACGGCTTTCCACCAAAGCATGCCCGACCACGCTTACATGTACGCCATACCATATTCGCTTTATAAGAAACATTCCATCCGGCGTTACGGTTTTCATGGTACAAGCCATCGGTATGTGTCGCAACGTGCGCAGATATTATTGGCCGGGAAGAACGCCCGGAAAATTATTACCTGTCATTTAGGCAATGGCGCCTCGGTCGCTGCCATCGTCGACGGGAAGTCGGTGGATACTTCCATGGGACTTACTCCCGTGGAGGGATTGGTGATGGGTACCCGCTGCGGCGACCTCGACCCGGGCATCATCACTTATGTGATGCAATGCGAAGATATCAGCCGGGGAGCTGTCAATACACTGATCAACAAACACAGCGGCTTGTTGGGAGTGAGTGGCGTGTCGTCGGATATGCGCGAATTAGAAGCAGCTTCAAAGAGCGGTAATGAACGCGCCCAACTGGCGTTACACATGTTCCGTTACCGTGTGCGCAAATATATCGGCGCTTATGCTGCGGCCATGGGTGGTGTGGATGCTGTGGTGTTTACCGGCGGCATCGGCGAAAACTCGGACAACACACGCTACGAGATAGCAAAGGACCTGGAATTTCTGGGTCTTGAATTCGACCAGGAAAAAAACGCCGGTGTCCGTGGCGAGGAAAAGATTATCAGCAAAGACGGCTCGCGTGTGATCGCTATGGTAATTCCGACTGATGAGGAATTAGTGATTGCACAGGACACTGAGGCTATTATCCGGACCAAGAAATAACCAGCAATGGATGCATAACGACCGTATCACAGTCAAGGAAGCGAAGGAAAAGGCCATGCAATGGTGCAGCCGTCGCGAATGCTGTCGTAAGGACATGTTCGAAAAGGTGGTTTCGTGGGGTTGCACACCAGTAGAAGCACAGGATGTGATCGATTTTCTTGTTAAACAACGGTTTATTGATGACCGCCGTTATGCAGAAGCCTATGTGAAGGATAAACTGCGTTTCAGTAAATGGGGTAGGGTAAAAATATCGTATATGCTGCGTTCGCAAGGTATTGACGATATTATTATCCGTGAGATATCAGCAGAAATAGACGACAACGAGTACGAGCAGACACTAAAAGCCGAACTAACGAAAAAATACAAAACCCTCCGACGGGGCAATGCATATGAAACAAGGGGAAAATTATTTCGTTTTGCCGTAAGCCGCGGCTTCGAAACAGATATCATTAACACGGTCATTCCGCAAATAGATAGTTCGTTGGAAGGGTAGCGGAAATGTGAGAGCGAAATCTTGTTGTTCACGCAAATCAAGAATTAGTTTTGGGGCTAAAGCCCTTGATTGTTTGTCCATTCATCCGTTGGCTTTAGCTGACGGATGAAGACAACCCATCAATGGGGCTTGAGAACAAATATTTGTGTTAGGACGAGGTTGTACCTCGTCCTGTTTACCCTAGCAGGCTGAGCCTGCCATCTTAGATTGACCGAGGTAGAACCTCGGCCAAACGCCGTTTATTACGTCGTTACACTTGATATCCCTCAAAATCATACAAAACTGTTGACAAATACCTTTCTCCGGTGTCCGGTAACAGGGTAACAATGGTTTTATCTTTATTCCCGGGACGAAGTGCAACCTGCATGGCGGCATAAGCGGCGGCTCCGGACGATATACCGACCAGAAGGCCTTCGGTGGTGGACAGTTCACGGCTTGTGCGGACTGCTTGATTGCCGGTTACGCGGAAGACTTCGTCAACGACTTGCGCATCGTATATTTTGGGAATAAAGCCTGCACCTATACCTTGTATTTTATGGGGACTGGGCGATCCGCCCGAAAGTACCGGCGATTCGTCCGGTTCTACAGCGATGATTTGCATGCCTGCTTTTTTCTGTTTTAATGCTTTACCCACTCCGCTAATGGTTCCGCCGGTGCCTACGCCGGCCACAAAGATGTCTACTTTGCCATCAGTATCGTTCCATATTTCCATAGCTGTCGTTCTTTGGTGGATAGCCGGATTGGCCGGATTGACAAACTGTTGCAGAATCATGGAGCCGGGTGTTTCGGACTGAAGTTGTTCGGCTTTGGCAATAGCACCCTTCATACCTTCCGGGCCTGGAGTCAGAACCAATATAGCGCCTAATGCTTTCAGCAGGTTTCGCCGTTCGATACTCATGGTCTCAGGCATGGTGAGTATGAGCTTATAGCCTTTGACCGATGCTACCCAAGCCAGTCCCACTCCAGTGTTACCGCTGGTAGGCTCAATGATTGTTGCACCGGGTTTGATCAATCCTTTTTGTTCTGCATCTTCGATCATAGAAAGGGCTATACGATCTTTTACACTGCCTCCGGGGTTGAAATACTCCAATTTTACAATCAAATTTGCCGGTAACTGATGTAATTTGCCGAAATTAGCAACCTCCATAAGGGGTGTGCGACCTATTAATTCTGTCAAATTATTTACTATCCGTGACATATTATGTTGATTTATTGGTAATTTTACTTAAAATATTTGATACAATAATATTAAAATGTATCAATAAAAACAATGTTTTTGTATGGAATGTTTTGTGGTAGGCTTTACTTGGAGTGATTTACTATCTCTTATGTCTTGAAAAACCTAACTACGAGTGACAATTTGTCATTGATTCTTGTGTATTTATTGCAAAATGTCAGGTTGGGGGCTAATGGCACAAGCTTTGTTTGTTATCATGCAAAATTATTTTGTCAAATCATAAAAATCTAAAAATATATGCAAAAAGGAACCATAGGTGTAACTACCGAAAATATTTTTCCGATCATCAAAAAATTTCTCTATTCCGACCATGAAATTTTTCTCCGCGAAATAGTATCGAATGCCATTGACGCTACCCAAAAACTCAAAACGTTGGCATCAAATAGCGAATTTAAGGGTGAACTGGGCGATTTGACCATCCATGTTGCCATCGAAAAAGGTAAACTGATTGTTACCGACCGTGGCATCGGGATGACATCGGAAGAAATGGACAAGTACCTCAACCAGATTGCATTTTCGAGCGCCGACGAGTTTATCAAGAAGTATAAGGACCAGAATATTATCGGGCATTTCGGGCTGGGTTTCTACTCGGCTTTCATGGTGTCGAAAAAAGTGGAAGTACGTAGCCTCTCATACCAGGAAGGCGCTAAAGCCGTGAGATGGGCATGCGACGGCAGTCCCGAATATAAGATGGAAGATTGCGATAAGGCTGAGCGTGGTACGGAAATTACCATGTACATTGATGATGAGTCGAAGGAATTTCTTGAAGAAGCACGTGTTGAAGGGCTGTTACGCAAGTACTGCCGTTTTCTGCCTATTGAGATTGCTTTCGGAAAGGAAAAGGAATGGAAAGACGGCAAGGAAGTAGAAACAGGCAAGGACAAGATCATTAATGAAACCAACCCGCTGTGGACACGCAAACCCGCCGATTTGAAGGAAGAGGATTACATGAAGTTCTACCGCGACCTATACCCGATGCAGGAAGACCCGATGTTCTATATTCACCTGAATGTGGACTATCCGTTTAATCTCACAGGAATATTATACTTTCCGAAAATCAAGAGTAACATTGAATTCCAGAAGAACAAGATACAGTTGTATTGCAATCAGGTCTATGTAACAGATTCTGTGGAAGGTATTGTACCTGATTTCCTCACCTTGTTGCATGGCGTAATCGATTCGCCCGATATTCCGCTTAATGTTTCGCGTAGCTACCTGCAAAGCGATTCGAATGTGAAAAAGATTTCGAGCCATATCACCAAGAAGGTGTCCGACCGTTTGGAAGAAATTTTCAAGAAAGATCGTCCGGAATTCGAAAAGAAATGGGATAACCTGAAACTTTTCATTGAATATGGTATGGTCACCGAAGAAAAATTCGCCGAACGCGCTGAAAAATTTGTCCTGTTGAAAAATACCGACAACAAATATTTCACGCTTGACGAATACCACAAGTTGGTAAAAGGTGAGCAGACCAACAAGGATAAGAAAGTTGTGTACCTCTATGCTACCGATATCCAAGCACAATATAGTTTTATCGAGGCAGCCAAAGCAAAAGGCTACGATGTGCTGAATATGGACGGACAGTTGGATATTCATTTCATTAACTACCTCGAAAGTAAAAACAGCGATGCACAGTATGCCCGCGTGGACTCAGATGTGGTGGATCGCTTGATACAGAAGGACAACCATCAGGCAAGTACGCTACCGCAAGCCGATCAGGATGACATGCGCGATGTTTTCGAGCCGTTGATGCCGTCGTCGGCCGGTCACTTCTTTGTGGCCTACGAGAGTATGGGCGAACAGGCGCAACCAATGGTGATTACCCAGTCGGAATTTATGCGCCGGATGAAGGATATGTCAGCCATGGGCGGTGGCGGAGGAATGAATTTCTACGGACAGATGCCCGACAGTTTCAACTTGGTGGTGAATACCGATCATCCGTTGGTAAAAAAAGTGATTGCCGAAAAGGAAGGCGACCTGGGGGAACAACTCAAAACAATTTCAGGTGAAATGGAGCCTGTAAGCACAGAGTTGAATACTTTGAAAGAACAAATCAAGGACAAAAAGGAAGAGGAAATAGACCAGGCGCAGAAAGACAAGCGCGACGAATTGGAGAAGACGGAGGACGGGATAAGGAATAAAAAGAAAAATACATTGACCGAATACGGTAAGACCAATCAACTTGCCCGCCAATTGGTCGATTTGGCACTCTTGGCAAATAATATGCTAAAAGGCGAGGAATTGAACAAATTCATACGCCGGAGTGTTGATATGATAAAGTAAGTAGTTTTTGTTTCATAATGTGTGGCAAGCGGCTGAGAGTGATTCCCAGCCGTTTGTTTTTTTACCCGAAAAATTTGTCCGAAAAATTCACCAGATATAGTTTTTCAGTAGTTCTTGTAATGGCCGTATACAGCCAACGGAGATATTCAGTGTTTAACATTTCATCTGTAAGCCATCCTTGGTCGAGAAAAACACATGGCCACTGCCCGCCTTGCGCTTTATGGCAGGTGATTGCATAGGCAAATTTTACTTGTAGCGCATTGAAAAAAGGATCTTCTTTTATTTTTTTGTATTGCTTGCTTTTAGGTGTGATATGCGCATAATCCTCAGCTACCAAATAGTACAGGCTCTTATTTTGTTCGTTGGTGATGGAGGCCGCTTCGCTGTTCAACACATCGAGCATGATGATGGCTGTGAATTCATAGTCGTTGTAGTCGGGTAAGCAAAGATCTACCTCGGCAAACCGGAAACCGTAACGTTCTATATATTTACGGATCCGTATGAGCCGCACAATGTCGCCGTTGGCAATAAAACTTATATTTTCCGAATTCTGTATCCACGAATAATTGTTGCGCACTACCATTAGGAAATCGCCCGGTGTTAGTTCTTCTTCACGATAGAGAATGCGATTGCGGATTCCTTGGTTGTAACGGTTGGCCTGTTTGTTCGACCGGCAAATAACAGCCACACCATCAGTCCCAAATTTGTCATAGGCATCAGAAAGTGTTTCGATGAGGTCACCGCCCGTGATGCGTTCTATATCTGCAAAAGGACGAATTTGTAATGCCGGGTATGACGGTTGTTGTTCCGCAACCATCTCGCGGACAATGGTTGCGTTGCACAATATTCCCGATTCCTGCGACTGGCGGACTACTTCGGTTAATTCACATTCTGTGACATTCAACCCGTATGCCTCCAACTGCCGACGATCCAAAGCAGGACTTTGTGCTTGACCCACAGGGGGTAACTGGGCTGTATCGCCAATCAGCACCAGCCGGCAGTTGCGGTCGTTGTATACAAACATCAACAAATCATCCAGCAGATTGCCTGTTCCGAACAGACTCTGGTCGGCATTGTTGTACGAAATCATGGAAGCTTCGTCAACAATGAAAAAAGTATTGCTGTGTACATTGAAGTTCAGTGCAAAAGCGCCGAACCCGTCTTTCGACGACTTTTGACGGTATATTTTTTTATGTATAGTGAAGGCCTGTTCGCCCGAATATGCACTCAACACTTTGGCTGCCCTTCCAGTAGGAGCCATCAGTACCGGACGGATGTTGAAATCGTTCAATGTCCGGACAAAAGCCGAAATAACTGATGTTTTCCCTGTCCCGGCATAACCTTTCACAAGCATCAACTGTTGGTTGTCTGTTGTAGTCATCATTTCGGCAAGGGAATCTACCAATATTTTTTGTCCTTGTGTCGGTTCAAACCGTAAGTGTCGGAAAAAGATATCCTTAAGATGATTTTTCAGCATACTGGAATAAATAAAACACTAAGATAAGATTTCTTTTTAAAAAATTTCATATTTTTGCCACTAAATGCGAACAAACCTAAAAACCATTGAAAAATTAAAAAATAATGAAAACAGTTATCCAGGTAATCTTAATCGCCGCTATATGTGTGTTGGCGTATTTTGTTTATGAGAGCATACAAAAACCCTTGCGGTTCAATGCCGAGAAAGAACATCGTTATGCCGCGACAATTCAGCGCTTGAAAGATATTCGTACGGCAGAGACGGCTTATCGGTCCGAATACAAGAAATACACCGGAAGTTTTGATACGCTGATTAGCTTTTTGAAAACCGGTTCGTTTAAGGTCGTAAAACAAATTGGTGATGAAGATGACTCTGCCGCTGTAAAATCCGGACAGATTATCAGGGATACCATTCTGGTAAGTGTGTTGGACTCATTGTTTAAGAAAGGGTATTATGTGGATTCGATTCGTTATGTACCTTTTACTAAAGGTGTTCAGTTTGAATTAGGCACAGCCAACCTTGAAGCCGGTAAAGTAAGCGTGAACGTATTTGAAGCTAAGATAGCCAATGATATACTGTTGCAGGGCTTGGATCCTCAGCTTTTGATAAACTTCAACAGCGAAAGGATGAAAATGACCGGTTATCCCGGTTTGAAAGTCGGCTCTTTGACCGAAACCACTAATAATGCCGGAAACTGGGAATAATATAGCGGATGCGGTAATCGACCTGATTGATGAAACCTTTGACGTTTCGCAATCAGGGAGTTATCATTTATCCATTGAGACAGGGCTTGGCGGGTTGTCTTTCTGTGTTTTCAACACAGTGATCAATAAATATATTGTACTGCGCAATTATCCGCTCTCTGCCACAGGGGGCGATGCATTCATCAGCGAGTGCAGGAATATTTTTGAAAACGACAACCTGCTCGGGCTTAGTTATAAAAGTTGCAGCCATTTATGGATATCGCCGCGCTGTACGCTGGTGCCCGAACATTTGTTTGATCCGGCTAATGCTGCGGCTTATCTGAATTTTAACCATGGTTGGAAAGCAGACGAGCAGGTACAGCACAATTACTTGCGCCAGGCGAAGTTGTATAATGTCTTTTCATGTCCGAAAGCTTTGATAGCATTTTTACAGCGCTATCAGCCGGCCATGATGTTTTTCCACCATGCCACTCCGTTCATAAGTTCGGTTGCCGACGAGTCTCTTTTGTCTGCCAAACAGCGTATTGCAGTTTATTGCTATTCCGATTATATGGATATTGCTGTGATGAAAGGCAAAACGCTGTTGTTTTATAACACATTCTATATTTCAGCCCCGGAGGATACCATATATTATCTTGCCGGAGTGCAGAACCTGTTCGGTGTGGACCTGGTATCAACAAAACTGTTCTATGCCGGAAGTCTCAAGGATATCCCACCGCAAGTGGAGATTGCCGGGAAATATGTCGACCGCATGATCGAATGCGAACCTAGTGGTGTGGTGACATACAGCCATTATATGACAGAACAACTGCGCAGGCGCTTCGTCCATCTGTTCAATTTGTACGGGTGCGTATTATAGGCGGCACATATAAGGGAAAACAGATTGTACCCGACCACCAGCTAACTTTGCGGCCAACCACAGATTTTGCCAAGGAGGGATTGTTCAATATCCTTTCCAATCGTTACGATATAACTTCTTTTGATGTATTGGACTTGTTTTCCGGAACGGGAAGTATTAGTTATGAATTTGTATCACGCGGATGCCAGAACATCCATTCGGTAGAGATGGATCCCAAACATGCGGCGTTTATCCGTTCCACTGCGGCAAAGCTTGGTTTCCGGCAGTTACGTGTTGTTCGTGATGATGTTTTTCATTTCCTGACGATTTGCAAAGTGCAGTACGATATCATTTTTGCCGATCCTCCGTACGATCTGTCCTGTATTGAGGAAATACCGGGACAGGTATTCCGGCAAGACATATTAAAGCCCGGTGGTATTTTTATTTTGGAACATCCCAAAAAGATTGATTTCGAAGGATATGAATACTTGTTGGATCACCGTCATTACGGAAACGTGCATTTCAGTTTTTTCAGACGCGAACCATGAAACGAACCAATACGGTCAACATCGGGCAGGTGATCAATGAAGTGCTTGGTGAGTACAAGCTCAATGATAAACTCAACGAAACACGTGTCGTGGCGGCATGGCCTGAAGTTCTGGGGCCATTGGCCAAACCCACGGATGAACTGTATATTAAGAATAAAACATTGTTTGTACGGCTTAGTTCCTCAGTGGTACGCAACGAATTGTCGATGATGCGATCATCGCTCATTAAAGCCCTTAATGGAGAGGTTGGTGGTGAGGTAATTACAGATATTGTATTCCATTAGTCAAAAATATTTTTGCAATTCCGAAAAACAATATATTTTTGTAACTCCAAAAAATAAGAATGAATCAGAGGTACAACATATCAGAAGTATTGTCCGCAACCTTTCAAGGTTTGGGTTTTTACTTTTACTTTTATTTTAGCCTGAAAGCTGTTCGGGACTGATATGCTGTGTCTGTAGTGAAGATATACGTGAGATCCCGAAAGTACACTTTCGGGATTTTTTTTTAATGTGTGGTATGAACGAAAAAAATATTAAAGTAGCGATTATGGGAGGTTATGGTACCTTCCACGAGATAGCGGCCCTCCACTATTTTGACGATGTGGATGCCGAAATTGTCACCAGCGAATCGTTTGACGATATGTTTCGCCTGATGAAGGAAGGGGCTGCGCAATATGCCATATCGGCTATCGAAAATTCCGTAGCCGGCAGCATTCTGCCCAACTACCAGTTGATTCACGATTCGGGAATGCAGATTATCGGCGAGATTTACCTGCGTGTTTGTCAAAACTTGGTGGCTTTGCCCGGACAGACGATTGACGATTTGAATGAGGTATATTCCCACCCGATGGCTATCCTGCAATCAAAGCCCTTTTTTGACAAGTATCCACATATCCGGCTGATTGGAGGCCGCGACACCGCTTCGTGCATGCGTCATATCAGCCTCGAAGGACTGAAAGGAATTGGCGCCATCGGGAGCCGTTTTGCTGCCGAGAAATATGACCTGGAGATACTTTCGGCAAGTATCGAAACCAACAAACGGAACTATACCCGGTTCCTGATCATGACTGATCCGGAACATCTCCCTGCCGAAACCGGGACGCTGGACAAAGCATCTATTTCGTTTGCCCTGGCGCACGAAATCGGGAGCCTGTCCAAGGTGCTGTCTATCTTTTCCTATTTCAACATCAATCTCAGCAAGATACAATCGTTGCCAATTATCGGGAAGGAATGGGAATATTTGTTTTATGTCGACCTCGAATTTACGGATGTGGAAAAGTACCGGCAATCGCTCGTATCGGCAGCGCCTTTTATCAGCGATCTGTGCCAGATGGGAATGTACCGGAAGGGCAAGGTGATTATGGAATAAGGTAAGAGATGAGAGGTAAGAGGTAAAAATAAGAGGTAAAAAGTATTATAAATATGAATAGCGAAATATTGACCGCACAAATGACTGAACGTTTTAAACTCAATAAAATGGAGATCAAGTTGAATATTGCCGGGGCGTTGATTCCCGGCGTCGATTGCAGCAAACCGCTGATGATGGCAGGCCCGTGTAGCGCCGAGACCGAGGATCAGGTAATGTCTGTGGCACGCCAGTTGGCTACCCTGGGAGTAAAAGTATTCCGTGCCGGGATATGGAAACCGCGTACCCGTCCCAATGCTTTTGAAGGGGTCGGTTCCGAAGGATTGACCTGGCTACGGAAAGTAAAAGAAGAAACCGGGATGAAAGTGGCTACCGAAGTGGCCAACGTAAAACATGTATACGAAGCCTTGAAGAATGGCGTGGATGTGCTGTGGATTGGTGCACGTACATCGGCTAATCCGTTTGCTGTGCAGGAGATTGCCGACAGCCTGCGGGGCGTTAATGTAACCGTACTGGTAAAAAACCCGGTCAACCCCGATGTCGAATTATGGATTGGGGCGTTGGAACGGGTCAATGCGGCCGGTATTACACATATCGGTGCGATACACCGGGGATTTTCGAGCTACGGTAAGAGTAATTACCGTAACGATCCGCATTGGCAGATCCCTATCGAGCTCCGCCGGCGCATTCCCGGGTTGCCGATTATTGTTGACCCAAGCCACATCGGTGGCAAGCGCGACCTGATTATGGATCTTTGCCAAACGGCAATGGACCTTGACTTCGATGGCCTGATTGTGGAGACGCACTGCGACCCCGACCAAGCCTGGAGCGATGCAGCACAACAGGTTACACCGCAACACCTGGATTATATCATCAAACACCTGGTGCTTCGCTCGCAGGACGTAGATAACAAAAATGCCGTCACGCTGGAGGAATTGCGTATGCAAATCGACAAACTGGACGATGAAGTGCTCCAACTGATGGAACAACGTATGATGGTGGCCGAAAAGATTGGGATGTTCAAGAAAGAAAATAATGTCACCATCCTGCAATCGAACCGTTGGAGCGAATTGTTGAAAAAACGTATCAACGTGGGGTTATCCAAGGGATTGAGCGAAGAATTCGTACAGAAAATATATTCGGCAATCCACGAAGAGTCAATCCAGCACCAAAAAATGGTGATGAATCGGTAGCCTATTCTGTTTTTCATGTTTTCAAAAACCATTTATATGGTTTATGTCAAGATTTGAAAGGATTTTTGCATTATGAATAGGTGTCAAGTCCCATTAATTTTTAATGTTATTTCTTCAATACCTCCGATATGAGCCGCCGTGTGAGAGAATGAGCTCCAATAAGAACCATAAATCTTTTTTGTGTGCGATAGAGTATACAGTTCAACAAGTGCCTGTTGGATACCTTCTTTTGTAGTTCTGTCTGTTGGTTTAAAATTTGTGCTGATCCTTTCTTTATATTTCGTTTTTAATCGTTTTTTTGTGACAATGCAGTCACTTGCTAAATAAAAATGAACATCCTGATTTAAGTCAATTTCTTGGTCAATGGCTTGTTCAAATAATTCAGTGGGGCTGTAAAAGATCGATTTTTTGTTATCAGTTCTGCGAATATGTATACCAATAGTATTCTGACTAAAACAATCGCTTTCCTGTAAGATTTGTTGTTGCAAATAAGACAAAGGAGTAAAAATTTCAAACATCCTTTCCGAAGAATAAAATCTTAAATATGACGCCATTAACGTCCTTTTGTTGCCCAATATACTGAAATCAAAGTCGTTTTTTGATAATGACTTAACATCATGTTGATCAAGAATTACCCAATTTTGAAGGTATTTGTACACCCACGGACTGAACAAATTCATATTGGAAGCCATATCAAAGATAAAAGGCTTATCCTTTTCAATTATTTCAATCTCTGGGATAGGCTCAAAAAGATCGGTGAAAGCGCAATTCATTACAGTATCTTTAACCCAATAAACTTTAAGCTGTATGTTTTTTTCCCGACATAACGATACGGCCGAGTCCAAGGCACGCATTCTGTTTGCCAAACCATATACTGGAATAAAGTAGATCATGATATTTGAGGTAGATTATTTGTCATATTCCATACACCATTGCAACAAAGCCCAAGCCAGTCCGGTAATATAATTTCCAAGCCCAATATTATTGGGATTCAATAATGACAATAATTCATCGATCCGTTTTGTA
The DNA here is from genome assembly GCA_031547085.1 of Bacteroidales bacterium. Classification (GTDB taxonomy): domain Bacteria; phylum Bacteroidota; class Bacteroidia; order Bacteroidales; family UBA4181; genus JAIRLS01. The sequence continues at coordinate 17,606 of JAVBSH010000057.1, forward strand.
TCATTTACAAGCGAAGGAATGGCCATATCAAAAATATTCGGAGTTGGAACCGTATTTCCATATAGTAGCCGACTCATATAAAACTCATTGATATCCATTAATGTAGGCGATTCCCATAATTCGAGATTAAATGTGTCAGACATCATTAATGGTGATTTTTCCAAGAACCGGGACAGCCAAAACTTGTCGGAAAAATTGGTTTCAGCAATAGCTGCAACCTCAATGATCATGGGGAGTTCATGGTATATACGATCAATGTTTTCACTTATCCATTCCTTTTCCTGTCCCTTAATGCAAGCATAGAGGACAGGCAATAAGTCTCTGCAAGCATATACCGGAAATGCGAATTTGGTATACCGTTGAATAAACTGTTGTCGGATTGACCGGAAATAACCTGCCAGCATTTCTTTCCAGAAGGGGTGTTCGCTGCTTGTTTCCAACCGGCTTAGCATATACAGGCTTATGGCGAAATTATTTATAGTGAATATCTTTTCCGTGTTCCTGAAAAGAGCAAGATCTATCTCATCAAAAATATGCTCGTCCGCTTCGACAAAACCGGAACGGATGAGATACTGTATGCCCCAGGCGATACCCGTTAAGCCGTCATTAGAGTCTAAAGCGAGGCTGTCGTTTATTTTGACAATCACATCATCGATCAGTTTGTCCGCTATATCCGTTATTTGCGGGTCTTGTTGATGTCGCGCATAGTGATATAAAAGAATCGCTATCCCGGTTTTGCCATTCAACAAGCCGATATGTCTTGAAAAACCAGTTTGCCGTATGATTCCGGATATTACCCGGAAAAGGCACGATGATACCTGTTTGTATGCCAAATCATTCATAGGTGCCTGTTTTTAGGATGAAACGGCCTTCCATCTATATCAAAGATACCTTCCCGTATTCCATAAATTCCGTTATTCGCGATCAACCTGCCTTCCTGCAGGTTTTGTCCGGAACGGCGATAGTTATCCCCGATCATTTCGGAGTAATTCTTGGAAGAATTGGCATACCGTATTCCTTCTTCTTTTGTGTTGGATATTGCCGGGTTATATAACGGGTTTGACAACACGATATGTTGTAATCCCAATTTGACCAACCGGTTAACCAAATCATCGTCGGCATATCCCATGGGATCAAACGATTCATCATATCCGCCAATTAAATCAAAATATTTCCTTGAAGCGGCAATTCTCCCGTAACTTCCGTCGCCAACCTCACCACTGAATTGTTGGGTAACAATATTCATATGGTGTTGCATAAATATACCAATAACATATGCGCCACCCCAAAATCCGGTAAAGTTATCACAGTCCAGGTTAACCACAATATCGTTGGAAGCGCACCAATGAGCAGTATTTTTGGCAACGGATGCATGCCAGTATTCAAGCCCGCAGGTTTGGTAAAATTTCAGGTAGCCGGAATCCAGTTCATCACAGAAATTTTCTACAATCCATCCCGATAACCCATCCAAGCTATCGAAATCCATTAAGACAAATTCAATGACATCTCTATGTAACAGATTGTCATCAAGATTTCTCCTTAATGTCTGCTTGATTTGATGTAACCTGTTTTTACAAGTAATACAGAAAGATAAGGTTAATGTATTATTCATGTTCATTTACCGCTTTTGTGATGCTAAGTTGCGTTGCTTCCAGAAAGTCCCGGAAAAGCGGAGGATTGTAATATTGGTATTTACGGTTGGCTTCCAATAATCTTTCCATCCATTGGTATGTCATATCGATACTACCCCAAAGCCTTCCCTTGATAAAGTTCAGATGCAACCTTTGTTCATCTTCCGTCGGTTCAATCCCAAGGAATGATAGCTGATGTAACCTGATCCGGTCGGCAAACACCGCCTGTTCGTTGCTTTTGCTTGTGGTGATCTGCTGGTCGTGCGACCTGTAAAGCAAAACGGATTCATTGACATTACTTACCGCGAACAATGATGCTGCCTTCACTTGCCAGTCGTAATCCGCCGCATAGATGTATCTTTCGTCATAATACAGGTTGTGTTTTTCGATCAGGGAAGTCCTGGCCATACAAGTAGGATGGCGCAGATAACAGAACCGCATCAGCATCAACTTGATCGTTTCGTGGTCTTTTTCCCTGAAAATAGTATAATATACATTCATAGGTTGGTATGCACCCCCGATGAGTCCAACCTCCGGATGGTTTTCCAGGAAATTATATTGCACCTCCAACCGGTGTTTCTTACAAACATCATCCGAATCCATCACACAGATATATTTTCCTTTGGCTTGCCGCATGCCTGCATTCCGGGCAGGATAACAGCCCTTGTTTACCGGAAAATCGATGACCGAAATTCGCCTGTCGGCGTATGAACGTGCAATAGTACCGCTCTCGTCCGTTGAGCCATCGTTAACAATGATCAACTCAAAATCGGGCATGGTTTGTATTAAGATGCTGTCAATAGCTTCCCGGATATATGACGCTCCATTGTGTACGGGCATCACTACGGATATGGCTGGTGTATGTTTCATTTCGGATTATTGAGCATTCAGTGAACGGGCAATAGGATACAAGTCGGGGTAAGCATATTCTTCCGATAACAATTGTCCGTTGATGAATATTGCAGGCGTGTAATGAATGGAATCAGCTTGTTGCCGGAAACGTGACAATGCCTCCAACTCATCATCCTCGTGATGACCGGCCATGGCAGGAAATTGCTCTTGTAAGGCCGGCAAACTCTTTTGGGGCATTGCATACCAGGCATCCAGCATGTCGAAAAATTCGTCTTTACCCATTGTATTGTACAGGCGGATGAAATGCCTAATAATGGCCTTCGGTTCTTCATTCATATCCGTTGAATAGGAAAAAAGCAGACGATAACAAAGGTCGGGATAAATATCCGTCAACCGCCTCAATTCTTTTACAGCGGCACCGCAAAACGAACATGCAATGCTCACATAAAGACTGATTTCAGACGAAGCCTGTGAATTTTTCCAAACAAATCCTGCTGTTTTGGTTTCGAAACAAGATTCAGACAGTTGCCCCTGCAATGTGTGAAAATTGAATTTGATACGCACTATTTCCCTTTGCCCGGAATATGGGTCGCGGGATACTGTTTTATTGACATACATTACCGCTGCCGTACATACTAAAAACAGTAAAACCACTAATGCCAGTCCGGCAACAGGGAAAACATTACCGAAAGAAAGAAAAAAATAAAGGATACCAGCATTTATCCACAGCAAAAGAACAATGGCACAACAAAACAGACACCATTTACGAATCAGAAATGCCTGTGTGAAGAGCGACCACACAGTAAACGGTAACGGCACAAGCAAAAACCACCACAACGGCCCCAACCAGTCGCTGCCCGCCGGGGCAATGATCATCCAAAGAATAACAGTGGTAAAATACGCCATGCCCAGTTCAGCCCACGAGACGATACCAAACAACTTCGAATAGGGCGATGCGGTTACCTGATGGCAGTCGATATTTTTCCCGGCTTTGCAAAATTTTTGAACCAAACGGCTGGGTTGGCGCTTTTCCTGCCGGATGAGCGTATAACCGATGTAACATCCCGCAGCATTGACCAATAGTAACAGAAACTTGGGCAAAAGAGGCAAACAACTGTCATTTACCCATGAAAAACACAGCAGTATGGTTAGTAAAGCGGCACAAGCCCCGGCAAATGCATATTTGAATACATTCTCTTTGATCTCTTTTTTGCGCTTTTCCTTGTAATCCGGTTCTCCTGCACCATCCACGTTTTCTATTGCCAATGCTACGCCCGACCAGTTTTTTTCAAAATGATCATGATGCTCAACTTTCTTCGTACCGGATGCATTCCAAAAAAACACTTCTGTTTCCGTAACCTGTGTGACCCATACGAATTTGCCTCGTTTCAGATGTGCAATTACCGGGACATCCAAAGCACGTAGCTTTTCCAATGAAAGTTTCATCACCACGTGTTTTACTTTCCAGCTATCCAAGGTATCCGATATGCATTGCATGGAAGGATAACCAGGATGAGTGAGAATGACACGTTCGATAGTACGGAATGATACCGGTACTTTATATATTGTCAGTACCTTTGATAATAAATTAACTATATGGCTCGATATAAACATAACAGGTTATGGTATAACGCTACAGTTGTTCATTTTTTCAATTTAATGATTACTGCTACCGGGTTATCTTCCGGGGTAAGCTTGGATAGCTTTTTTAGATGATCGGGTAGCTTTTTTGCTTTCTCCGGGTTTTCTTCAAACCATTCGGCAATATCCCCGGCTTCTATAAAAGAAATGAATTCCTCATTACTATTTATCGACCATCGTTGTGGATAAATATTCACAAAATCATCGATGTCGTTTATGAAGCCCAAATGACGTTCAACGTCAATTTCAGATACAAATGTTTCATTTTCCTTTTTATCATAATAACCCACAAAATAGCTTCGAGGCATTCCTCCAATTCCGTCTAATTTTTCTTGATGCCAGAATCCCCAAGTAATAAATCTGTTGGATTCGACAATATTCGTGATTTCGAAATATTTGGATAATTCATGATAGTTTTTTTGTATCTCTTTTTTTCTATGATACGATGGTCGAAAGTTATCCATATCAAAGCGACAATAAGGAGTAAGAGATTCGATAGAAACTTTATATATCGTATCTAAACAATTCTCAAAAAAATATATATCTTCTCCTTTTCTATAAAAAAGGGCATTTAAACTGCTGGAATAAAACGAATCGGAAGAAATTATTCTATTTTTGTTAGGATATGTTTTCAAAGTATCACCCTTGTCACTAAATAACACCAATTTGAAAGGAGCATTACCAGATATGTTTTCTACATATCCCACAAATAAATTGTAGTCCATAATAACAGAATTGGCTATAGCCATATTAGGAGGGTGAAAAATAGTCCGTCTTATGTTTCCATCCAAATCATACTCGTATAAATCTCTTATATTGTAATTATTACAATATAAAGTTCGAAATTTTTCAGAGTAAGGCAATATATGTTTTGTGATGGTATATTCAAAAGGATGATTACCAAAACGTCCTATTTCTCTAATAAATTTACCTGTTCTACGATCAAATACATACATTTGTCTGAATGCTATTGCAATAATCAATTCGTTGTCCGCAAATACCCTGAGTGATTCTCCAATGACACACTGCGGCAATGTTTCTAAAGAAACATATTCTATCTGTTCCGATAGTCCACTTAAATAAATCATTTTCTGATCTAAAAAAGCATTTTTTATCGGAATGGACATGATAGTCTCATGTTTAACACATCCAAATATTAGAGGTATGAAAAACAAATATAATAATTTCATGAAGAAGTATATTAAAGTGCCATAAAGCATTTATGAACTTAGCTTTGTGGCACTTCTATTCATCAAATACTATCACATCCTCCAAGTCCAGATGCACACCAATAATTTATCCTAAAATAAAGTTCATCTGCGTAATAACAAGCTGTCCATCTTCCAATTGAGCCTCCGGAGCAATAACATTGGAATCTTGCACGACCGTCCGGGCACTCATTTTCTTTATCTTTATCATTTCCATATCCAGAGTCTCCAGAATCGTCATATCCCGGATCACCATAACCCCCAATTAGATATTTCAATTGTCTTTTACTAAGGATACTATTCTGATCTACATCTATTTTCTTTACAAATATCGGATTTAACCTTTTCATGTCTATTCTTTTTGAAAATTAATTTGATTTTTACTGTTCGATTTTTGATTCCATAATACGGTGAATCGAAAAACACCTTTTTCATCGACTTATTTCCTTTCTCTTTTTACACTACATTTGCACACCTCCTTTATTGTTAGGCGGGAAACGGGGCGGGCGCCGAATATGCTTCCAAGGGCTTTACCGGCGTTCCGCCTTTTGTTTTTCTAGTTATTATTTTAACTTGGCAATCACTGCTACCGGGTTATCTTCCGGGGTAAGCTTGGATAGCTTTTTCAGATGATCGGGTAGCTTTTTTGCTTTCTCCGGGTTTTCTTCAAACCATTCGGCAATATCCCCGGCTTCTATATAGGCTACCATTTCGCCGGCTTGGTTAATATTCCATAAAAACGGATGTAAAGGGGCAAAGCCATCCAGATCGTTGATGACAGGACTGTTGTTTGTCGAGTCAAGACCTGCAATATAAGTTTGTGCTGTTTTCTTCTTGTAATAGCCAAAATAATGACAGCTTGCTCTATATTCTTTTATGAGAGGATTGTGTTGATACCAGAATGAGAAAAAGATAAAGTGTTCAGATTCATTAATTTGGTCAAAATCAAAAAAGTTTTCCCTCATTGGTTTTTCCCAAGGCCATGGTAAATTTTGCTTTTCCGAATATGGAGGGTTATACTTTCCCAGATTGAAATGATAATACGGAGTGATATCATTTTTGGTAACCTTAAATAAGGTATCCACACAAGCTTCGTAAAAAAACACATCGTTTTTCCAAGTATAAAAAACTCTGCCGGCAAATGAGGATTTGTTTCCATCAGCTTTAAATGTATGGTAATTTGGGAATTTATTACATATTTTACCTTTACTATCGAATACGGCCAATTTGTCAGGATCATTTCCTGTGCGATTTTTTACATACGCTACAAAAAAGTTCTCTTCAAGCGGGTAAACATCGTGATATTTTTCATCAGGCGGTGAATAGATTGTCCGGACAACATTTCCATCGAGATCATATTCTAAAGTATTCCATTTGAAAGTGAGGGTTTGGATAGTTTCTCTATTCTCATCGAATGCTAAATATACATTAGTCGCCATATAATCATTTGGCCCTTCCCCATAATGGCCTATCTCCCTGATAAATTTTCCTGTTCTCCGGTCGAACAGGTGATTGTGACGGAATGAAATAGCTACAATATATTTGTCGGTGGCAAAAACTCTCAAGTATTCTCCTGTAACTGATTGTGGTGTTGTTTCCAGTGGAATATATTCTATTTCATCTGTCAAATCCGACAATAAAACATCCTTGGGATGATCAAAGGCTTCTTCTATATCTATCGTTAATATCGATTCAGTTGGACCAGGAGATGAGCAACCAACAATTAAAAAGGAAAAGATGTAAAAAAAATATTTCATGTCTATGGTATTTCAAAAGAGAGGCTATCCGGAATTCATTCCGGACAGCCTCTCTCTAATCAATTACATTGGACTACATTCTGCAGGTCGCTCATTACTACACCAATTATAACCGGCATCCTCTGCCGAGGTTTGTGTATAATAACAACCTTCCCATGAACCTATTGCTCCGACACAACTACAACTGTATCTCTTCTTCAAACTGCTACAACCACTACCGCCAGATTCACCATATCCACTACCTCCAGGGTCTCCATATCCCCCTACAAGATATTTCAATTGCCTTTTGCTAAGGATACTATTCTGATCTACATCTATTTTCTTTACAAATATTGGATTTAACTTTTTCATATCTAATTCTTTTTGAAAATTAATTTGTTTTTTTGATTACTCGATTTTTTAATCTGTAATAAGATAAATCGAAAAACATCTTTTTCATCAATTTACTTCTTTTCTCTTTTTACACTACATTTGCATACCTCCTTTATTGTTAAGTGGGAAACGGGGGCGGGCGCCGAATATACTTTCGAGGGCTTTATCGGCGTTCCGCCTTTTTCCTGATTGATTATTCTTACTCGATTTTTTATTCTGCAATAAGATGAATTGAAAAAGCTTTTTACAGATTTACCTTCTTAATGATATTCATTGTTTCAAATGTAATAAGACTAGAAAAAAGGATTCTTCATCAATACCTTTTACCCGTTGTCCCTCACTACCCCAACGACCTTTGATAATGACATTATTAAACTGTCTATCAAAATGAGAGGAATAAGGATAATGATCAACTATATTATTTGGGATATCCCGAACATCAGTTGAGTGTAATTGACCATTAATTTTATCATAATAGCAATGATGAATTTTTTTTCGATAAGGAAATGCAAATTGTAAACGTGTCTCTGTTTCAAATATGTACCAAAAATTGATAGCTTCATCATATTCAGTTGGAGATAAGGATTTTTTATTATCAATTGAATTGATATTTTTGAAAACATATTTTGGATATCGTTTTGCTCCCTTAAATACATATAATGTATCACTTTTGTCTTTGATATGAAAATTGTTGTTGTATACATATTTAACAGTTTCAAACAATAATATTGTTCTATGTCTTGATAGTTGATATGGAAATGGATTGGGATAGGTTGTAATTGTTTTACCATTATTATTCATTACAATATATTGATTTTTAGCCTTACCTGTCCAATTGGTAAAATGTATAACCAATAAGCCGTCTTGGGTTAATCCGATATTATCCGCGTTTTCATCTAATGAAATTTTACCCAGAAACTGTCCCTCAAAACTGTATTTTAATATAGTATTAGCAGATGCGCTATTATTCAACACATAAATAACGTTATTCTGTTCATCAGCAACAAACTCATGGATGCCATTGTGTTCTCCGGGACCCTTCCCTTTTTTTGCGATTTGTCTGATAGATTGGTCTTTTCTGCTATAACTCAATAATCTATCCAGACCATCATAAAGAATAATATAATTCTGAGTCATTTCAATTGGTTGAATAGGACTAGCTATGAAGTTATTTTGATCATTTTCAATAGGAATATATGATATAGAGTCAACAAAATCACTGAAATGAAAATTTATCTTAGAATTAAGCGCTTTATTAATATCTATAATAACTGGATCATCTATATGTTTATTTATGGGATGATTACAAGATAAACAACTACAAATTAAATTTGAATAAATGAAAATGAACACCCTCTTCATAATTATATTTTTTAAAAAAAACTCCTGAACACTATTCCCATATTTAAAAGGATAAAAAATAATAGTTCAGGAGTTTCGTAAGTATACATTATGGATTTTTCGTATAAAATATCATACAAAAATTAATCATTTTGGCACGGACACGCATGTGTAATAATTAGATGTTGAATACATTGCACATAAGCTATATGGATCATCACATGAACTATTATAAAATGTATAATCGCATCCAGATTCATTAGCTTTCCTGCAACATATTTTATATCGACCTGAAGAATTGTCATCTCCTCCATCAGTCCCATACCCTGGATCCTCAGTGCCTCCATATCCGCCATCACCATATCCTCCAATAAGATGTTTCAATTGTCTTTTACTAAGGATATTATTCTGATCTACATTTACTCTCTTTACGAAGATCGGATCTAACTTTTTCATATTGAATTCTTTTTTGAAAATTAATTTGATTTTTACTGTTCGATTTTTGATTCCATAATACGGTGAATCGAAAAACACCTTTTTCATTGATTTATTTTCTTTCTCTTTTTACACTACATTTGCACACCTCCTTTATTGTTAGGCGGGAAACGGGGCGGACGCCGAATATACTTTCGAGGGCTTTACCGGCGTTCCGCTTTTGTTTTCCCAAATTATAAATAGTTTCATGTTACGAGTGACGAAATATTACTCATCCTTCTGTCTCCCTTAAATCGTTCAACCATGCAATTAGTGTAAACAAAGCTCTCCCGAAAACAGTTGCGAATGCTTTGCAGCCTTGCATGACATATACAAACATTTTCGGATATATGTTGCATCCTTGCACGCACCGGTTGAAAATGTTCAGGCACGCTTTGCAAGCTTACATGCATCGCATGATTTTGTTCTGCCATGCTTTGCAGGCTTGCAGGGTGCATCGCACGGGAATCATCCGCGCTTTGCAGGGTTGCATCACCGGCCGGATCGTTTTCAAGGACTCTGTTCATACACTTTTTACGTCTTTGGACTAAATATTCCCATCTTTCCCATCTTACCTCTTATTCCTCATCTCTTTCTTCTGTCTGCGGTTCTTCGTCGGTCGATACTACCGGCTTGCGCGATATTTTCGGGAAGATACTGTCGGCTATCATTGCTCCGAATTCTTTACGGGCATCTAAATAATTATGTTCATATTGTTGCCTTGCAGCCATTTTAGCCAGTTCTTCGGTAGCCTGCAATTTCTTTAATTGCTCGGTTACCCCTTGCAAAGCTTTCCATGCCGCTTTGGAAGCTTCGATCCGTTGGCGCAACGGTTCGATTAACTGCCGTAGCTCATGCCCATCGTCTAAGCTCTCCAACTTTATCAATAACTTATTGGCCTCCTCGGGTTCTTTGGACATCGGCATGCGTACCAGGTCGGAATAGGTATGGTTAGGGAACAACATGTCCAATACCCGCCCCATATTGTCGCGATCCCATTGCCGCGTCCGTTCGAAGACGGTTCGTATCCCATTGTCTAAATTCGTATCGCAGAGGATAAGGTCATCGTGCGCATCCTCTTTAGCTTCCACTGCTGCTTCCCGGGCTTTTTTCTGTTCCTTGAGCTTGTCCAGCGCCAGCGACATGCCGGTAGCATATTTTTTTGTTCCCTGCACTCTTTCACTTAGGCGTATATGCCGCCTTGCCATGCGTATGTGTTGTGCCGTAGAGTCGTACGGGCCGATCATTCTTGCCATAATGTGTTAATTTTAAGATTGAATAATCGAATAACTGAATAATTGAAGGCAATGTTAAAATATTAATTTCCTATTTACAAACAAAAAATCCCCAACGTAGTCATTTTGTATGCCGGATGGCTGAAAAAATGCCAAGTGTAATATTTTGGTGTGCCGAATGGTAGTTTTAAGCCCTCCCGGGCAGGAGTCAATGTTCAATATTCAATCGCCGATCATCAATCACTTGTCCATCGTTTTGCCGTGCTTTTTTCCGCCTGCAAAAAACCGCCTGTCCCGTACATTTTTCATCCATACAGGCATAGCAGCCAGGGCATGGCGGCGAAATACGCGACAGACTGTTTTTCTGTCTTTTGAAATCCATCACATTCCGTCGTGACAGGTTGAACGCCATTCCGTCGTCCATGATCACCACAGGCGGGTCTTTCCTATATTCCCTGTAATAGCAGATATTGAAGATAACCGACCTGCTACATTGAATGTATGCGTCTTGTGGCAGGTTATCCATCAAATATTTCAGGCTAGCTTCAATCTTGTACCTGGCATTGCCTGTAAAATGCAACCAACAATAGGGCCTGTCATATACGACATACATCAACTCACCGTAGAAATGAGCCACTTCCCCGGTTTCGGTAGGAATCTCCATTTTCAGGTCGTGGAATACGATTTTTGTTTTCATGATTGCTGCGTGTTTTGTAAATAATGGCTGTATTATATCATATAAATGAATATGCTCCACAAATATATATCCCTTAACCATGACTGGTACATGCTGGCGGTTATTTTACATTGCCTCGACATTTTTTATTCTTAGTATTCAATCAATTATATTTTATCACTGGCGGTTTTTTATATGTCAATGCTAATTGAACCTGGTTTTTTCCATTGATGAAATGTCCATGCACTAACGTGCACCAACCGTAATGATTATTTATGGACATTCCATTTGACCTTAAAAAATAAAAATATAAACAAATGAAATTATAGTAGAATTGAACAGTTCGGTTCTATTTTCTAAGCATTTAAGATCATCATTTTTTATTGTTAATGGATGGATACCCTGCAAATGTATATTCCTTTTACATATCTGATACAAGCCTGCGGTTATTTGATCATATCAAAAAATAAACATTATTAATAATCAACTATTTGACCCTAAAAAAACTGCGGTTTTTTGTGTGTTACTATAAGCTATACCGAAGTGTCTTTGGCAATTTTTGTTGGAAAATAGTAGCAAAATTGAATAATGAGTATGAATAACGCTTATTTATTCAACGGGATTCCAAAATTTATATCCTGTAAATCCTGTCAAAAAATGTCGATTGTTTAACTGATGTTACGCAGCAGTTAATTTTTTTCAGGGCGTTCAGTTCAGAAAAAGCGACTTTAACGGCCGCCATATATAACTTAGCTTTAATAACCTGAGTTTTGGATAACGTTTTAATTATCTGGTATTTATTGCAAATCAATAGGTCTCCCCCATCCGCGATTATGACAGTTCCGGATTTTTCAAGTAGCTATAAATAAGATGACTAAATGGGCACCTCTAAAAACTCTCCAAAAAGTCACCGAGATGTTGAATATTCATAAAAATCAGTATCTTTGATCATGAAAACGTTCAAAAGGCATAGGGATTACGGATTTTGGGATCAGGATATTCGCTTGAGCAAGCTCAGTCAGTTAGGCGATCCGTTGGAAAAGTTGAATAAGGGGGTTGATTTTGAGATGTTCAGGGAGCTTTTAGAAGACAGGTTAATCAAAGAGCCACAGGGTAAAGGCGGCCGTCCACCTTACGATTATGTACTGATGTTCAAAGTGATGATTCTCCAGCGTTATTATAATCTATCCGATGGTCAGGTAGAATACCAGATCAACGACCGGATGAGTTTCATGCGTTTTTTAGATTTGAGCATTGCCGATGATGTGCCTGATAGCAAGACGGTTTGGGTTTTCTGGGAACAGTTGACAGACTTGGGTTTGGTAGAAGAACTGTTTGCCTTGTTCCTTGTGGAACTGAAGAAACTAAACCTGGTGGTGAATGAAGGCAAAATCGTCGATGCAAGTTTTATAGAAGCTCCCCGTGGTCGTAACAGCCGTGATGAAAACAAACAGATCAAGCAAGGGGAAGTTCCCCAAAGAATACAGGAGAACCCACACGTCAAATCCCAAAAAGACTTGGACGCACGCTGGACTCAAAAAAATGGTGTGAACTATTTTGGCTACAAGGATCATGTCAAAGAAGATGCAAAAAGTAAGATTATCGTCAAATACAAGGTTACCGAAGCCAGTGTTCATGACTCAAAGGAGCATTTTGATCAATACGGTATGTAAGGGTTTGCCCTTTTTTAACGACAAAAGGTTTTGCAAATAATTCGCCTTTCTCGCAAAGGAAAAGAAAGACACATAATAGACAGCAGGTAAAGGCGGCTTTTTTTCTTATATTGAATATGTGTGTTTTCATCATTTAAATCATGTCTTGTCTACTTCGGAGCCGGGAGCTCAGTCTTTCCGGCAACATAAGCCTCAGCCAGCCTGTGAAGTTCCGCCACCACATCCTTGTATTGCGGGTCGTGGATCAGGTTGCGCAACTCCTTGGGATCATTGACAGGATCGGTGAGGAAAGCGCCCGCTCCCACACCGAAATATTCGGCATAGCGCCAACGCTCCGTTCGTACGCAAACTCCGGTGATGCCTTTGCCGTTTTCGTTCCAAACCGTGTATGCCGGACGGGTCCATTCCTTGCCGGGATTATCCAGTAACGGCACAAGGCTTATGCCATCGAGGCCTGTGAGCTGCGGTAATCTGCATAAATCGATCAACGTGGGATAAATATCTACCAATTCAACCGTGTGCGGCGAAGATTTTCCGTTTCCTTTGGCACGCGGGTCGAGTATCAGGAACGGCACACGTGTGCCCTGTTCCCAGAGAGACCCAGCTTTCGACCATTTCCCTTTTTCACCAAGCTGGTAGCCATGATCGCTCCAAAACACAATAATGGTATTTTCGCGAAGCCCCTGCTGGTCAAGTTCCGCAAGTACCCGCCCGACATTCCAATCCACATAACTGACACAAGCCAGGTAAGCGCGTATCATCTCACGGGCTTCTTCGGGCGAGGCGCTCCGGTTGATAAACAGGTCGGCATTGTTAGGACGTATGGCAGCAGCCGGAAACCCCGGCGGAATCATCGGGAGCGATGCAAAATCGGGTGGAAGAATGATACTTCCGGCATCGTAAAGATCGAAAAATTCTTTGGGAGCAACAAATGGCGTATGTGGTTTCGAAAATCCACAGGCAATAAAGAACGATTGGCCGGTTTCTTTGCTGCGTTTGATGTATTCGATGGCTTTATCGGCTACCTTGGTGTCGCCAAGTTGTTTTGCCGCGTCACCTTCCACGGCTTCCCACCGATCGGAATCGGATCGGGGATCGGCGCCAGGAGTTGTTTTTGGGACCCTGCGCACGCGGGCATAAAACTCTTCCGGCGACGTGTACGACGGAGGCTCCGTGTTAACAGGATTGTTATGTAGCCGCGTTTCGCCGCCTTCTGTCCAGACATCGGTATCGTCAATACCACCATGGAAAATCTTGCCTGTACGCAAAGCTGCATATCCATGCTGGCGGAAATATTTGGGCAGACTCACCCAATCGGGGTAAGTAGCCCCGAACCATTCACGGTTCGAATAAAGTCCGCTGGTGGTAGGCCGCCGCCCGGTAAGTAGCGATGCCCGCGAAGGACCGCTTAACGGATACTGGCAATAAGCCCGTTCGAAGCGTACGCCTTGACTTGCCAGCCGGTCGAGGTTTGGTGTCTTTGCCATCTCGCTGCCGTATATCTGCAATTCGGCACGCATATCGTCCGAAACAAGGAATAATACATTCATCGGACGTTGCTCCGCCTTGGAAGCCGTCGCCTTCGATTGTGAAAATGCTGATATGATTGATAGTGAACCGGCAACGGTACTCAATGTGAGGAATCGTATATTTTTTTGCATCGTGTAATAAAAAAAGGCAACCGATTGTAATAGCCGTCGGTTGCCACACCAATCAATGAACAAACATTACCAAAACTATTTCAACTTATACATTTCGCTGGCTCCCAACAAGAAACAGCCGGTGCCATAATCTTCAAAATCGGGAACCTTGTCGTACGTCACCGGTTGCCCGTCTTTAGGCTCTTTGCCAGTACCCTGCACCCAACCGAGGAATCCGTTGGGATGCACCGCATCTTTAACCAGGGCATTCCATGCTTTAAGCAGCACCGGCAAATATTCTTTTCGATCGAGCACACCATGATTGATTCCCCAAGCCATGCCGTAAACAAACAACGATGTACCGGTGGTTTCCTTGCCGCCAAAATTGGTGGGATCGAGCAGGCTGGCATTCCAGAAATCATCTTCGCGCTGGCAGGCTTTCAGAGCCTTGCTCATGGCATTGAAATCGGCAAGATACTCGGTGCGATGCGCTTCGTTGGCCGGAATCAGGGATAATACACGTACCAACGCTGCATATACCCAACCATTGCCACGTGACCAATAACAGTTCTTACCATTGGGCTCCTTGTAAGGCGCTACAAAATCGGCATCGCGCCACCATAGCCCTTCTTTGGGATTATATAGACCGGTTTTGCCGTGTTTTGTTTTCGTGAAAGCATACATCTGGTACATTTTCTCGAAATAATGCCTGTCTTTAAACAAATCGCCCAATTGTGCCAGGACAGGCATACCCATCTGTATGGCGTCAATCCACGACCAATCGTCGTTTTGCGGAGTATTCACCAACATATCCATGCATATCTTGATATTGCGGATTTTTTCAGGTTCAGGCTATATTTTATAGAGATCGATATAAGTTTGTCCGCAGCAATAGTCATCGGCATTGCGGGTAGTATTATTGTTGCGCATGCCCCACTTGTGGAACGTCGTCCAATCCAGTGCATACTGGTAATACTCGGCCTTCGGGTAAATCTGATGCAAAGCCATCAATCCTTCGTAATACACGCCGCGCGTCCAGATATTGCTTGGCCTCAGACGCCCTACATACGACGGCTGCGTGCAGTCAGCATATTTCTTCATAAAATAATCGTTTACCGTCATCATTGTTTTCAATACATCCTTCCGGTCGGGCAATTCCTGCGATTGTACCCCAGCAGTAATACCTGCTGTCATCAACATCAAAAATAAAATTCGTTTCATCTGTTTACTTATTTGAACATGACTTTCGGAAAAAACTTTCCGTTTTTTCACCAAGTACAAAATAAATCAAATGTTCTTCCACTTGAAATAGATTAGTGTACAAACAAATGGTATATTTATTTTAAGGCATACCGAATTTTCGGTAGATGATTTTGCACAGGCGCTCGGCTTAGGACGTACGGTTTTCTACAAAAAGGTGAAAGGCATCACCGGTTATTCGCCCAACGAATACTTGCGCATCATCCGTATGAAAAAGGCTGCCGAATTGCTCACAACCACCGGTCTTAACGTGTCGGAAGTTTCCTACAAAGTGGGGATCAACGACCCGTTCTATTTCAGCAAGTGTTTCAAGTCGCAATTCGGTAAATCGCCGTCGCAGTATCAGAAGGGATAAGTGAAAACTTCCATCATCAGAACGGATATCCGATGGCCAGGTATAACGCCGAATTACCTTTGAATTTTTCAAGAAATACCCAGCGTGCACCATCGGCTGTGGCAGGATCGAAGACCTTTTTACCGCCGTCCAGACGGATAACAAGGAAGTTGAGATCTAAGCGGATACCGACACCACAACCCATGGCTATCTGCCGATAGAACGTATCCCAGGCAAACTGTCCATTGGGCTGATTATCATAATTTCGGAGTGTCCAGATATTTCCGGCATCCGCGAAAGCGGCAAATTCCAGCCATTTCATCCATTTATAACGATACTCGATGCTGAGCGCCAGCCGCATGTCACCTACATGTGTGGCTATATCGTTGCTGCCATCTTCATAATAGGCGCCCGGACCAAGATACCGGGTGTTCCACCCGCGCACACTATTTGGACCACCGGCAAAATATCGTTTTTCGAACGGCAGTACCAGCGAGTTACCGTAAGGATAAGCCAATCCAACGGCTGCATGCCAGGCAACGGAATTTTTAGGATTGAGCCGGAAAGTCATGGCAAAGTCAATATCGCCTTTCAGATATTGGGCAAAAGGATTGCCAAGTATGTTATATTGCCCGTCCTCCGACTTTTTAGCATCGGCCAACTTGAAGATGGCGTCGAACAGGTTGCCCGACGACTCGGTAAGCAACCGCAGGGTATACAATCCACGCTTGAATTTTCCCACATCCGAATTGCTGTATACTAAGTTGTAACCTATCCCCACAGTAAACACATTTTCGTAGCTGAACCGGGTCAATGAATTGCTCGGATCGTTCAAATAGGTTTTGAATGTATCGGACATCCAGGGCATCAACACATAGTTAATATCAATCAGGCTGATTGATTGGCTAACGGTATGCGCTTCGTTGGTCAGTCGCTGTTTCCAGTTCAGGTTGAAAAATTCACGGGTGTACTCAGGGCGTTTTTGCAGGTTGAAGTCGACACCGTATTCTGAACTGGTGGTGTAACGCTGCTTGAAATGATGCCCGAACACGGGAATGTGCGCCTGAGGAAAACTCACCATAACCCCTGCGCCCACCTCGTAGAAATTATGCGATAAGGCATCGTCTGACGACCCGCTCACTAATTCGTAAGCGCCGCGCAGCTTGATGCTGAGCTTTTCCCCACCATTGAACAGGTTATAGTGATTGTACGACAGGTTGACAGCCATCCCAAGGTTTCCGGCCTTGTTGGTGCCGTCAATACCCACCTGCGTGCCGTGGATGTTACCTTGTGTGAGGTGGATCATACAGTCGAGCATGGCAGTGTCATTCACCATCACCTCATTGTAACGGATGCTGGTACGGCTCACACATCCAAGCTGATTGATGTGGTTATAAGTCTGCTTGTCGCGTTGTTCGCTGTACAAGGAATTATTGTGCATCAGCACGTTTTTGCGGAGTACGGACGGACGCAGGAAATGTGTACTGTCATAAATAATGTTCAGCCCGTCATATACCAGCGAGTCGTGTGGGCGGAAATGTACCTTGGCGAAAGGGTCGTAATCGCTCAGCACATCCACTTTTCGGATGCGGTATAGCTTGGGTGGAAGACTGTCGCGCAGCGCCATGACCAGATCAACTTGGTGTGTGTGCAGACTGGTATCGGCTAAGTAGTGAATATTGTCCTCCGTAGAAGTATAATACCCCTCGTTGCGCAGTAACCGGCTCACTTTGGTGCGTTCCGCTTCTATCTTATCCATGGTGAAGATATCGCCGGGTTTTATATCCGAGCGGAGCCTTCGGTTGCGCCGTTCGATGATCGAATCAATACGGGTGTCGTCAATTCCAATGCTGTAGTTACGGATACGGTATGGTTCGTGGCTGGTGATACGGTAAGTAATCTCAGCCATGCTACGTTTGTTCTTTCTGCGGTGGATCATTTGGACGCTGGTATCGATGGTTGCATGAAAGAAACCGTTATTGGCCATTTCTATTTGCAGGTTTTTGATGGTCTGCCCGGTAAGTTTCTCATTATAAATTACCGGCGCTTGTCCGGCTTTGAATACCATGCGCCTCACCCACCGCCCGGTATCTTTCATCGCCCAGTTATAGAGAAATACAGCTATTTTCGGATCATTAGGTCGTTGTTGCATATACGACATCATGGCCGATTTGCTCACTTCCTTTGTGTCGATCTCTAATTCAGCTTTTTTCAGGAAATGCCTCCCTTCAGGGATACGGCGGGTGATGTCGCAGGAAGAAAAGAAGAGTATAGTCAAAAGACAAATGGCAATAGACCTGCCGGTGCTTTTGTACCCGGTAGGTATTATATTTCGCGTTAGTACCCGTTGGGCCGAGGTTCTACCTCGGTCCTTATATCTCGGCAGGCTAAGCCTGCCATCATAAATCCGACCGAGGTAGAACCTCGGCCGAACATTGCTTTGCACAAAACCCGGCAATAAAAAGTATAATACCTTCATGAAGCCTATTCTTTCAAAACAATGGTAAATTGCCGATATGATAATCTTTTGAAAGCCTACTGTTTTTTTCGAAACCAACAGGCTATGGTCAATGTTGATCATTTCTCCTTCTTTGCCCGTTTAAATAAATCCCAAAACCGTTTTGATTCGCGGCGATACAACACACCTACTCCCTGCGTGGTTTGCCCCTGGTCATATAACTGGTCATTGGTCACATTATACATCTTCAATATCACATTATTCGTGATCTTGTACTGCACATCGAAATCACCTGTAAAGTTCGTGTTACTGGCATCATTGGTGGACGAACTTTTGTACCCGATGTTACTACTCACAGTCAGGCGATTATTGAACAGGTTGGTGGAAATGTTCACATCCACTGCCATATTCGAGGCATCGCCATCATCCGAATACAGGTCGGTGCCGATGGTCCAGTTATCGCTCAATACCCCGTTAAGGATGCTGTTCAGCAACGAAGTGGCAGCCGAAGAGGCCAACGAAGTCCAGATGTTATTCCCTGGCGACGTCGGTTCCGTATTGGCTACAGGATAAAAAGCGCCCCCCACCAGCAGATAGGCGATCTCCTTCACCTTGATCTCGTCGGTAGGCATCAACGCATCGGCTTTCCGCTGAACGCTCTCGTCCTCATCGGGGAAAAGGATGGCATACCCGACCGTTATCTTTTCCATGCTTCCCGACACGCTGATGTGGCATTCGGTATTTACACGCTTACGCGAAACTTCACTACCGGTTGCGAACACCGTCGGATCGAGCGTTGATAAGTCGGCCCGCAATTTGTATACCGCCGTCACATCGAATTCCGTAGCCGTGGGGTCGCCTTTAAAGCGCACCACTCCGCCTGGCTGAATAGTGAACTCGCGTTTGGTGATATTTTTGAGCGACACGGTGGCCTTACCTTCCGAAATCTTGTATTCGCCCAATAAGTTCATTTTTGAATCGGCCAGGTTGTACGAAAAATCGATTTTTCCTGTTCCCTTGACGGTAGCGTCATCCTTGGTTTTCGGATTGTATATGGCGCTCAGTTGCATTCCCGGCGTCACTTCCAACGCCAATTGCAGGCGAAGGGGAAGCTTGGGCATCTGTTCTGTCATTGACGATACATCGGTGGTGCCCGACAGGACGACCGTCGGATCCTTATTCACGAATGTAACGCTTTTATACTGCCGCGCTTGACTGGCCTGGTCTTCAGGTAGGTTGACAAATACTTTCGAATCGGGACTGTTCCGTAATGCCACTTTTAACAACATATCCTTGCCTGAACCCGAAGCGTTCACCGACCCGCTCATGCGCAACGTCCCGTAGAAAAGGCTGTCGACACGGCTCGGGTTGTTCAACAGGAGGAAATTCTGCAAGTTCATCGAAAGTGTTGGTCGAAAATCCTTGAATCCCGTATGTTGGACCTCGCCATTGATTACTGCCTGCTGGCCACTCTCGTCCGTGATACGAAAATTTTTCATCATCACCTTGTCGGAAAAAACCTGTATTGAATCCGACATGCGGTACTGCACATTCAACATACTCACACCGACGTTGGCATCCTTCAGGGTCACCATTCCCGAAAGGGCAGGCGATTTCATTTTTCCTTCGGCTTTGATACGTGTACCTATTGTGCCCTGTACATTGTACAACATGCCTTTGGTGAAGGGATTTATCCACGACAGTTGCACATCGCGCAAATCGGCACGCACCGACATTGAATCCCTTTGCGGGAAAAGGATTCCGGTGATGATGGAAGTCTGCGCGCTGTCGCGCGACAGTTGGGCTTTTGCCTGTACGGCATTGAGCCCTTTGTTCCAACTGCTAGTCAGGACAAGGTCGCCAATGGCCTGTTTTTCGAAAGTAATATCCTTTATGGAAAAACCATCGGTGAGGATGCGGGGCGAAGTCAGCAACTGGTTGGCAACGATTTCGCCGTTGATCTCGCCTGTCAGGTTGATACCCGAACCAATCGCATGCATCAGCGTTCCGATCTGTATCTTGCCAAGACTCACCTGCAATGTATCCTGCTCATTACGCGACACTCTCCCGTCCACTTTCACAAACTCGGAATCCGACAACGTCACCTCAAACCCGTCCACTTCATACTCGCCGCCTTTCATCGCCACGCTGGCTGGCTTAATGTGCAGGTATTGATCGTTGAAAGTCAGCATTGCCGGGAGGATATGTGCAGAAATATCGGGTAGTTTTTGCCCTGTAACCTTTTCGAAACTTGCTGCCAGCCCCAATTCACCGCCTGTTTTTATTTTAGGTGTGATGATATTGAACTTTGTCCCGAGTCGCAGGCTGTCCGTAAGCGTTTCCATCACTAATCCCAGGTGCATGGTATCGGCCACGCCGAACCGGATAGTACCCACTTCGAGATGCAACATCCGGTTGATGGTATCGGCTTGCAAACTTAGCCGGCTTCCATTCAGCACCATATTTTCGAGTTTCGTTCTCGGAAAGTCGGCATCCATAGCCAAATGATCTTTACGGCTGCAATAGACAGCTGTGAGCCTTGCAGTATCGACAATAGAAAACGGTAAATCCAGCAGATCCGTCCACTGTCCGGAATTAAGCAACATGACATTTACGCTCAGGCTGTCGTTCACCACAGAGGGATGAGCTTGGGGCTCGATAAACTTGGGAAAATAGACTGCTAGTGTATTGTGGACAGATTGTACAATTGTTTTCACCGTAAAATGACCTCCTACATCCACTGTCATCAACTTTGAATGCAGGTCGAACTGCTTTTGGGCATCATCCGAAGCCTCGTAATTCAAGCGGATGGTCTCCAACTCACCTTTCTTGCTGGCTGTGGAAAAACGGACGCTATCCAACGTCACTGTAGCAACCATTCGTTCGGGATTGAAACCCCGGACATCCGCTTTCAACACGACCGAAAGATCGGCATCTTTGTATTTGGGCGTCAGGTTGAGTTTGTCGGGCATCAGGTGTGTTGTCTTCAAATAGAGCGATGCCGACGGCATACTCGATAAATTGGCCTTGGCGTGCAATAATATCGGTGCGCAACGATCGTTACTTGTCAGTTGAATTGCGGCATCATTGCCCACATAACTTGCTGTTATAGCAATGCTTTCGTACGGATACTGACGGAAATCAAAGCGGTCAACGCCCAAAGCCGCCTTCGCATTGATGCGTTTTGTACTGTCGATATTACCCGCCGCACGTAACGCAAAACTCGTCTGCCCGAGATTAGGATTACCATTCAGGAGGGTTTTTAAATCGAAGTTTTTGGCCGATGCATTCAGGTCGAAATGTGTTTCTCCCGTGCGGAATACATAACCGCCCGATCCGTTGATATCCAGCCGGCCAGAGGGAACAGACACTGCCGATATTTGCAACTTCACACTGGGTAACGCCCCGGTGATACCGGCTGACAGCCGTATACCCGCTGTGTGGACGGGTAACGCCTTTTTCGTCAAAGTTGTGATCTCAGAAATAGCGTTTGGCTGAACCGTCAACTTAGGAATTTGCACTTCGAGTGGCGCTGTGTCCCAATGCCGGTAATCGGCGAGGGAAGCTTGCATGGTCAACCGAATCTGGTTGCCGTACGAAAGAATGAGGCTGTCGATACCTACCGCGGGGAAACGTCCCGAAAAACTGCTTTGCAATGCGATACTGTCTGCAAAGTTGGTTAATGAAGGTGCAAAGGCCTTCAAATCGGCAAGACGGAAATGCGGGACATCCAATGCCAAGGTATATTTTGCAGAATCAGCAAGACTACCCAATGCCATGCCTGTGTAGTCAACCATGGCATGAGGTATCTTTAGCAACGAATGTGGCAATTGCAATTCCAAATTTTTGAGATTCATCACCTTGCCTTCGGATGTTAGTGCAACAGTAAGATTCTCCAGTGTCAGCCCACTATGCTCCCTGAACGAAAGCTCTTCCACGGCAACATCCAACTGCTGCATATTAATAGAAGATAGTCGAATGCGTGCATTCAGGTCATGAAGATAGATGTGATTGGCATCAAAAACCGAATCTTTCGGGACAGCCGAAAGAATATCATATGAAAAATGTCCGCGTGAAAGCAGT
The DNA here is from genome assembly GCA_031547085.1 of Bacteroidales bacterium. Classification (GTDB taxonomy): domain Bacteria; phylum Bacteroidota; class Bacteroidia; order Bacteroidales; family UBA4181; genus JAIRLS01. The sequence continues at coordinate 40,241 of JAVBSH010000057.1, forward strand.
ACATCGTCGATTTCAACTACGAAATTACCCTTACTTTTGGTCGTATCGCCCGAAGCAAATGCATCTATAAAAAACTGGAAGTTGAATGGCGTACCGATGCTGTCGCGCCGAAGGTGAACCGCGAAATTGTCCAACTCGACCGAGCGGATCACCAACCGGCTACGGAGCAACGGCCACAGACGAAATCCTGTCGAAAGGTTTTCGACGTAGAGTAAAGTGTCGCCTTGCAGATCGGCAGCGTATACATCCCGTAGTTTCAAACTGTTGAATGGTCGCAAACGAATGTCGCCGACCATCATCCGGTTACCCGTTTTCTTCGAGACTCCATCCAGAGCGATATTTACAATCCCCTGTTGTACAGGTGGTAGCCACAATAAAATATAAACCAGCAACACCAACGAAACGATGGTGATGCCAGCTATAATGAGTATGCGTTTTACAGTTCTGATATGCCCTGTGGTTTAAGGTAATGCTACAAAGATATGACATTCTATCCATGTTTATAACACCTAATGTTTGTAAGTGTTGGCATCCGCAAGCTACAAACGACAAATTTTGTGTATGTCGGACTCTAATTACCACTAGAGAGTGAATTGTAAACGACACTATACTGTGTGACAGATCGTCAATTTGGGAAGACAATAGTTTGATTATTTGACATGTAGCATTCCTGCGCTATCCACATCGGCATACAACACTACATTCTCATGTTTGCGCAGGCAGGTAGCTGGGATAGCCTCCGAAACGGGATCGTTTAGTGTGTGATACACCGCCCATGCCTTAGTCCGTGCAGGAACCATGCAAAAAAGGGATTGTCCGTTCATCAGTGCGGGTACAGTCAGGGTAAGGGCATGCGTTGGCACATCGTTTATCGAAACAAAACAGCCATCGTTTACTTGTTGCATCCGGCAAGTTTCGTCCAGGTCGACTACCTTTACCCAGGCAGGATCGTCAAAGCGGGCGACATGAGGATCATTGAAAGCAATGTGACCGTTTTCGCCAATGCCCATGCACACAATGTCTACGGGATGCTGCTTTAACAATGTGGTATAACGTTCGCATTCCTCCGCAAGATTGGGATGGTTGCCATTCAGATAGTTGACAGAGCGAAATGGTAACCTGCTGAAAATCCTTTCTTTCAAAAAATTACCAAACCCTTGCGGTGCATCGGCAGGCAGGCCGACATACTCATCCATGTGAAAAGCATTGATTCTTTGCCACTCAATATTCTTTGCCATGCACAGCGCCTCAAGAAATTCATTTTGCGAAGGAGCGGCTGCAAAAATCATGTTTACATGCTGTTTTTGAGCAAGCATACTGCGAATATTTTTTGTAACATCGCAAGCCGCAGCCCATCCCATTTCGCTACGCACAGGATAAATGAGTACCTGGAGTTTGTCTTTTTGAAAAGATGATATCATATATAATTGAAAATTGAAAGTGGAAAATTGAAAATTTTGATTGTTGGTTTGGCTCACAAGCATGCAACATCGTATCCGACAATCATTTTGATGATTTACTTTGTTCAGTTGATGCAAAGTACAGATCATAATTGGGAATATTTATTCTGATAGCATATTATAAATAATTTTTCCCTCAACCATGGTCATTTTAATATCAATATCCGCATCGAAAATCAACACATCGGCATCTTTTCCTTTCGTAAGGCTTCCTTTTGTTTTTTCGATACCCATGATACGTGCAGGAGTGGAAGTGATCATTTGTATGGTTTCGGGCAATGGCGTCCCGGCAAGATGGAGCATGGTTCTTACAAGGCGGTCGGCTGTAGCGACACTCCCGGCAAAAGCCGAACGATCGGGCAATTTGGCTACTCCGTCTTCCACAACCACTTCCTGTCCATTGGTGAGACTCCCCAAGATACTTTTGCCATCAGGCATACCTGCCGCCCGCATCGAGTCGGTAATCAATGCTATCTTCCCAGGACCTTTGATCTTATAGATCAACCGGAGCAGGCTTGCCGGAAGATGTATCCCGTCGGCGATGATCTCTACCGTCATGCCTTCCATCAGGTACGATGCTTCAATGATACCTGCATAGCGGAAACAATTACGGCGGCATACCCCAGAAGTAGCCGAATACAGATGTGTTACATGCGTAAAGCCCCAGTCAAAAGCCGGAACCACTTCCTCGTAAATGGCATCGGAATGCGCTATGGCTGGCAAGATGTTATGCGACACAAGCGTTTCAGCAAATTCCTTACTACCTTCC
>JAVBSH010000252.1:0-7929 GCA_031547085.1 Bacteroidales bacterium
TCACGACAACAACCCCAAGCACTCGTGGTTTTGCGACCAGGCAAGTCCCGAATACAGCCGCGATATAGAACCGAGCCTCACCGCCGGTCTCAAAGATCATTATTACATGCAGTTGGTGAACAATATCAGGCGCTACAAAGGTGTGGAGAAAACCATCGCATCGAGTTCCCTATTGTTACCTGTCACGAACCTGCGTAGCTGGGACAGGGTTGATGCCGTGTATACCGACTATACCGGCGACGCGCAGCACCGTAATCATCCCGGAGCACAGTCCGAGCCGGCTACCACTTACACCAATGCCACAGGCCGCAACGATTTTCATATCATGAAAGTGGCGCACAATAAGAAGAATCTTTACTTTTACGTGGAAACAGTGGATGATATCACACCCAACATGGACGACAATTGGATGCAATTGTATATTGACGCGGACAGGAATGCCACCACAGGCTGGAAGGGTTACGATTACCGGATCGTAGGCGGCATCACACTTCAACGTTACGTCGATGGTGAATGGAAGAACGTAAACAAGAAAGCATTCGACCGCACCATCGAAAAAAACAAAATGATGATCACCATACCAAGATCATTTCTGCACCTTATGCCTACACTCAGTTTCGAGTTCAAATGGGCGGACAACATGCAGGTTGAAGACCCGATGGATTGGTACGTTAATGGTGATACTGCTCCTGGCGGACGATTCAATTATGTGTATATGGAAAAATAAGACTTTTGAAAGAATATAATAGGTTCTTTTTTACCTCTTACCTTTCGGCGTAAAGTACTTCAAAGCAATTAATAGTCATTGACGCGGTGGCGTAGGGTACTTTAAAACGGTTAAAAGTACACCGCACCGAAATGTAATGTGCTTTAAAACGATTTAAAGTATGTCGCACTGAAATGTAAAGCACTTTAAAACGTTTTAAAGCATATCCCGCCGGAATGTAATCTACTTTAAAATACTTTAAAGCATCTTACGCCAAAATGTAAAGCGCTTTAAAACAGTTAAAAGTAGTTCGCAGTGCTGCGTGATGCTTTTTAGACGTTCAGGAGTAATTCACGCGATAAAATGAGTAGAGGGGTGCTAGGCTAAAGCCTCGACATCCCAACCTTGATTCACATTTTAAATATCCAAGCTATGAAATCAGCAATCATTTTTCTTATCATTATCATCAACGTTTCAGTCATCAGGGCGCAGGAAGCAGACCAACGGATCAATGAACTATTGGCAAAAGCGGATTGGTTTGCATTGGATGAGGAATATCCTGCATTGAAAAACAAGATCCGGTCGGGTATGCTCAAAGGGCTTTCGGAAGCGTTGCTTGCCAAAAACTTTAACCAACCCGCCAGGGCGCACGAACTGATCGATTCATTGATTGTTCATTGCCAGGGTGAGATGATTTTTGAAACAACCTGTTACCTGGTGCTTTGCAAAAGCCAGATTTATGGGGAACATGGGTACTATGCACAGAGCGCTGATTATTTGAATAATTTCCTGGATCAGATAACAGCATTTGCCAAAAAGGACGATTTTCCCGGACATGTTTATTTAGCTAAACATTACGGTGAAATGCAGAATGAACCTGCCCCGGAAGTGATCCGCCCGGAAAAGGATACGGAAATCGCTATGGAAATAAAAACCATAGAAAAAAATAGCGCCCTGATGTATGTTCCTGTCGTAGTAAGAGGGAAAACTTACCGGTTTGTTTTCGATACGGGAGCAGGAAGTACCTTTGTTTCCGATCGTTTTGCCGATGAAATAGGATTGCGTATCGTTCGCGATTCTGTGACCATAACAGGGGTGGGAACCTGCCTGGGGAAAATCGGAACGATGGATAGCTTGATCATCGGGGATATTATTTTCAAAAATCCAATGATATATATAGCTCCTCCAACCCAGGTTGATACAACCATATATTTTGATGCGATCCTGGGACTTGATTTTATCAGGCGGATAGGCGAAACCCGGATTTTTCCCAAGGATGGAAAGATTTTGTTTCCACGAACACAAACAACCATCCCGTCAACAGACCGGAATTTACTCATCAACGGGCAACCTTATATTAAAGCCTATTCGGGTAATGAACAGCTTATTTTTCATTTCGATACTGGTAATGCTTCTGCAAATTTGTGTCAGGCATATTATCTCAAACACAAAGATCAGATTGAATCTGTAGGCGTTAAAGAAAAGCTCGGAAGCGGAGGTTTGTGTGAAATAAGAATGATGGAAGGATATAGGTTACCGGAGATATCGTTGAAAACTGGTTCCACAAGTTTTTCATTGGCCAATATCAACGTGTATACTGACAAGGCAGCTGATTTTGAATATCAGGAAGATGGCGCTTTAGGAATGGATTTTATCAAACAATTCCGGAAGGTGATCATTAATTTTGATCAAATGTTTGTTGAAGTTGAGAGATGAACGGATAAAGCATATAATAATCAACAGCCTGTTTGAATCATATCCCTGATCACCACTGATGCACAAACACACCCGAACATTGCCGGGAGGTAGGAAATGGTGCCGACCACAGACTTTTTGTTCTGCTCATCGCATGGTTCTACCAAATCTTTATCGACCTGTTCAGTCGAGAAAACCGCTTTGATGCCGGTTGTGACTTCTAATTTCCGCAGGCGTTTCCGTAAAACATAAGCCAGGCGGCAATTATATGTTTTCGAAAGATCGTCCACCCGGATTTGCATCGGATCGAGCTTGCCGCCCGCTCCCATTGAACTGACGATGCGTTGCTGATGCTTCAAACCATAATACAGGAGGAATATTTTGGGAGAAAGGGTATCAATGGCATCTACCACGTAGTCGTATGGTCGGCTTACGATTTCGATGAGACGTTCGTCGCGGATAAATTCGCTGATGAGTTCTAACTGTATTTCGGGATTAATATCGCTGAGACGTTCGGCCATCACGTCCGTTTTCCTGCGGTTCTCGTTGCTGCATAATGCCAGTAATTGGCGATTACGGTTGCTTGGCTGCACCACATCACCATCAACAAGGGTTAACCGTCCCACCCCTGCGCGGCAAAGCATTTCGGCAGCATAAGCGCCTACCCCGCCCAGGCCCGCCACTAAAACATGCATGGAACGCAATTTTTCCAGATTATCTGCATTGATGAGCATTTCGGTCCTGCCGAGCCATTCCTTTTGATACAAAATAAATGCGATTTAGTGTTTTGTTCACCGATTATAATTACTTTTGCAAAGATAATCATTCAAAAGGTCACTCATATCAATTATATAGAAAAACAGACTTTATGGACAAATGCAGTAGCTCATTTTTTGACGGAGGCAATACCGCCGGTTTAGAGCAGACAATGAATTACGTAACCCAGCAAATTGGCAGGAAGCCTGAATGCTTGGAAGAAGATATCATCGGTCTGTTGCACGGGAATTGTGCAAGACGATTAAGCTACCGGTTCACTACCAATGTGAATAATCATATGCTTGCCGGCGAAACCGACGATCAATCAGGAATTATTGAATTGACGGAAGACTTCGCATGTGCTTTCAAGGCTGTGCCGGTGTATGCTCAATCGACCGGGGATATTGCCGGAAAAGTGGCTAAAGCTAATGGAAAGATTTACCAGGATATGTCTGTTTGTGGTTCACAACCTTTGGCTTCATTCCTGTCGCTATCATCGGGTATACCGGCAAACGCTTCCGCCCAGGCCGACCTGCACCATGCCATCAAGGATATTGCCCTGTACAACAATACATATGGAGTACCCGTAGTGGGTGGCGACGTCCGGTTCAATAATTCGAAACAAAATGGAATCACTGCCAACCTGTTGACTGTGGGGTTGATTGATAAGGAAACACGGCTTCAATCGGCTTGCCATGGCGAATGTAATCCGGTTTACCTGGTTGGTGCTCCTGATCCCGGAAAACAACTCCAATCAAATGCTTTTATTGCGCGGTCGTTGTTTGAAATGATTTGCGACCTGAACGATGAAGGGGCGATTATTGCCATCCAAAGCATCAGCGAAAGCGGAATAGTGGGCGCATGTGTTGATATGATCATACATGGTACCAGGGGCATCGAACTGAATGCCGATATTCTTGTATCGGAGCCTGCGAATCTTAAAAGCCTGTTGGAATACATTCCCGATAAGGTAATGATGATTGTGAAAGCCGAACATGGCAAGAAGCTGGAAAAAATATGCCGGAAATGGAATATGAGGTGCTTACAGGCTGGGGTGGTCATCGGAGAACACAAACTATCTGTGATGCAGGGCCAGGCACCTGTAGTTGATTTACCGGCAACAGTATTGTCGCTGTTTGGTGATTCGATGCCGGAAAAAGATATTCAACCGGGGGCTGTTACAAACTCCAAAGCATTGCCTGTGGAAGTATCCCTTCCGGAAGAACACAAGGAAGTAGCTAAATTCATGTTGACTTCCTGCCCCAATCTGTTATCGCAGCAATGGATATTTGAACAGTTCGACAGTACGATCGGTACGAATAACCTGTCGACCAATTTTATTTCCGATACCCCTGTTTTGCAGATCAAGGGTTCGCGTCATGCTATAGCCGTATCATTCTGTCAAAACAACAATATAGGACAATATCCGGAAGCAGTCAACCTTGTTGTAGCAGAATCGTTGCGTAAAGCCGTCTGTTCTGGTGGCGAGCCGCGTGCTTTAACCGGTTGCCTCAATTATAGCGGCGCTATGGATGCCAAAATGGAAAAAAACTTGCGTGTTGTCAACGAATACATTACCCATGCATGTCAAAAACTGGGAGTTTCCACATCGGGCATCAATATGAACCATGCGGTAACCAGTGGCAAACCGGCTATAGACAATTTATCCATCGGTACCATTGCTTTTTTGAATGACAAGCACCAACACATGACCATGTCATTCAAAGGCAAAGGCGATATGATCTATATGCTTGGTAAATCGACCGACGATCTCAATTCTTCGGAATATATACGTAACTATCATGATATCAATAATACTCCGCCTCCAAGCATTGATATGGACGTGGAAGCAAGATTATTGCAGGTAGCCCAGAAAGTGATTACCCGCAAGTTGGTCAGGTCGGCGCATAGCATATCCAAAGGCGGGTTGTTTATGGCCTTGCTCGAATCGGCTATGGTACGCAGTTTCGGGTTCGACATTACAGCGGATGACGAGATACGCAAGGATGCTTTCCTGTTTGGGGAATCGCCCTCGCGCATTGTGGCAAGTGTTGCCGTGAGCCGCGAAGCGGATTTTATTGATTTCATGATGGAATCAGGTGTCCCTTTCTTGACTTTGGGACACGTAACCCGCGAAGAAATACGCATCGACGACAATTCGTATGGATTCATCAGCGATTACAAGAAAAAGTATTTCAGGCAATAAGGAGGCTGGCAGGGTTGCACGCATGTTCGACAACATTGCGTGGCGGTACGACTTTCTCAACCATTTCTTTTCTCTTCATATTGATAAGATTTGGAGACGTAAAGCAGTGAATGAGTTGCGCGGACAGCAGCTTGATAAAGTCCTCGACGTAGCTACCGGGACTGCCGATTTGGCCTTGGTTCTATATAAACGGCTCCATCCCCGGCATGTCACAGGCATCGATATTTCGGAAGGGATGTTGGAGATTGGCCGGCAAAAGATCGCGAAGAAAGGATTGGAACAGCAAATCAGCCTGAAACAAGGCGATTCGGAAGCAATACCTTTCGATGATCATACCTTCGATGCCGTAACCGTAGCTTTTGGTGTACGCAATTTCGAACATCTGGAAAAAGGACTTAGTGAGATGTTGCGGGTACTGAAGCCTACAGGTAAAGTTGTTATCCTTGAATTTTCGATACCTAAAAACCATATTTTCCGCAGCATTTTCCATTTTTATTTCTTCCGTATTTTACCTTTCGTGGGACGAATGATTTCGAAAGATGCCCAGGCATACAACTATTTACCGGACTCTGTACAATCGTTTCCTCACGGTGCGGACTTCAAGGATAGAATGGAAAGCTGCGGATTTTTAGATGTTAAAGTCCGGCCGTTGACTTTCGGTATAGCGACTATCTATACTGGAATTAAGTCTACGCATGGGTAGGCTTATCATTAAGAATGTGGATGGATTTATTGATTCATTTGAGAAGATTGGTTTGAACACGTGTCACATTAACTTTGTATTCAAACAATCGAAATGAAGATTTTTTTAGTCGGTTTCATGGGAAGTGGCAAAACAACCATCGGCAGGCGGCTTGCCAGTACGATTGGTTTTGATTTTGTGGATACCGACCGTTTCATCGAAATGAAAAACGGGATAACCGTTACCGAAATATTTGCCCGTCATGGCGAAGCTGCTTTTCGCAAGATGGAACACGACATGTTATTGGAATTGCAACAACGTGATTTTGTGGTGATTTCCACCGGTGGCGGTATGCCTTGCCATTGTGGCAATATGGATTTGATGATCAACAGTGGAAAGGTGGTGTACCTAAGTGCTTCACCGGGATCTCTTGCCCGGCGATTGATACGTTCGCATACCGAACGGCCGTTGATTAAAGGAAAAACGGAGGAAGAACTGCAACAATATATCCGCGAAAAATTAGAAGAACGGGAACCATTTTACAGTCGCGCCCACATTACTGTACAAACGGAAGATTTTTCCGCAGAAAATCTTTTAAGATCACTCGGTTTGATGAGCAAATAGTATGTTTTTCCATTTGCAGGATCAAATCAACTTTTGCTCGATAGCAATTTTTACCAACACAGCTGTATTGCGGGCATCCAATTTCAAAAGCAAGTTCTTACGGTAGTTGTTGATGCTGTCGATACCGAGGTGCATTTTTTCGGCTATCTCGCTACTGATATAGCCTTCGGAAATCAAATGTAGCAATTCACGTTCCTTGCGGGTAAGGATAACAGCCTGTCCGGCCTGTTTTTTGAGCAACAGGTCAACCTCATGACATAGGAATTTTTCGCCTTCCGACACAGTTTCAATACCTTGGATAATTTCCTCGGACATAGCGTTTTTCAGCACATAACCCGTTGCACCGTTTTCGAGCATGCGACTTACCACGGCATATTCGGAAAAGCTAGTAATTGCAAGGATTTTCAAATCGGGATATTTCTGTTTTATTTGTGGACAAAGGTCGACCCCATTTCCGTCGGGCAGATGAACGTCGAGTAGCAACACATCAGCTTGCTCCCAGGAGAGCATTTTCCAACATTCGCGGGCGTTGTAAGCTTTGCCGATGATCCTGGCAACGCCTGACTCGGCAATAATCTTTTCAAGTCCCTCAACGAACATCCTATGGTCGTCCACTATTTGTACGGTTATCATTTTTGATAGATTTAAAAGCCTCACCCCCCGCCCTCTCCTTGGGAGAGGGAACCCCTGCTACTCAACGGTACCGGGATAACATACAATTGTGATGCTCTCGAAAACATTTGATTAGCACATCTCCCCCCTCTCTTTAGGAGAGGGGGTTGGGGGGTGAGGCCCTATAATTTAAATTCTACATTTACTTCTGTTCCCTTTCCCGGATCGGAATACATATCCATACGGCCATTGTAGGACCCCACGCGGTTACGGATGTTGTTCAGGCCGGAGCCGGGAGTAGACGCTGCAGTATCGAATCCGTGGCCATCATCTTGCACGGTGATAGATACGCGGTCGTATTCTTGGATCATTTGTACGATGATTTCGGTAGCGCCGGCATGTTTCAACGCGTTGTTCACCAGTTCGTGCACCGTGCGGTAAATCATCACTTCCAATTTGGGGTCCAAACGCTCATCGCCGCCGTAGTGACTGAACACCGCGCCGGGGATGCTGTTGCAAAAGTCGTTGAGCGACACCCGCAGGCCGTAACGGGTGAGCGAGTCGGGCATCATGTTGTGGGCCACGCGCCGCAGCTCTTGTATCGACTCGTCGAGCAGGCCCACTACGCGGTCGAAACGCATTACATCT
>JAVBSH010000096.1:0-8571 GCA_031547085.1 Bacteroidales bacterium
GCGTTGGATGGGGGAGGATTTGGCAAACATACGGCAAATATTTTATCAAAGCACTAAGATATTAATCATTAAGTAAATATGCAAATATATTGGAAGTTTTTTATTCAGTTTTTTAACTGTCGACTTTTCGGAGTGGACTCAACAATTTGTAACGGGACACGGCAACTTAGTTTCAAATTCATCGTCTTTTCGTTGAGGTAACAATACAAATCTTCCTGATTGGTTACAGAAAGTAAAAGTGACGGCAGTTGACCTAACAATCTATTCCAAAACATATTATAATCACCAATACCGCATGTTTTTTCGTGTGTAATGATTACATCATCCATTTCATGGATTTTCAGGGCTATATCCCATCTGATGAATGCCCTGTTCGAAACTATTTGACGTGATGTTGCTTCATACGCCACATGTGAAACTACTAATTCATAACTGCCTTGTCCGGGAAGTTTTAACTCGTAAAGTCCGTCATTACCGGTAGTTGTACCCACAGTAGAACCGGCAATGTATACCGAAGCTGCAGGAACAGGCTCGCCTGTTTCTACATCGGTTACTTTGCCCGTAACAATACGTTGCGCATGGGCAGTGAACAAAAAAACTATAAAAACACAGAAACAAAATAAATGTCTTGCATGGTGCACAGTGGAATAACGGGCTCTCATACTATAATCAGCTATGTGTCAATTCATCAATATCAAAATGCGTGTTTTTCAGGTAAAAATACAATGCTTTAAAGTTACAAAATATTTCAAACAAAAAATACATACCTTTGACCGCTTGGAATGATGCCAAATTGTGATGAAGATAACTGATCAATATCACTTAGTGAGAGAAGTAGCAGCAAGTATATTTTTTGCCGCCTTTTTCTTCTTTTTCTTTTTCTACTGCCGCTACCAGATCATTTTTCACGAACAGCAACAGCTATTTCAATACAATGCCGCTTATTTTTATCGGTTGCTGGCACATCCAGGGGGAATGGCCCTGTATGTAACCAACTTTCTCGTTCAATTTTTTTATTATCCATGGTTGGGTGCACTGATCCTTACCCTGCTCACATTTGTCACGTATATTGCTGTGAAATCCTTATTCCGGCAATTGGGAGTTTCCGATCGTTTCATCATATTGTCATTGTTCCCGGCAGCAGCCTATTGGATCGTTATGTACGATTACGAATTTGAGCTAACAATGCTGTTATCATTGGTTGTACCCTTATCCGCTTTTGCAGCTTACATCCGTATACCTCAAGCAAGGATACGCTACATTGCCGGGGCCGTTATGCTTTTATTGCTGTACTTTTTTGCACCGGCTTCCATGCTTCTTTCTGGTATCCTGTTATTCCTGTATGAGTTGTTATTCGCTAAAAATAGAATAATGCCAGTTGCGTATCTGTTACTTACGATCATTCTCCCTTGGTTAGCCTGGAAAATGCTGTATGCGACACCCCTCCCGGATGCGTATTTTGCGGGCTTTCCATATACCGGGATCCGGCTAACATTGTTGCTTATGGGTTCTGCATGGTTATTCACCCCGGTTTCTTTATTATTCATCCGTTTTTTACCATGCACCAGATCTGCCATCGTTGCTGATAAAGGAATAAAAAGCTGGTGGTTACCAGCACTGTCGGCAACCATATTATCAACACTTGTCGGAGCCGGATTGTATCGCGTTACAGATGGACGGGTCAATATGATGCTACGCATGGATTACGAAGTACAATGCGAGAACTGGGCAGAAGTGCGCCGCCTCAGTCACTACTACCCTACCGGCAACCGGCTGGTAACTTATTACACAAATATAGCGCTCTATAAAACAGGTCAAATGACCGATCATTTTTTCGATTATCCGCAAACCGGCCCCAATGGTTTGTTTCTCGATTGGCGCCGCAATTACCTGACAGCCGTGGCCGGAAGCGAAGTTTTTTATCAATTGGGATTTATCAATGAGGCTAATCATTGGACATTCGAAGCGTTGACATCAAGCGCAAACGGAGGAAACTCGCGCTTGCTCAAACGGTTGGTGCAAACGGCCTTGATTAACGAAGATTACGATGTTGCTGCTAAATACCTGCATATTCTGAAATCGAGCTTGTTTTATCGGCGTTGGGCAAATGAATACCTTTCGTTATTAGATAACAAAGATCAAATCCAAAACCTCCCGTGGGTGAATGAAAAGCGAAGCCAATGGGTAAAAAATGATTTTCTTTCGGGACGAACAGCCCCAGCCAACCTGCCCCTGTTTTTCGAAGAACATCCCGAAAACAAAATGGCTTTCGAATATATGATAATGTACCACTTGCTTACTAAGAATATTGAGGAATTTATGCAATATGTCGGATGGTTGCCCAGATATAACTACACATCCCTCCCGGCAATATTCGAAGAAGCGATCCTGGTGCATTTGAATATGCAGGAAGCCGACCGCGAAACCTATCTCAAGTATCCTATCAGGAAAGAAACATACCAACGTTTCAACGAATACACTCAAGCCTTCACGGCCAATTCAAGTAATCCCCAGTTACAAAAACGGGAATTATCGAAAAAGTTCGGGAACACCTACTGGTATTATTTCCATTTTTTCATGCCACCTGCGAAACACAATGAATGACCTGTCTATGAATATATTGATAAAAATTACATACATACCGTGTGTTCTTCTCATATTTGTGGGGTGCAAACACCATGTCACTTCCATGGAAGAAGACCGTTATCCTTACATTTTTCCCGATTACACCGGTGTAACGATACCGCCAAATATCGCTCCGTTGAACTTCATGATTGAAGAAGACGGTACCGAAGCAGTGCAAATGGACTGTGTGCCTCAAAACGGAAAGGTTATTTCCATCAGTTCGAAAAAGAAAATACGTTTCCCGGAAAGGAAATGGCGAAAAATGCTCCAGAATAACATCAACGAGACATTGGTCTTTGAAATATCCATCAAACATGCAGGACAATGGATCAAATTTCGCCCATTCGAAATCCATGTAGCTCCCGATTCGATTGACAGTTACCTGGCTTACCGCCTGATAGAACCCGGTTATGTCATCTGGAACCAGATGGGCATTTACCAACGTTGTCTCGAATCGTTTGACGAAACGCCCATCATCACCAACCGAATGACCGACGGAAATTGTATGAATTGCCATTCTTTTTGCCGGAACGATCCCAATACCATGCTGTTCCACATGCGGGCAGTTCATCCGGGAACCATCATTTGGCAAAACGGACAACTCCGCAGGCTCGATACCGGAACCGAACAAATTATCTCGCGTGGGGTATATCCGTCGTGGCATCCGTCAGGCCAGTTTGTAGCACTCTCTACAAACCTGACGCGACAAAATTTCCATGCAGTCAGGGATAAAAAAGTGGAAGTGTGGGACGCCAAATCGGACGTAGTCATACTCGATATTGAAGAGAACAAGTTGTTGACCGATACCATGCTGATGTCCAAGGCGCATTTCGAAACCTTTCCCACATGGTCGCTCGACGGACGGTTCTTGTATTTCTGTTCCGCCGATTCGCTCCCAATGCCTGACATGTACGACCAATTGAAATACAACTTGCTGCGCATTAACTTCGACCCGAATTCCAGATCCTTTGGTACAACGATCGACACGATTGTTTCGGCACACAAGACCGGCAAAAGTGTTTCTTTCCCAAGAATTTCACCTGATGGCAAATATCTTTTGTTTACACAATCGGGTTACGGCAACTTTTCCATCTGGCACAAAGACGCCGACCTGCATATGCTTCACCTTGCAACGGGTAAAGTATCCAATCTGCCGGAAGTGAACAGCGACGACACGGAAAGTTACCACACATGGTCGTCCAACAGTCGATGGTTTGTATTCAGCAGCAGACGCATAGACGGTTTATACACCCGTCCTTACTTTTCGTGGGTTGATAAAAACGGAAAAGCGCACAAGCCATTCCTTCTGCCGCAAAAAGATCCTGAGCACAACTTTTGGTTGATGAAATCATATAACATCCCTGAATTAATCCGGGGCAAAGTAGATGTATCACCACAACGGATAGCCAAGGCAGCAAGACAACCGGAGGAAAAGCTGGAGAGTAAATAAAGATTTCACAAATGTGTATATAACGAAAAAAGAGCGGTTCTCCCGAACGGCTCTTTCCTTATTTACAACTATTAACTTATGAGAAAAAACTACTGCTACTATGAAACTATTTTATGTTTTATTAATCTTCTGACATGAATAATACAATTACCGTGCCAAACTATTTTTTTAACTTAAAATTTGATCTTTATTTCCACGTCTTAAAATGTAATTTTTTATTAATCAAATAATTACATTTATTTTTTTATAAGATAATTTTATGTCAAACGAAAAATTGTTACCCAATTGGTGATTTCTTATGTGTATTTTCAATACCTATAATTTCTATTTTTTTTGCAAATTTTTGTTAACTTTGTTATTTTGCCAAAAGCGTACGGCTGAAACGAACATATTGATCTTTTTGTTTGTATATCATTGTAATAAATAATTTAATATCAATAAAAATGTCCAAAATAGATTTAAGCAAATACGGCATCAACAGCAGTATTGAAGTCGTATACAACCCAACCTACGAAGAGCTTTATCAAGCCGAGGTTGATCCTGAAAACAAAGGCTTCGAAAAAGGTGAACAAACCTCTACTGGTGCCATATCGGTAAAAACAGGCGTATTTACCGGTCGTTCGCCCAAAGACCGTTACATCGTAAAAGACGCTACCTCCGAAAATAACATCTGGTGGGACGGTAACATCAACAAACCTGTTTCAACCGATATCTGGAACGATTTGAAAGCATTGTCCATCAAGCAGCTAAATACAGCTAAAAAGTTGTATGTGGTGGATACCTTCTGCGGAACCAATGCCGATACCCGCATGAAAGTTCGCTTCATCATGGAAGTTGCATGGCAGGCACATTTCGTGACCAATATGTTTATCCGTCCCTCACTCTACGAATTGGAGCATTACGGAGAACCGGATTTTGTAGTATTCAACTCGTCGAAAGTGACCAATCCCAAATGGAAAGAACAAAGCCTAAATTCAGAAGTATTCGTCCTGTTCAATCTCACCGTAAAGGAACAAATTATCGGAGGAACCTGGTATGGCGGTGAAATGAAGAAAGGAATGTTCTCGATGATGAACTATTACCTGCCGTTGAAAGGTATGGCTTCGATGCACTGCTCGGCCAATGTGGGCGAGAAAGGTGACGTTGCTGTTTTCTTCGGTCTTTCGGGCACAGGAAAAACCACCTTGTCGGCCGACCCAAAACGTTACCTGATCGGCGACGATGAACATGGTTGGGACGACAACGGTGTATTCAACTACGAAGGCGGTTGCTACGCCAAGGTAATCAACCTGAGTCAGGAAAACGAACCGGACATCTGGCGTGCCATCAAACGCGATGCACTGTTGGAAAACGTGGTAGTGAAGGCCGACGGCACACCCGATTACACCGACGGATCGATCACCGAGAATACCCGCGTATCGTACCCTATTTACCACATCAACAAGATCGTGCTCCCGTCAAAAGCCGGGCACGCCAACAAGATCATCTACCTGTCAGCCGATGCATTCGGCGTGTTGCCACCGGTATCGATCCTGGATGAAAAACAGGCACAATACCATTTCCTATGCGGCTATACCTCGAAACTGGCTGGCACCGAACGTGGTATCACCGAGCCACTCCCATCGTTCTCACCTGCATTTGGAGAGGCATTCCTGACGCTGCATCCTACCAAGTATGCCGATACCCTCGGCGCAAAGATGAAGAAACACGATGCCAAGGCTTACCTGGTGAACACTGGCTGGAACGGCACAGGCAAACGTATCTCCATCAAGGATACCCGCGCTATCATCGACGGTTCTATTGAAAAAGCCGAAAAGGTACATATCCCGGTCCTAAACCTGACCGTTCCCAAAAAGCTGAATAATGTCTCGGATATCCTCGATCCGCGCAGTACTTATGCTAATGTTGCCGATTGGGAGACCAAGGCAAAATCGTTGGCTACAAAGTATATCAAAAACTTTGAGCAATATACCGATACGCCCGAAGGAAAAGCGTTGATCCCGGCAGGACCGCAATTGTAAAAAGCCCCACCCCACCCCTCCCCCATGTGGGGAGGGAGAAAGGTGCTCCTCTAAAGCATGTGAAATAACGCAAATGACTTATTAGTCTGTATTTTTCACACACAAATGACAATCGTTGCAAACCATTTGTTTTTAAGACCTTAAGCTGATCAGTCCTTAGGTACTAATAGGTTAACCTACCTATCAGATTTTCAAACTTAACGCAAACGACCTCAACGAAGGTAAAGCCGATTTTTCGCCAAGCATTGCCGTGCAATCAATAAAAGAACGATAAGATTATATGAATATCGAGGAACTGCGGGAATACTGCCTCTCACTAAAAGATGCTACGGAAGACATGCCGTTTGAAGACGAGTATCTTATGTTTAGGGTATTCGGAAAATGGTTTGCAGTTGTCCCCTTTAACAATCCTGAATTGAAAATATTCGTAAAATGTGACCCTGCAAAAGCCATTGAATTGCGCGAACAATATCATTGTGTAGAAGCGGCTTGGCATTTCAATAAAAAATACTGGAACAGCATTACCCTTAATAGCGATATGGACGATGAAACCGTAAAATTCTGGATTCGGCACTCGATAGAAGAGGTAGTGAAAAAGCTACCAAAGAAAACACAGCTGGAATACTGGGGAGATAAATAAATAGCTATTCATGCTATCTTTGCATACAATCTAAAAGATAAGAAAATGACTTTCGAAGAAGTAATGCACGAATTGGAATCGCTCGCCACTGAACAGACCAAAAAAATCTATGGGGCGCATGGCGTACATGAGCCGCATTGGGGTGTTCCCACAATGGCTATGCAGCCGCTTGCCAAAAAGATAAAACGGAACCAACCGCTTGCCGAACAGCTTTATGCCACCGAAAATTATGATGCCATGTATTTCGCCGGAATGATTGCCGACCCGAAAGTAATGACGGAAGCCGATTTCGACCGTTGGATGAATGCTGCTTATTTCTTCATGCTGTCCGATTACGTAGTAGCGGTAAGCCTTGCCGAGACCGAATTTGCTCAAACGGTTGCCGACCGCTGGATAGATAGTGGCGAAGAACTTCGTATGTCAGCGGGCTGGGCTTGCTACGAATGGCTTTTAGGCTCGCGTCCCGACAGCGAATTCGACCCGGAAAAAATCCAAATGATGCTGAATATTGTGGCTGACACCATTCACAACCAACGCAACCGGACTCGATACAGCATGAACGGCTTTGTCATTACCGTGGGTGTTTCTTACCTCCCGCGGCATGATGAGGCTGTGAAAGTTGCCGAAAAAATCGGGAAAGTAAAAGTGAGTACCAAAAAAGGACCAGTTTCCGTTCCGTTGGCCACGGAAGCCATTCAAAAAGCAAAAGACAAAAACCGTTTGGGTTTTAAGCGCAAAAGCGTACGGTGCTAAAATGAATTCTTTTTGCTATTTTCTATTTCCAACTCCAGTAATTTTTTCTTCCTCCAGATTCCTCCGCCATAACCAGTCAGTGTGCCGTCCGCCCCAATCACCCTATGGCAAGGCAGGATGATGGAAATTTTATTTTTTCCATTCGCATTGGCAACTGCTCTCACGGCAGATGGTTTACCCAACAGTTCGGCTTGCTTTGCATAGGTTGTGGTGGTGCCGTATGGTATTTGCAACAGTCCGAGCCACGCCTGTTTTTGAAATTCCGTGCCTACCAAATCCAGCGGAATATCAAATGTTTGAAGTTCCCCTTTAAAATATTGTTCCAATTGTTTATGAAGCGTGTCAAAATGAGTATTGTTGCCTTGTACAAGCGGCGCTTTCAGTGAAGTGGTTAATTGCTTTAATTCAGTTTCTAACATTTTACAATCAGCAAACTCCAACATGCAAATAAGTAGTCGTCTATAAATAATCGCCGTTATTTTGTATCTTTGCACCATGAGATACATTGAATTATCAGAAGATGCCCAAAAGGAGTTGGAAGGAATTTATCGAAGTCATTCCAAATCCTACGTTCGCCAACGGGCACAGTGTTTGTTACTAAGTAATCATGGGTATAGCGTTCCCATGCTTGCCGATATCTTCACCACCAGAACACATACCGTTCGCGAGTGGTTTAACCGCTGGGAGGAAAGAGGTGCTTCAGGTCTTGAAATTCTTCCGGGGCGTGGTTTAAAGCCTGCCATCAAAGTGGAAAATCCGGAACTTATTTCCAGTATCAGGGAAGAAGTCAGTGTTGATCCCCGGAATTTGAGTAACGTGGTAGAAAAACTCAATGCACGGTGGGGTCTTCACATAAGTGTAAGACAACTTCAGACCTTTTTAAAAAAAAAGTTGAATTACAGTTGGCGCCGATTCCGCAAGTGCATCAAAAAATGTCAGGATCCGCACATGTATGAATATCTTGTGAGTCAATTATGCACCTATATGGCATTGGAGGAAAGGGGAAATCTGGATATGCTTTATGGAGATGAGAGTGGTTTTTCGCTTGATCCATGTATCCCTTACGGTTGGCAACCTCCCGG
>JAVBSH010000255.1:0-24811 GCA_031547085.1 Bacteroidales bacterium
CCCCCCCCCCCCCCCCCCCCCCCCCCCCCCCCCCCCCCCCCCCCCCCCCCCCCACTCCTCTCCTCCCCTCTCTTTCGAGGCGAACGCGTCATGTCGACCGGAGTTTGCGCAGCATACGAAGTGGAGATATCTGTTGACCTCCGCCGTATATCCGAAAGGTAATTAAATGGTGTTTGAAAGGTAATTGAACCCTGTTCCGGAAGTAATTGAATGGCGTCCGGAAGGTCGTTAAGCTATGTTCCGAATGTAGTTCAATACCGTTCCGAACCCCGTTGATCGCCCTCCGAAAGGTAGTTTAACTACCTCCAAAAGATAATTAAACCATGTCTGGAAGTCCATCAAACTACGTCCAAAAGGTAGTTCAATGGTGTCCGGGAGGTAATTGAATCACGTCCAGGAGGCAATTAACCGATGTTCAAAAGGCTGAAAAATATAAAGTAAACTTGCATGAAAAATTTCAAAATCTTGCTCACACACGAGTTACAGCAACAAAGTAAATCGTTCATCTTTGTGCTGATGATATTGGTGGCTTTACTCACGGCCTTTATCTGCGGCTACATACAGGTGGGCGATTTTGCCGAACGGCAGGCCGTGTACCAGGAAGAACTGCGTACTAATCAGGCACAACAGAAAGAGGCGTTGGCCTATTCGCAGTTTACCGTTCCTGTGCTGGTAGCACCCAACCCGATGTCAATTTTCTACCGCGGCGTTGACGAAAGCATCGGCAATAAGTCGATCATTTCGCCGGTATGGTTGCCCGATTTCGAAACCAGTTCGCAACGGCGTAATCCTTTCCTGGCGATGTTTGCCAACCTGGATATTTCAGGCATTGTGAAGATATTGAGCATTTTCGTACTCCTGTTGGCTGCCGGCCTTATCTCGGGCGAACGCGAAGCCCGCACCTACCATCTGATCTTTGCCAACTCGGTGAAGAGTTTTGAGTATTACCTGGCTAAGTTCTGCGCTACCGGCGTATCGGCATTGTTGTCACTGTTCATACTGTTTTTCGCCACCGGCATCCTCATCGTGGCCAACCCGATGGTGCAAACCACGGGCACATTCTGGGGGCGACTGGGGTTGATATATCTCACCTCGTTCCTTTACCTTTCGGTATTCATCGCGCTGGGACTGATCGTATCAGCGCGTTCGCAGCATGCCGGCACATCCGTACTTTGGGGCGTACTTATCTGGATCGGCATTTCATTCATCTATCCCAATCTGGTAAGCACCATTGCCGATAAACCTTTGGATGCCGAAAACAGGCTTGTTAACAGGGAAATTAAAACCATCGAGGATAATTGCGTTCAAGAATTTTCGGCAATATACAAATGGCATGGTTTACAAATGATGCATCAACCTTTTAGTCGTTATTTTGACGCAAACATACCGGAACAGAGTCTTTTAACCCGTTCACGTATGGACGCTGTGATCAGCATGAGCGAAAAAGCTGTACTCGACAGCGAACTTGCCAACTGGGAAAATATGTGGCCTATCCTTTGGAGATACCAACAAGGAATACAGGATCAAAAAGACATCATGCGGCAAAAGCAATTGGAGCAACAAAAAAATAATCAAACGTTTACCTGTTTCCTGCCCGACGTGCTGTACGAGCGATCGCTTGCTTCGTTAGCCAACACGGGTATTGACTATCGTGACGAATACCTGCGTGGCGAACTGCGGCGTTTCCGTGGCCAGGTGTTCGATTACTTAGACGGGAAGAAGGCTTTTACTGAAAAATTTTTTACTCAATTCCCTAGGGATCAATGGCGTGACAACTGGGACGATTATACCGCCGCCGAAAAAGAAATTTATGGCGATTACGAAAAGCAGGAAAACTATCCGCGGTTGTCGGTAGTTGATGCGCCGGTTTTCGCTTTCGCAGAAAGGTTCAGTATCCCGGCTGGTATACCGTTGTTGTTGGGCGTAAATGTATTGTTGTTTGTGATTGGATTGGGTTTATTCCAAAAACAATGACTCCATTCTGTGGTTCTCTGTGTCCTAAAGACCGGATTTTAGGACGCAGAGAGCTAATCAAAAATCAAAAATCGAAAATATTATGGTACGACATATTTTTTTCAAGGAATTGCAAATTGCGTTGCTTAACAAGCGACTAATCGTTTCGTGCTTGGTGCTTGCTATACTGATGGTTGTGGGTGGGTTAGTATTCGAAAAGCGTTACCGCAGCATGCAACGCGAATATGAGGAATTTGTGGTGCAGGACAGGCAAAGCCTCGAAGCATTGATCAACAATAAGAAAAAGAATGTGGATGAAGCAAAACAAAGAGGAGCCACTATTTCTCAAGATATTATTGATGAGTACCTGAAATTCAGGTTGAACGAGTTACTATTCATCACCCGCAATATCAGTAAGGAACCGTCGAAACTCTCGTTTATCGCTTCGCACAACAGCGCTTTGCCCAACGGGTTGGAGATGGATTATTTCAGGATGAGCATTCCGCAAACATACAGCACCTTTAACCAGTATTTCCGGCCGTTTGTGGCATTGGACTGGGCTAATATCATCATGTATTTTCTCAGTTTTGTGTGTTTGTGTTTTGCTTACGACGCTTTTTCGGGCGAGAAACAGCAGGGTACACTCAAACTAATGCTTGCCTCGTCCATCCCGCGCTGGAAAATACTGCTGGGAAAGCTGCTCGCACTGTGGTGTATCCTGCTGGCTCCGGTTATCGTAGGCGTTATTACCCACCTGTTGATCCTCCAATTGTCGGCCAATATTACGCTGCTTCCGTCCGATTATTACAAAATATTGGCTTTCCTGTTGGTATCCATCCTGTTCATAGGGATTAATATCCTGTTATTTTTTGCCATATCTATCTTTACATCGCGTGCTTCGGTTAGCTCCATCGTATGCCTGTTGGCTTGGATCGTGCTGGTATTCATTCTTCCCAACACCAGTTGGCTAGTAGCAGGAAAGTTACAGCCAGTACCCAGCATTGCCGAGCAAAACCTCCGCGAGGAAACACTAATGAAAGACGCCGATGACAAAACCATACGTTGGTCAAGCTTTTGGCACCAAGACTGGGAAAAACGTTCGGAAGATGTATATAAATGGAAAAACAAACATGACCGGATGGAGAATATCCACAGGGAAATATGGGAAGAATATCGTAACAGCCTGTTTCGGCAAACGGACGCAGGTATAGCGCTGTCGAAAATATCGCCTTTCTCGGTTTTCCGCTGGGTAGGCGACCGCATTGCCGACAACAATTATGATGGTTACCGCAATTTCCAGCAGCAAGCCATCGCTTACCAAACGATTTACCGCAACTATGTGATAGATAAAGATGCTGCCGATCCTCAAAGCCGCCACCTGATCTGGCGGGATCAATGGAATGGTTGCAAAGATTATATGTCGAAAGTAGCCATCGACCCTGCCGATGTGCCTGTGTTTACTTATCAACCGCCGGGTATGCTTGCGTTGCTGCACAACAACCGCACGGATATTGCCATATTACTGATTTGGTTGGGCGTGTTGTTCGGGTTGGTGTATTATGCTTTCGTTCGGTATGATGTACGATAACGTTTCCCTGTGTCCTAAAATCCGGTCTTAATAAAGAGCATGGCTTTGAATGAGGGTGTAAAGACGTTTTTTACTTCTTTACACCCTTTTTATATTACTGGCTTTATAGGTATTCTTTCCGAATTTTTTCCATCAACTTTTCCGCAAAAGCGGTAAAATCAGAAACTATACCACGCCAATATGGATGTTGGTCAGGGTTATCATTACGGGCTGCATCCATTTGTGTGAGGAAATCGACACAATCGGTAGGTGCACCTATCTGCATAAACATCGGCAACATCTTATGGCAAAGCGCCTGTGCCTGTCCGAAATCATCATCTGTTACTGCCTGACGGAGTATACGGATATTATCAGAAGTGGCATTTACAAACACATTGAGTACTTCGGCAATGGCCTGCCGATCGCCATCGAACATTTCTTCGAGCAATGAAAATTCGCCTGTAGCCGGAGCGGCCGCTTCCGATACCATAGAACCAGAGACAGCAGTACCTGTTAATCCTTCCAGCACATGCATGGTGACGGGCTTGGACAGGTAGCCGTCAAAACCGGCTTCTTTAGCTTTTGCCTCGCTATAATCACCTCGTCCGGTCATGATCACAACTGCAACGTTTGTCCCGGAATTACGTATTTTGGAAAGAATGTCGGTACCCGATACGTTCCCCATCTCCATGTCGGTAATCACCATGTCATATTTCCCCAATGATGCATCAAACAGTGACGGATGATCGCAAATATCCACCTTGTGCCCCATTTTTAACAACATATCCTTGAGCATAGTCAATAATGCCGGATCGTCATCCACCAGTAAGATTTTTTTTGATGTTTTGGCAACTATCCGCTTTTCGTCAGCAAGTGCGGCTGGTATCATCACCTTGATTTGTGTGCCCTCGCCAACGACGGATGTAACATCAATCGTTCCGTGAAGCAGTTCCACCAGTCCTTTCACCACGTACATACCCAAACCGCTGCCCGGAGCAAGCGCACTATTGGCATCCATACGCACAAAAGGTTTGAAAAGCGTATCCATCTGACTGGCCGGTATCCCAGCGCCCGTGTCGCTGATTCTGAAATTCACATGTCCGGCGTCATAAGTTGCCCGGAAGATAATGTTACCAGCCTGTGTATACTTCACCGCATTGGAAAGCAAATTAATAATTACCTGTTTGATTTTCAATGCGTCAGAATACACATCAGTTCCTTCATCCATATCGAAACGATCATCAAAAGCAAGCTTTTTTTGGTGCGCAAGCGGCTCGAACATTTCAGATGTTTCGGTACACAATTGCCACAAATTGAAATTGCAGCAGGCCACAGCCAAATTGCCCTGCTCAAGGCTCGAAAATTCGAGTAGGTTTTCGAGTAAAGCCATAATATGTTTACCCGAATTCTGCATTGTCCGTAATGGTCCTTGCGGGATAGAGGCTTTGCCACGGCCAAGTTCGAGGTAACCGAGTATCGAACTGAGCGGCGTCTTGATATCGTGCGATACCGACAAGAGCAGTTGATGCCTGCTTTCCATGATTTGCCGGGTCCGTTCGTTGGCTTTCTCCAATGCCTTACGTGCAGCCTTGCCTTTGTTTACATCGTTGATGATCAATATTACAAAAATCATGATTAATATCAGCGACAACCCACCCCCGATAATTGAAAAAGCGTAGTTACGACTAATGAGCCTAGCGCTTTCACGAATCCCGGCAAGGGTCGAATTAATGGTTTGCGATGACAATTGATGAAGCATGTTAAAGATCTGTGTCGATATTTCCTGATCGATAACAATCAAATGATTTACTTGCTCCTCAATGGCCGATATCTGGCTTGAAAATATTTTGCTGGCATCTTCGGCAATAACAACTTTTACAGAAGGCCTATCCTGACTCATTTTCTCAGGCAGTTTTACCATATCAGTTTTTCTGGAAACTACCGAAACTATGGAATCGGGCTGGCTGCCGGGAGAAAATACTTCACCAACCCTTTTCCAGAACCCTTTTTTGGGTATTTTTTGTACCACTGTATCCTTCACTGTAGTGGTCACTTTCAGCGAATCTTTCATACGGGTGTGGCCAAAACCCTCTATCCGCTCACTGATGGAATCGAGCGGATTGTGATCGCCGAACAATTTGTTGAGTTCGGAAACGATCCCACCTTTTTTGTCCAAAAGTGCATTAATTTCTACAAGTATACTGTCCTGACCGGCATTTACCTTAAGTGAATCGGCCAACAATTTCACCTCTTCGGTTTTTCTCCTGTACGCCCTCCAATGTGATACGTTTTTGGAAGTAACATACAAATTTGCCTCGGCTTGGGCTTGGTTTACCGCATAAACAAATTCGTTGGTCACAGCAAGCGTACGGTGATATTGTTCAACACGCTGCCGCTGATCCTCTATTCCTTGTCGGAGATTGTATATGTATATGATCATCCCACAGCAAATTACCGCAACGACCAAATATATAAGTACAGCTTTTAATCGGATACCGGTTTCAATATTTCTCTTCATCAGGATAAGTTTTTAATTTGTGCAAAGTTACAAAAACGATAAATACACATCAACCACGATTTTCCACACCCGTGTGTGGAATTTTTCCACACTTCCACGCCCGTTTTCTCCACACACTTTCTAAATGCGCATTTCTTTATTGCTGTCATTGAATCTGATATGGTCAAATGTGGTTTTTCAAGGCTTAGTGGCATATATGTTGTTTATGTAAGAAGTAAAATATATTGTATTCAAAGTATAGAATAGTTGAAGTAAAATTTGATTATGAAAGCCCTAAAAGCAATATTTTTGACCGTAGGTATATTTTTGATAACGATGCTTCTTGCAGAAGCAGATGTATCAGAAGGAATGGCACACAAGTTCATTGAGCATCATGGCAAAACCATAGCAAATGAGTGCCATGTGTATGCCAAAGAGCAGACTGGGAAGGTCTTTATGGTAAAAGCCGATAAAGTGCAAAGGAAAGCCACACATTGTGGAAATCAATATAAGGATATAAAAGTAGCAACAAAGAAAGTAAATAAGGCACATTAATTTGAATCACAAGGTGTTTAACGCCATCAGTAAACTTAACATAAACATAAAGTTTGCATAACAGTGGCGAAACATT
Source organism: Bacteroidales bacterium (assembly GCA_031547085.1). GTDB lineage: Bacteria > Bacteroidota > Bacteroidia > Bacteroidales > UBA4181 > JAIRLS01. The sequence continues at coordinate 6,649 of JAVBSH010000255.1, forward strand.
CGTTCGGTATGTTTGTAATCGGATAATCAATCAATAAAAAGTTAAGGAAATGAAAAAGTACACCATAGGCCTATTCAGCGAATATGTGCCGGCGATCAGGGATGAAGCGTCGCTTACTATTCGCAACTACGCCTGTTGGCTGAACCGGACGATGGACAATGTATATATGATTTCACCTTCCGTGCCGGGATATGTGGATAAGGAAGATTTTACGGTGTTGCGTTATGCATCGTTTCCTATTGCACGGAAAAGGCCATACAGGGCGGGATTTCCGGAACTCACTCCCGGGTTACAGCGCAGGCTACACAACATTCCGTTCGACCTGTTGCATTGTCATTCACCGTTTGCCGGCGGATGGTATGCGTTAAGGTTAGCACGCCGCAAAAATATACCGGTTGTGGCTTCCTTCTATCCGGAACAATGCCGGGATACTCTGGAATCGGTACGTCCGGTCATTGCCCGGACAATGGTCCGCCGAATGGTCAATTTCTACTCGGCTGTGGATGAAGTGTGGGTGCAAACACTTGCCGCAGGAGAAACCCTTTGCAGGTATGGTTACAAAGGCCGTGTGACGACGATGGTTTCGGATCGGGAAAGCGACATTGATGTAGCAAAAAACCGTTACATGTTCGTCATGCAGCGTAAGAAATGTGAATCGATGCACCGGCAGAACCGTGTGCCGTGGCCGGAAAGGATCTGGCCGGACCCGAAGTTCGAACTGAACGAACTGACGGCATAAAAATTAAAGTATCTCTTTTTTGAAAATATATAAAAATGAATTTGAATCTTAAAAAACACACTTTTGTGTGTCCCGAATGTGGAAGCCGGGAAATACATGTAGAATATGGCAGTTATGGTTGCAACTTATTGTTGCGCGTTTGCCAGGAAACCGTCGAGGATGTCTCCGACGAAGAACTTTGGTGCTATTGCCAGAGCTGTGGGTTAGTGTTCGACCCCGCTGCGCAGGACTTGGCTGTATCGGCATGACTCAGCCGTCCCCCCTGCAAGGCGTCCTATATATTTCCCCTGAGGGCTTCCACGGAAGCCCTTTTTTTGTACCTTTGCGCCCCAAATAAAGAATGCGGGTACTGATGAATTACCAAACGAAAAGGAATATTGCAGCAGGCGGGGCCACTTTTGCCATCTTATGGTCGTTGGGACTTTCACATTTATTCAACGACATGCTACAATCGCTTATATCCGCTATATATCCGTTGATCAAGGAATCGCTTCATTTCAATTACAAACAAATAGGGCTGATCACACTCACTTTCCAGTTTTCATCATCGGTCTTCCAACCTGTGGTAGGATGGTTCACCGATAAGAGGCCGCAACCATTATCATTACCTATCGGGATGACTTTTACGATGACCGGACTTATCATGCTTTCACTATCCGGTAGTCTGTGGATGATCCTATTATCGGTAGCGCTCATCGGGTTTGGTTCGGCCATCTTTCATCCCGAAGCGTCACGGTTGGCACGTATGGCTTCGGGTGGACGACACGGCATGGCGCAATCACTGTTCCAAGTGGGCGGCAATCTTGGCGGATCGCTCGGCCCGTTATTGGCAGCTTTAATTGTGGCTCCCTACGGGCAACACAACGTTAAGTGGTTTTCACTGGTTGCCTTACTGGCCATTGCTGTAATGATCCCTATCAGCCGGTGGTATCGCAGCAACCTGAAACGGATGCAACGCAAGCGCAAGGAGATTGTTGTGCGGAAATCGACATTGCCCCGCTCCAAAATTGTGATGTCGCTGCTGATCCTGTTGGTGCTGATCTTCTCAAAATACGTTTATATGGCCAGCCTTACCAATTATTACACTTTCTACCTGATACACAAGTTCGGGGTTTCGGTAAGGGATTCGCAGTTCTACCTGTTTGCATTTCTGTTTGCCATAGCGGCCGGAACCCTGATCGGCGGTCCGGTGGGTGACCGCATTGGCCGTAAATATGTAATATGGGCGTCCATCCTCGGAGTGGCGCCATTCACCCTGCTGATGCCATACGCAGACCAGACATGGACATGTGTACTGAGTATTATGATCGGACTGATCCTGTCGTCGGCATTTTCGGCAATACTGGTTTATGCGCAGGAACTTTTGCCGGGCAAGGTGGGTACGATAGCCGGATTGTTTTTCGGATTGGCCTTCGGTATTGCAGGCATTGCATCCGCGGTGCTTGGTGCTGTTGCCGACAGTAACGGCATCGAATACGTGTACCACGTATGTTCTTTTCTACCTTTATTGGGATTGGTAGCGGCATTTCTTCCACCGGACAAAAAGAAGTACCGATAATTCTCCTACTTCGGTAACGAAATTTTTACAGTCTTCTTTGTAATATTCTTCCCCCGCCGGTCTTTTACATAGATCACCACACGATGATACTTCCGCAAGATAGGTTCGCGTTCGTATAGTTTGGTAAATTCCACAATGAAATCGTAGCTGGTTTGCGGTGACAACCCAAGTGGAAAGATATTTTTGTCGCCGGGCGCCACAATCTTAAACTTTCGTTTGCTCATACGCGGCTGCCGGAATTCGATGACTGGTATATCAATTTCGACGATGGCATTGCGGATGTTCCGGATCTTCACCGACATCTTCAGTCCTCCATGGTACCAAACCTTTTTACGGATACGTAAAGGATTGGTCTTATACCGATGCCATGCACGCCAAATTATAATCGCAAGTGAAGCAACCAAAACTAATAACACCATCCACAGCATACGTTCGCCTGACGGGGACATATATTTATTAAGAAAAATCATGTTTTTGTCTGTGAGAACCGGAAAAAGTACAATTTTGAGTCTAAAACATTACACCGGGACACCGATCAACGTTGCCGGGGTACAGCCAGTAACATGCACCTGCACATAATCGCCCGGCGCATAATTGCCTTTGGGAAATACTACAACCATGTTTTGCGAATTACGACCGGAAAGTTGTTCGGTTGATTTTTTCGAAAGGCTTTCGGCCAATACTTCATAGGTCTGTCCCACACTGCGCTGTTTACTTTCTACCGAAAGGCGTCCTTGGAGGTCGATGATTTCCTGCAAACGCCATGTCTTAACCTCTTCGGGCACATCGTCTTCCATTTTGCGAGCTGCCAACGTATTAGGGCGGACAGAATATTTAAACATAAACGCATAATCAAAATGTACCTGCTCCATCAACGAAAGTGTGTCGCGGTGATCTTCCTCTGTCTCTGTGCAAAATCCCGCAATAAGATCAGTGGAGATACTACACCCGGGCATAATGCGTTTAATCGCTTCGATACGTCCCAAATACCATTCGCGGGAGTATCCGCGCCGCATCAGTTCCAATACACGGGTACTCCCCGACTGTGCAGGAAGATGTATGCTTTTACAGATATTGTGATGTGCTGCCATCACGTGCAGCACCTCGTCCGTCATATCCTTGGGATGCGATGTGGAAAAACGCACACGCATGTCCGGTGAAACGCCTGCTACTGCTTCGAGCAAGTTTGCAAAGCCAATGTCATTGCTACCATCTGTTTTTTTCCAATGATAGGAATCAACATTTTGTCCCAATAGTGTCACCTCCTTATAGCCCATTTCAGCTAATTCGTCGACTTCCCGCAATATGGTATCCATACTGCGGCTGCGTTCGGAGCCACGCGTATAAGGTACAATACAAAAGGCACAACAGTTGTTACACCCGCGCATGATCGACACGAACGACGACACACGGTTTTTATCCATCCGCACCGGACTGATATCCGAATAAGTTTCTTCGCGCGACAACAGCACATTGATCGCCCGTAGGCCAGTACCCGCACTGCGCACCAGATTAGGCAGATCGCGGTATGCATCGGGCCCAACGACCAGATCAACGGATTTTTCTTCTTCAAGAAACTGGTTTTTCAGCCGTTCGGCCATACAACCAATGACGCCGACCAGCAATTCCGGACGTTTTTTCTTCTCCATACGGAATACATCCAACCGCCCGCGCACGCGCTGTTCGGCATTTTCGCGTACCGAACATGTATTGACGAGCACCAGATCGGCATCCGGCAACCGATCAGTTACATCGTAACCCTCGCCGGAAAGGATGGAGGCCACCACTTCGCTGTCATTGACATTCATCTGGCAACCATACGTCTCGATATAAACTTTCAGGGATTTGTCGGCCAATCGAAGTCCGGTTGCATTCACCCGAAAGTCTGTATTTTCAATCATTTATTAAAATATTTCTGAAATGTGAAAAATGAAGTGCACACCAGCCTTGTCAATTCATTGTTGACGGCTTGATATCCTTAATTTGCAATTGTATCTTTGTTTCACCCTTGAAAGTGTTCTCCTCTACTGCATAGCAAACATCGAAAGGCTTCCCGGAACGGATACATTGGTAATGTTCGCCCAACTGGAACCCGATAGCCGGAAAAACTATTTCGGGATGATCGACCTGACACAGGTCAAGTTTCAGGTGTTCGCCACATTTACCTACAATTTTAGCGCTTCCCATATCGGTCACATTGCGTGTCAGGAAAACCGGCGACATATTTTTGGGCCCGAAAGGCTGGAATTGCTTCAAAACACGCACAAACTTCGGTGTTATATCGTGAAAATCAATCTCTTCATCCACATCAACATTGGGTACCAACTGTTCATCAGTAATCATCCCGGCCACCACATCCTCGAATTTCTTGCTGAAAGCCGCCACATTCTCCTTTTTCAAGGTGATACCTGCCGCATACATGTGTCCGCCAAAATTTTCGAGCAGATCGCTACATGCATCAATGGCTTTGTACAAATCAAAACCTTCCACTGACCGCGCCGATCCGGTAGCCACCCCATTCGATTCGGTAAGTACTATGGTCGGCCGGTAATAGGTTTCTATCAGGCGCGATGCTACGATCCCTACAACTCCCTTGTGCCACGATGGGTTGAACAGGACGGTAGTCTTACGGAATTCCTGCTCAGGGTCAGCAGCAACCATCCGGAGTGCTTGACAAGTAATATCCGAGTCGACGTTTTTCCGGTCGGTATTGAAACGGTCGATCTCCACACCAGCATCGCGGGCTGTCTTTTCGGCGTCCGAAATAAGCAGCTCTACCGCATGTTTGCCCGATTTCATACGTCCGGCAGCATTAATACGAGGTCCTATCTTGAATACGATATCATCCACATGCCTTGGCAAACCCTCCAATCCTGATATCTTGACTATGGATTTTAATCCTAATGATGGGTTTTCATTCAGTTTTTGTATTCCCAAAGAAGCCAACACCCGGTTCTCACCGTCCATCGGCACAATGTCGGAAGCAATGCTGACAGCCACCAGATCAATGTACTGGTATACTTCCTCCATGGGCACTTTATTGACTTGCGCATACGCTTGCAACATCTTAAAACCCACCCCACAACCCGAAAGTTCCTTGTACGGGTATTTACAATCGGCCCGCTTGGGGTTAAGGATAGCAAACGCCGACGGTAGAACTGCACCCGGATAATGGTGATCGCATATAATGAAGTCAATCCCTTTTGTGTGGGCATAATTGATTTTCTCCACCGCTTTGGTACCGCAATCGAGGCTAATGATCAACTTGAAATTACCTGTAGCCGCAGTATCAATACCTTTGTAGGACACACCATAACCTTCCGTATAGCGGTCGGGAATGTAATAGTCTACATTGGGATATATCTTTTTAAGAAAGGAATAAACCATGGCCACCGACGTGGTTCCATCCACATCATAATCGCCATACACCATGATATTCTCGCGGTTACGTATAGCATGGTTAATACGATCGACTGCCCGCTGCATATCCTTCATCAGGAAAGGCGAATACAGGTATTCGTATGCCGGCCTGAAAAATACTTTTGCGCTTTCGAAATCCTTGATTCCCCGCTGTGCTAACAGGACTGCTAATATATTATCAACACTCAATACGTCCATAAGGTGTTGTACCACTGTTGTATCGGGTGTTGGCTTTACGATCCAATTTTTGCTATACATGCTGCAAAGGTACAAAAACTATCTGTTCGATAAATGATTCTCCATATGTTCTATGTTAATGAGTATGAAAATTTCGCACCTACAATATTTAACAACACAACAATCTTATATTCATAATGTTAACAATCAATAAATACATAGTATAATGAACATATTTAGATATAACGGAATAGTTTATACTCCAATAAAAAATCACTCCGTCAGTATTTCACAAATCTTATCGATATACTGGTTAGCAACATAAGATGTCTTTTCCACAAAGTTTTGGATCATGATGGAGAAAGCCAATAAATGGCCATTACTTGCAGTGGCATATCCCGACAGCGTGCACACGCCGGTAATGGAACCTGTTTTGGCTGAAATCTTACGGTAAGCCGAAGTACCTTTCATCCGGTGGGCCAATGTCCCGTCTACCCCCGATATAGGCAATGATTCTTTGAATAATGCAAAATCGGGACTTTTATACATATATATTAACAGGTTCACCAGCAGCTCGGGAGTCAGGTAATCCTGATTAGATAAACCGGAGCCATCGACAATGCTATATGTTTTCGGATTCAGCCCCAACTGCGAAATCATTTGCTGCACTATGGCAATCCCTTTTTCCGTAGTTGACGGTTTGTCGCCGGATTGATGCCCTAACGCGTACAAAAACATTTCGGCATTGAGGTTATCGCTATCCTTGTTGAGTTTCCTGACTGCTTCAACCAAACTGCGCTTAGTATACCCCACCTCCCAGGCATCAGTGGGAACTTCAGCTAATCCGATGCCGTCAATTGTACTTCCGGGCATTTGCGTCATAATTTTTTCCGAAAGAAGTGTGAGTGCATACCTGTTCGGATTTTTAAGGCTGACCATTTTTTCGTAAGGCTGCGCCGAAGCGGCAATAGTGCCCGACACTATAATCCGGTTGTATTTCCCGTTACAATCACGATAGAAACGCAATGATTTTTGAGGCAGCTCAGAACTTTTCCAAACGGTGGAAGCCCGGTTTTCGACCCGGATAAATGAACTTTCGGGTTCCATTTTGATGATGGGAGCACGGTTCGGCGAAGCCGGTATCACTTTCAACTTCACAACACTTTTGTTGAGCGGCATCGGCGATAAGTACGGCTGAAAAGCTTCGAGGTCATCGTCCCACGACCATGCTTTACCCCAATATATGGAATCGGCCATCGTGACATCAAGATATAAATTACCTTCCATACTGTTGATACCTGATTTTTTCAACCACAAAATCATCGTATCCAAATCAGCGGAAGACATTTCCGGATCGAACCCCCCGGCCAGATAAAGGTCTCCCTGCAATTTTTCCGATTCATCGACAATTCCGGTATGGAACAGCTTGGTTTTGAATTCATAAGTAGGAGTAAGAAATGTTATTGCTGTAGCCGAGGTAAGTAGTTTCATGTTGGAAGCCGGACGGCACAACCTTTTTTCGTTATGTTGGTACAAATCCCGTTGGTCTGTGAGATCATACACATAAATTCCCGTTGTTGCTTTTTGGAAAAATTCATTGTCCAGTAATTTGTCGACACGTTTTTGCAACGAAGCCTGTTGTGCGGAAACCGGAACAACACAACAACATAAAAAAAGGCATATCAACCACTTGCCGGCAATAATTACAGTATTTGTTTTCATGAATACGATGTTCGAAATTGTTTAAGGCAATGCAAAGGTACGGTTTTTGGTTATTTTTGCAGCGTCAATTTTCAAATCTGAGTGTAAAACATTCAAAAATATTAAAAATACAAATCAACATAAATGACTGAACAGGAAATACATATCGACAAAATACGAAAAGAGATGGAGGCTGTGGGCGCCGATGCCTGTCTGATAACTTCCAATGTGAATATGTATTACACAACAGGACAGGTAATGATGGGTTACCTGTATATCCCGTTGGATGGTAAACCTTTACTTTTTGTACGACGCCCGGTTGGTGTGGAAGGAGAACAAGTGATCTATGTCCGTAAACCCGAACAGATAGCAGAGATCATGGCAGAACGGAACGTACCAATGCCACGGTGCATCATGCTCGAAGGCGATTCAATGTCGCATACCGAATGGCTGCGCTACGAGGCCATATTCCATCCTGCCAAAGCGATCAACGGCACGCCTGCCATACAAAAGGCGCGTAGCGTAAAGACAGATGCAGAACTGGATATGATCCGTCGTTCCGGGCAACTGCATGCTGCGGTGTACAGCAAAGTTCCGGAACTATACCGCACCGGGATGACCGACCTTGAACTATCCATCGAAATTGAGCGTGAACTCCGCCGTGCCGGCAACCTGGGTATTTTCAGGGTTTTCGGGCAAAGCATGGAGATATTCATGGGAAGCATCCTTGCAGGGGAAAATGCCTGCGAGCCTTCTCCATACGATTTCGGCCTGGGCGGAAAGGGTTTACATCCGTCCATCCCGGTTGGAGCCGATAATAGTGTGCTGCAACAAGGGACCAGCCTGATGGTGGACATGGGCGGCAATTTCACCGGATACATGACGGATATGACCCGTACTTTTTCGATCGGCCGTTTGCCGGAAAAAGCATACCATGCCCACCAGGTGGCGCTCGATATACAAGATGAGATTGCACGCATGGCTTGCCCCGGGGTTGTGTGCGAAGACATTTACAACAAGTCGCTGGAAATGGCCAAACGTAGCGGACTGGAAGATTGTTTCATGGGACACCGGCAACAGGCGCGTTTTGTGGGACACGGCGTTGGCATCGAGGTTAATGAACAGCCGGTATTGGGCGCTCGCTCACGCGTGGAACTGGAACCGGGCATGGTGTTGGCCGTAGAACCCAAATTCGTGATCGAAGGAGTAGGCGCTGTGGGTATTGAAAATACCTTTGTTGTCACAGCAAAGGGAGGTGAAAAACTGACCATCCTCGAAGAAGGGATCATCGACTTGGAAAGGTAAAATTCAAGACCGGGCATCATCTTGTTGATAAATTGTTTTGGGATTTTATTTCGTAAACTTACCCGGGCATTATATCTTTGTTTTCTTGTTTCGATTTTTCAAGCACACATACAGAGTTTCATAATCATATAAACATCAATACAATGGCAAAAACAAACACCCGGCAAGCCAAGGGGTCGGCACCTATCATGGACAATACCCGTGTGATAGGTGTGGAGGCAGGTAAGTTGCCGCCACAAGCCGTCGACATGGAGGAAGCGGTATTGGGGGCGGTGATGCTCGAAAAAGACGCCATTTATGAGGTGATCGAGATACTAAAACCCGAATGTTTCTATAAGGAGTCGCATGCTAAAATATTCCGGGCTATTGTCGACCTTTCCATACGCGAAGAGCCGATAGACCTGTTAACGGTGATCCAAGAACTCCGGCGCAACAGTATACTGGAGGAAGTGGGTGGTTCGTTTTATGTAACGCAACTAACCACACGGGTAATGTCGTCGGTACATGCCGAATTTCACGCACGGCTTATCTATCAAAAATATATCCAACGCGAACTGATCCGTGTGGCCACCAACATCCAGGAACGCGCATTCGACGAAAGCGTAGATGTGGAGGATCTGCTCAACAGCTCGGAGCAGTCCATGTTCGAAATCACCCAGGGAAGCATCAAGAAAGATATTCAGCCTATCAATATATTGTTGAAGGATGCCATTGAAAGCATACAAGCTGCAAGTAAGAGGGACGACAGCCTGAGCGGAGTTCCGTCAGGATACACCAAGCTCGACCGCATCACAGCAGGGTGGCAACCTACCGACCTGATCATCTTAGCCGCCCGTCCTTCGATGGGGAAAACGGCTTTCGTGCTTTCCATGGCTCGCAACATGGCTGTGGAGCATGGTTGCGGCGTTGCTGTGTTTTCGCTCGAAATGTCGTCACAGCAGCTGGTAAAGCGTATGATTGTTTCTGAAACGGAACTTGAATCGGACAAGATACGTACCGGACGGCTCGAACCTTATGAATGGGAACAATTGGATGCGAAAATCGGCCGGCTGATTGAAGCGCCTGTATTTATCGACGACACGCCGGCATTGTCAGTGTTCGAGTTCCGCGCCAAATGCCGCCGGTTGGTACAACAACACAACGTCCGCATCGCCATTATCGACTATTTGCAGTTGATGACATGGACGGGCGACACCAAAGGCAACCGCGAACAGGAGGTGTCGAATATTTCGCGATCGCTCAAAGCCATCGCCAAGGAGCTGAATATCCCTGTGATTGCACTTTCGCAGCTGAACCGCGGCGTGGAGAATCGTACCGGCCTGCAAAACAAACGTCCGCAATTGGCTGACCTCCGCGAATCGGGTGCTATTGAGCAGGACGCCGACATTGTGGCTTTTATCCACCGCCCCGAATATTACGGCTTTACCGAAGACGAAGAAGGTAATTCGCTGGAAGGCATCGCCGAGATCATCATCGCCAAGCACCGTAACGGCGCACTGGATGATGTCCGGTTGGCATTCAAAAAGCATTTTGCCAAATTTGTTGAACCCGAAACACTCAGCCTGTCATTCGACATGCCACAGATCATCCCCTCGAAAATGAATGAAGACGTGGTGGCTATCGATGCCGAATACAGGAATTCAGCATTCCCGACAGGAGGAACGAATGACGGACCGGTACCGTTTTAAATTATTTTTGATTTTTGATTAATGGAACGCGGATAACGCAGATAGAACGGATGAAAACAGATTCCTTATTTTTGGTCTTCAGCCAATTGTCAATTATCAATTATCAATTATCAATTGCACATGACTGATTTTCTGAAAGACCTGAACGACGTCCAGCGCAAAGCTGTAGTCAATTACAATGGTCCATCGCTGATCATTGCCGGAGCTGGCTCAGGTAAGACGCGCGTGTTGACCTATCGTATCGCGTACCTGCTTACCCAAGGCGTTGCTGCTGGCAGTATTTTGTCGCTGACGTTTACCAATAAGGCTGCCAAGGAAATGAAGGAGCGTATTTCCCAACTGGTAGGTGAAAATGAAGCCCGTCGCCTGTGGATGGGCACTTTCCACTCAGTATTTGCCCGTATCCTGCGCTCGGAAGCTGAAGCCATCGGTTATCCTTCAAATTTTTCGATATACGACACGCAGGATTCCAAGAATGTGGTAAAACAGATCATCAAGGAGATGAATCTTGATGACCATGTGTATAAAATTGGCGATGTGTACAACCGGATTTCTTCGGCCAAGAATAATTTGGTGACAGCCAATATGTACGCCGCTAACTCGGCCATGAATATGGAAGATGCAGCTGTGAAACGCCCCAGGATACACGAAATATACAAGCATTACGCACAGCGCTGCTTCAAGGCCGGGGCAATGGATTTCGACGATATCCTGCTCAATACCAATATTCTTTTCCGTGATCATCCTGAAATTCTGGATAAATACCAACGTTTTTTCCGTTATATACTGGTGGACGAGTATCAGGATACGAACTCGGCGCAATATATGATTGTGAAGAAATTAGCTGCGCAACGCGGTAATATCTGCGTGGTAGGCGACGATGCACAGAGTATTTATGCTTTCCGCGGGGCACGCATCGAAAATATCCTGAATTTTCGTAAGGATTATCCCAACTACCAGATGTATAAACTGGAACAAAACTACCGTTCCACGCAAAATATTGTGAATGCGGCTAATACATTGATCGAAAAAAACCGGAACCGCATACAGAAGGAGGTTTTTTCGGAAAACGACGAAGGCGACCGTATCCGGGTGTTCAATGTGGCCACCGATCAAGAAGAAGGTTACGTGGTAGCAGCTTCCATCCTCGAGATGAAGTATAATTACCAGTTTGCCAACAAGGATTTCGCCATCCTATACCGTACCAACGCCCAGTCGCGTATCTTCGAGGAAGCATTGCGCAAGCGAAACATTCCGTATAAGATATACGGCGGATTGTCGTTTTACGAACGCAAAGAAATCAAGGATGTGTTGGCTTATGGCCGCCTGTTGGTGAACCCAAAAGATGACGAGGCTTTCCGCCGTGTAATCAATTTTCCGGCAAGGGGTATTGGCGACACAACCATCGGACGACTCGAAACGGCTGCCAATGCAGCAGGTATTTCGATGTGGGATGCTGCCATCCGCGCCGAACAGTTGGCGCCCGATATCGCTCCGGCTGCGCGGGGCAAGTTGCACAAATTCATCAACTTTATGGGCGAATACTCCCGTAAGCAACCGAGTCTTGATGCCTACGAACTGTTGCACCAATTGGTCATAGCTACCGGTATCATTGCATCGTTGCAAGCCGAAAAAACACCTGAAAATATCAGCCGGATGCAAAATATCGACGAATTGCTGAACGGTATCCACGAGTTTGTGGAAGAGAATGATACCGACGGCGGGCTGGTAACCCTCGACCAATATTTGGCCAATGTGTCCCTGCTGACCAATGCCGACAACGATAAAGCTGAAGACAACGACAAGGTAACGGTCATGACCGTTCATTCATCCAAAGGACTCGAGTTTGATGTGGTGTATATCGTTGGGATGGAGGAGAACCTGTTCCCTTCACAGATGTCCGTTTCATCGATGCAGGATATCGAAGAAGAACGGCGTTTGTTTTATGTAGCGCTCACACGTGCCCGGAAAAGCGTGTTCCTGTCGTATGCAGGTGTCCGTTTTCGTTGGGGCTCCATGACATCTTCGGCGCCAAGCCGTTTTATCAAGGAGATTGATCCCCGTTTCCTGGATTTTGTCGGCGGTGAGGCGGCAAAGGCTATTAATAGTCCGCTCACTCCGAGGCAAGCTAAGCCGACGTTCGAGTCCGGACAAGCTACAACATTTCCTTCAAAATTCAAACCTGTCAATTCCGGTTATACCGGGAACAACTTTGTAAGGAAAGACTCGGGGTCGACGCCTTTGTCTCCCTTGGATGGCGTACCCGCCGATGATCCTGATAAGATCAAAACGGGTATGACTGTCGAACATCTGCGTTTCGGGACGGGAAAAGTGCTGGCCATCGACGGAAGCGGCGCCAATGCCAAGGTGACGGTCTATTTTGGCAGTGCAGGTCAACGGCAATTGTTGTTGAAATTCGCCAAACTGAGGATTGTAGGATGACCGGGATGCATCCCTAAAAGACTTCCCGTCCCGCCAAGGTAAAAAATCTTCTCAAAAACTATTGTAAATTCAAAAAAGTGAATTACTTTTGCGGGTCGTAAAAAAGAAATAATAAAAATAAAAATAGTAAGAATAAGATGTATTTGACCGCCGAAAAGAAGCAGGAAATATTTACGCAATACGGTAAAGAAGCAGCCAATACCGGTTCATCCGAATCGCAGATTGCATTGTTCTCATACCGTATCAGCCATTTGACAGAACACCTGAAAGACAACAGGAAGGATTTCGGAACGCAAAAGGCGTTGTTGAAACTTGTCGGTAAAAGAAGGAGATTGCTCGATTACCTGAAAGACAGGGATATCAACCGCTACCGCGAAATCATCAAGGATCTGAATATCCGTAAGTAAAACATAAAGGCACTCAAGAGAAGGCAATTTTTCGATTGCCTTTTTTTGCATTTTTATTGTGGTGTCTTTAAAGAAAAATCCGTTTAATTTTAAATCAATGAATGTTATCCAGAAAGAAATAGAACTGGCCAATGGCGAAAAAATTATCCTCGAGACGGGGAAATTAGCTAAACAGGCCGATGGTTCTGTCGTTTTGCGTCAAGGTAAAACCATGTTGCTGGCCACGGTTGTGTCGGCCAAAGAAGCCAAGGAAGATGTCGATTTCATGCCGTTACAGGTCGAATACAAAGAAAAGTATGCCGCATCAGGACGTTTCCCCGGTGGTTTCCTCAAACGCGAAACACGCCCGGGCGATTACGAGATATTGGTATCCCGCTTGGTTGACCGTGCACTGCGCCCGCTCTTCCCTGATGATTACCATGCCGAAACGTTTGTTACGATCAACCTGATTTCGGCCGACAAGAATATTAAACCCGATGCACTGGCCGGTTTGGCGGCATCGGCAGCATTGGCTGTTTCCGACATTCCGTTCGGAGGTCCTATCTCCGAAGTACGTGTTGCACGTATCGACGGTAAGATGATGATCAACCCTACGTTTGAAGAACTCGAAAAGGCTGATCTGGATATCATCGTAGCCGCCACTTATGACAATATCATGATGGTGGAAGGCGAGATGAAGGAAGTGTCGGAAGACGACCTGCTCGAAGCATTGAAATACGCGCACGAAGAGATCAAAAAGCATTGTAAGGCGCAGATGGAGTTGATGGAGATGGTAGGCAAAACCGTGAAGCGCACGTATTGCCATGAAGTAAATGATGATGAACTGCGTGCAACAGTTCGTGCATACACTTACAATAAAGTATACGAAGTGGCCAAGTCACAATTGCCCAAGCATGAACGTAGCGATGCTTTCGAAGCCATTGCAAATGAGTTTCTCGAAACTATTCCCGAAGAGGAACGCGAAGGAAAGAAATCGTTGGTAGCCCGCTATTATCATGATGTGGAAAAAGAAGCCATGCGCCGGATGATCCTTGACGAAGGTGTTCGTCTGGACGGCCGCAGCACTACACAAATCCGCCCAATATGGTGCGAAGTGGATTACCTGCCTGCCGCACATGGTTCAGCACTTTTCACCCGCGGCGAAACACAATCGTTGACCACCGTTACCCTCGGTACCAAGATGGACGAAAAGATGATAGACGAAGTATTGGTACAAGGAACTGAGAAATTTGTATTGCATTATAACTTTCCTCCGTTTTCGACCGGCGATGCTAAGGCATCACGTGGTATTTCGCGTCGCGAAATAGGCCACGGTAATCTGGCTTTCCGTGCTTTGAAAGGCATGGTACCCACAGGCGAAGAGAATCCATATGCTGTACGTGTGGTTTCCGATATTCTGGAATCCAACGGTTCGTCATCTATGGCCACCGTTTGCGCCGGAACATTGGCACTGATGGATGCAGGTGTGAAACTTAAAAAACCTGTGTCGGGTATCGCCATGGGCCTGATTTCCGACAATGAATCAGGTAAGTTTGCCATCCTGTCGGACATCCTCGGCGACGAAGACCACTTGGGTGATATGGACTTCAAGGTGACCGGAACGAAAGACGGTATTACCGCCACCCAGATGGACATCAAGGTGGATGGATTGTCGTATGAAGTGTTGGCCAAGGCATTAGCGCAAGCCAAAGATGGCCGTATGCATATCCTTGGAAAGATTACCGAAACGATGGCCGAACCCCGCACCGACTACAAGCCGCATACCCCACGCATTGTACAGATTACGATACCGAAAGAGTTTATCGGCGCTGTGATTGGTACCGGCGGAAAGGTGATCCAGGAAATTCAGGCTGTTACCGGCGCTACCATCGTTATCGAAGAAATCGACAACAAGGGCATTGTAGATATCTTTGCTGAAAACCGCGATTCTATCGATGCCGCCTTGAAGTGGATCAACAGTATCATAGAACTTCCCGAAATTGGCAAGGTATATCATGGCAAGGTGAAATCGATTGTTGCTTTCGGCGCTTTCGTGGAAATACTTCCCGGTAAGGAAGGCTTGCTCCATATCTCGGAAGTAGATTGGAAACGCCTCGAAAACTTAGACGGTATATTGAAAGAAGGCGACGAACTGGATGTGGTGTTGCTCGAAATCGACCAGAAAACGGGAAAACTCCGTCTTTCACGCAAAGCCTTATTGGAAAAACCCGAAGGTTATGTGGAACGTCCGCCAAGGGAACAACGCAGCGATCGCGGCGACAGGGGCGATAGAGGTGGTGATCGCCGTCATGGCGGTGGTGACCGTCGCGATAGACGCAGGTAAGCAATGGAAAATGGAAAGTTGAAAATGGACGCAAGGCGTATAAAATCAATCTTACACGCCAAACGATTATTGATCAACAGTTACTGAAGAATTTGTTTTCATAATAGTAAGTAGTTTTTGTGTAAGGCTGTCCGGAAGAATCTTCCGGACAGCTTTTTTTATACTTACTGTATCGATGCAATTAAAAGTGGAAGTGAAACAGACCGATGCCCTCCCTAAAAAGGGGAACCGCCTCCCGGCCGAAGCTGAAAAGCGGTTCATATATAGGGGTTTTAGATGCATGTAATTGCTTATATAGTTACAATTTCTGTGTTAGGAATCGTACTATATACATAGTAACAGCTATATGAGCGAAATTGTTGCCTGCATTGCAAGATTTTTATCACTATTTTTGCATCAATTTACGTTACAACGTTATAACGTTGTAACGTTCAAACGTTATAAACGTAATTCAAGCATTTGAAAACTGTTGTCGCCACGCTCAATGCCAAGTATATCCATAGCTCGCTTGCTATGCGGTGGTTATATATAGCCAACAAAGACCGGTTCGATTTATCGTTCAAGGAATACACGATCAAGGAAGAAATTGGGAACATTGCCAGTGATCTGTTGGCCACGAATTGCGATTGTATCGGTTTGGGCGTGTATATCTGGAATGTGAAGATAACCGGACAGTTAGTTGCAAAACTCCGCGAGATAAAACCAGGTGTGATCCTGATCCTGGGAGGCCCCGAAGTGAGTTATGAGCCGGAGTTTTTCCTGGAAAACATGCCGATAGATTACGTGGTAAGCGGTGAAGGCGAGTTTGTGCTGGGCGAACTGTTACATGCCATCGAAAACAGGCTACCAACCACGATCGACGGCGTTTCTTCCACGGGCTATATCAGCAAGGCGGTAGCCCGTGCCGATGTAGAACGGCTGGTTGCTTTACCATCGCCATACCAACTCGATGAAGACAGGGGGACTTTGCAGCACCGATTGGCATATTTCGAAACATCACGCGGCTGTCCTTACCGTTGCACCTATTGTCTTTCGTCGCTGGAACACGGTGTTCGCTATTTCCCGGATGATTATATCCGCAAGAACCTTGGATACCTGATCGACAATGGTGCAAAGCAAATCAAGTTCCTCGACCGCACATTCAATCTTAATAAAAAGCATACGCAACGGGTGTTCGACTTTTTGATCGATCATTACCGCCCGAACCTGACATGCCAGTTCGAGATTTATGCCGACCTGATGGATGAAGAAATCATCGAGCGGCTGAACGAACGTTTGCCTGCACATTTTTTCCGTTTCGAGATTGGTGTACAATCCACTTATGAGCCAACCAACCGGGCTGTTGACCGGCGGCAGGACTTCGGCACGCTGTCGCGGAACGTCGTGAGGATCATGGAAGGCGGCAAGATCGACTTGCATCTCGATTTGATCGCGGGATTGCCTCACGAGACGATGGACAGGCTCATACAGTCCTTCAATGATGTGTTCATTTTCGGGGCAAAGGAAGTGCAGCTTGGGTTCCTGAAGATGCTCCGTGGAACAGTACTTCGCCGTGATGCACAGGCCAACGGATATATTTTTCGCAAGGAGGCGCCTTATGAAGTGGTATCGAACCAGTGGATAACGAAAGAAGAGTTGCAGCGCATACATGATGCGGAACATACCCTCGAAAAGTACTGGAACAGCGGACGCTTCACATTAACAATACAAGCGGTTTTTGATGATGCCTACCGTGGAAGATATTTCGAATTTTTCGACGAATTGGCAACATACAGCCAACAACATTCGTATGATTTCCATCGATACCAGTTGGAAGATTTGTTCCGTTGGCTGCACGCCTTCCTGCAATCGGAAAGCATCGAGTTATTCGAATTGCTGCGCGAGGATTATTATAACAATTTCACTATCCGCCCGGCGGGAGGTTTCTGGCCTGACATTATCGGTAAAAAGGAACGTAAACGCTTGCTCAATCTGATCAGCCATGACTACGATTTCATGACCACCTACCACCTGACTCCTTACGCAGTAAAAAAACAAACGGCTATCGATCCGTTAAATGACGGGCAATATTTGTTGACTGTATTCCTTCCGGAAGGAAAGAAACGGATTGTATATCGGTTGCCGTTACACAACCTTGAAGTAAACAATTGATAATTGACAATTTTATGTCGTTTTACCTAAGAGATGTCTCCATGCGCAAACTTGTACCTCGTTTGCTTAGTTGACATGACGGCTTTGTAGACCTAATAAAGGAAGGGGGGAAGGAGGTTGGGGGGGGGGGGGGGGCCGCCCCCCCACCCCCACCCCCACAAGAAAAAGAGAGGGCCAGGGAGGGGGGGATAGGAGGGCGAGGGGAAGAGGGAGGAAAAAGAAAGCCAACAAAAAAAATAAAAAACAAAAAAT
>JAVBSH010000244.1:0-7082 GCA_031547085.1 Bacteroidales bacterium
TTGGTTGCCGGAATTGTAGCCGAAAATTGGTCTATCGATTATGCTTTTGCAAAACCAATGGCAGATATCAATAATTAAGGGACACTATCGAAAATTTAAATATTTTATAAATTTGCATCAAAATTAAAACTTGATGAAGTACTTTTTTTGGATGCTTTTATTTGCCGGATGGTCCTTCAATATGGCTGCGCAACAGGAGTTCAAGCCGATGGTTGCGCAACAGGAATTTAAGCAAAAATACCGGGACGCTTGCCGGCAGATCACCAGTTTGCAATGCCGTTTCGAGCAGACCAAAGAGATCAGTTTCCTGAAAGACAAACTGAAATCGAACGGCGAGCTGTTTTTCCGTAGCGACCAAAAATTGAAAATCGCCTATCGGAAACCCAATGAGTTTGTTTTTATCCTCGATGGCGATAAAACCATTGTCAAGGATGGCGACCACGCTGCATCGTCAGTTTCGCTGAAAGGGAACAAGCTTTTCCAGCAGATCAGCCAGGTGACCATGAATATGATTGACGGAAAAATATTCGATTCGAAGGGATTTACATTTGAATTGTTCGAAAATGCCTCCCAATTCATGATCAAAGCTGTTCCTTCAACGAAAGAGTTGAAACAATACTATACGGAACTGAACCTGTATGGTGCTAAGAACTCCTTTATGGTGGAGCGTGTGGTTATGAAGGAAGTGTCTGGTGATATTACTACGATGATTTTCGGCGATATAGAAGCAAACAAAACATTGAATGATGCGGTTTTTGTTGTTCGTTAGCTGTTGCTGGTCATTATTGTGCCTGTGGTGCAGCCCGGTGTTCCCTATGGCGACCTGTTTACAGGATCCGGAACCTGAGACATTGTTTTTTAACGCTGTCATCGAGGTATCGGGTAAAACTGTTTCGGGAATTATGGTGTTGAACCGGGAGGATAGTAGCCGCTACCGGATGTTGTTCACGACCATTGCAGGTCCTAAACTGTTGGATATGGACATCACCGCCATCGACTACCAGAAGAATTATTGTATCAAGCAATTAGACCGTAAGGTGATATTGAAGTTTTTCCAAAAAGATTTCGCCATGGTTACCGGTTTGCTGAGGGGCAATCCCGGCACAACAAAAAAGACAACCGGGGAGGATGGAGGATGGGTGGAAGAAATACCAGTAAAAAAGAAAGATACGGTAAAATATTTTCTTGCGGGCGAAACCTTTATCACAAAAGCCCAGTATAATAGTAAAAAGAAACAATTGTTTGAAGCCACATACAGTTATGTCGGCAATAAATTGGAAAGCATTACCATACAGCATTTCAATTTCTCAATGCACATCACACTTAACAGATTTGAACCATGAATCAGAAATTTCCGGCGCTTTACAAGATCCTTAAAACCGAGACCACTGAAACGAATCACGTGGTTTCTGTGGAAATAGACCCCCGTCATGAGGTTTTCAAGGGACACTTTCCCGATAAGCCTATCCTTCCGGGCGTTTGCCAAATCGAAATGGTTCGTGAGATCAGCCAGCAGTTGTTGCAGAAAAGGCTTTTCATGGGTCAGGCCGATCAGATCAAATTCCTGAAATTCATCGACCCTACCGTTGATTATATTTTCCAGGTGAACATCAGTTTCTCCGGGACAAAATTTTCGGCCACTATTGCTAACCAGCATGATGAATTCCTTAAAATAAAAGGCGTATTTTCTGCCGAAGAGTAAATCGCCGTAATATAAATGATGCCTGTTTGCGTTATTATCCCTACTTATAACAACCACAAAACCCTGCCGCAAGTTTTAGACCAAACTATCGCGCAGGGTTTGCCTGTTATTGTGGTGGACGACGGATCGACCGACCCGACTGCCGTTATCCTGAAGCAACGCAGCGATATCACTGTCGTTAGTTACCAACCCAACCGTGGGAAAGGTTACGCTTTACAATGCGGATTCCGCAAGGCCCTCGGAATGGGCTTTTCGTACGCCATCACGCTCGATTCAGACGGACAACACAATCCCGCTGATATCCCCTGTTTTCTCGACGAATTGCAACAGTCAGGCAACTGTATGATCATCGGTACACGTAATATGAACCAGGATGGGATTCCAATGAAAAGCAACTTTGGACGCCGGTTCTCGAATTTCTGGTTTTGGGTGGAAACAGGTATCCGGAACAACGATACCCAATCGGGTTTCAGGTTGTATCCTTTGAAGGCCATCGAAAAGAAACGTTTTTATACGACCAGATTCGAATTCGAAATCGAGAGTCTGGTACGGCTGGCTTGGGATAATATCCCGGTGAAGTCGGTCCCGGTGGGTGTGACTTACCATACCGGTAACGAGCATGTTTCGCATTTCCGGCCTTTTAGGGATTTCTTCCGTATCAGTGTCTTGAACAGCGTTCTGGTCATGCTGGCTTGCCTTTTTTTCCTTCCGAGGCTTTTCTTCCTGCGCATCAGGCAAAAACCATGGAAAGAAATCTTATTGAATCCCAACGAAAGTAATCTTAGAAAATCGTCGAGTATCGGTTTTGGTGTCTTCATGGGGATTGTGCCCGTATGGGGATTCCAGATGTTGATTGCCTTTGCATTGGCCATCCCATTGAGACTCAATAAGACATTGGTGTTGATTTCTTCCAATATCAGTGTTCCGCCCATGATACCACTTATTATCTTCCTGAGTCTGTTGGTGGGCAGTATCGTGTTGGATACAGGCATGATCATTCCATACAATTCCGACATCTCCGTGGAAAGCTTAGGTGGAATGTTCCTGCAATATGTGGTTGGAAGTTGTGTTTTTGCTGCTATTGCCGGCATGTCCTTCTTTTTGTTAAGTTATTCGTTGTTACGGATTTTCAGGAAAAACAGGTAGATATACATGGAAAATTTCTTTGCCGGGATATACAATTGGTTCGCTTGCCACAAAAAAGCTTATTGGACCATCCTTGTCACAACCGTTGCTGCTTGCGCACTATTGGCATCACAAATTCATTTCGAGGAAGATATTTCGCGGATGTTGAGCCATGACGAAGGGACAAAGGAACTGAACAACTTAGCTCAAAACTCAAAGTCTATCGACCGGATCATTTTCAGTATCAGCGCAAAAAACAATAGCGATAACAAAGACAGCCTGATACTGGTAGCCGACACATTGGTAGCCCGGATCGGGAAACAATGCGGCGGATTATTGGATGATATCCGGGCACAGATGGAGCAGGACGATATTTCGCGGACGTATGATATCATCACCCGGAACTATCCGTCGTTTGTGAGTGAGCAGCATTTCGACCGTACGCTCGACCGCGCTTTCAGGCCACAACGGTTGGATTCTACCATTAACGGTTACCTCCGTATCCTGGGGACACCCGGAGGCATGTTTGCACGACAGGCTTTTACCAACGATCCCGCCGGACTGACCTTGCCCCTTTTTGCACAATTGAAAGAATTACAAAGCTCTGCGCAGTTCACGGTGGTGGACAATTATCTTTTTTCGAACGACGAGCGGAACCTGATTATCCTGTTGTTCCCGAAATACAGTTCGAGCGAAACCGGGCATAACAGAGCGCTCGTTGCTGCATTGGACGATATTGTAAACGAATTCAATACTTCCATTCAGGGAAAAGATTTCAAAGCTTGGTATTTCGGTAGTGTGGTGGTGGCGGTGGGTAATGCCCGGCAAGTACAGAAAGATACGTACACCACAGTTGCATTTGTCGGGATTGTCCTGTTGGTGTTGTTGCTTTCCATATTCCAAAAAAAGCGCCTGCCTTTGCTGATCATGGCTACGGTGGGTTTCGGACTTTTGTTTTCGCTGGCGATGGTGAGTATTATCGAGGATTCTATTTCGCTGATCGCCATAGGCACGGGCGCTGTCATCTTGGGTGTGGCGGTAAACTATCCTATCCATTTTTTCACACATTACCTGCATAACAAAGACGTGTTGCAAACCATCCGTTCAATGGTGGCGCCTATGACCATTGGAAGCCTCACTACCATTGGCGGCTTTTTGTGCCTGACACTCACTAATTCGGAACTGCTGTACGATTTCGGACTTTTCGGCGCTTTCTGCCTGACAGGGGCAGCTTTGTTTTCGCTTGTCTTTCTACCGCACTTGGCCGGGGTTCCCAAAGAAAGTTACAAAACGAACTTAATCAAACGGATGCTGGAGAAAGCCAGTCAGTTCCAGTTAGACCGCCGCCCGTTTTTTATCATCCTGATCCTGATGCTGACGCCTGTGCTCTTTTATTTTTCCTTCGATGTGGAATATGAAGAGGATCTGAACAAACTGAATTATATGTCGAAAGAATTGCAGGAAACAGAAAAGGATTTCCTGCAACTTTCGGGTAATGACCGGAACCTGCTTGTCATCACCAAGGGAAAAACTGTGGAGGATGTCCTGTTCCATTCCTATTCGTTGATGCTGCTGGTCGACAGTCTGCAACAAGCTGGCAATGATTGTTACTTTTCGGGCGTTACGCGGGCTATCCCACCCAAACAAGTGCAAGCGCACAGGATTGGACTTTGGAATAAATATTGGAACGAGTCACTGAAACAGGATATGAAGGATGCTGTTGCGGAAATATTTTTGAAAAGGGATATTGACATCAGCCGGTTTTCACATTTTTTCGCTTCGTTGGAAGGCCACGAAAAAATCATCCCGGAAACGGATTACGAATACCTGCTTAAGACTTTTGGTTCCGATTTCCTGTCGGAAAATGATACACTCAGTACCTTGATTTCGCAAATACAGGTGTCGCCGGAATTCCGCCCGGCGCTGGCGAGAATTGCCGAAAATACTCCGAACACCATGGTGCTCGACAAATCGGCGATTGCAAGCAGTTTAGTAGCCAGTGTAAGCGACAATTTCAATAAAATAACCTTCATTACTTCGCTGTTGGTGTTTTTTGCCATCCTGCTATCGTACGGACGTATCGAGCTGACGTTGATTACTTTTGTGCCTATGGTGATTTCGTGGGTTTGGATATTAGGATTTATGGGTTTGTTCCACATCAAATTCAACATTGTCAATATTATCCTTTCCACTTTTATTTTCGGCTTAGGCGACGATTTTTGTATTTTTACCACCGACGGCAACCTGAAAGCATACACACGCAAGGAAAACCATACTTCCGTTATCCGGATGAGTGTCCTGATTTCGGGACTCACCAGTCTGGTCGGGCTGGGATCACTGATCTTCGCTAAACACCCGGCCATGCACTCACTGGGAGCCATTTCGGTACTGGGTATTCTGTCGGTGCTGTTCGTTTCGCAGGTAATGCAGCCTTTCCTATTCCGGCTCCTGATCGAACGCCCCACCCGTAAGGGAAATTCACCAATATCGTTGCTTACGCTAGTCAACAGTATCTGCACTTTTACCTATTTTACATTGGGGTGCATCATCCTGAGCGTGCTGAGCCTTATTGTGAAGATCATTCCTATCCGGGCAAAGCAGAAGAAAGCCTTCCTACACTGGTTAAAATACTACTTGATGAACAGCTTGGTATACGGGGTTGCTTTCGTCATCAAAAAAGTACGGCAAAACCCGCATGGGGAAACTTTCGAAAAACCGGCCATTATTATTGCCAACCACCAGTCGATGCTCGACATTTTGTACATCCTTTGCCTACATCCCCGCATTGTGATGGTGGTGAAGAGTTGGGTGTGGAATTCGCCGGTAATGGGTGTCTTTGTTCGCATGGCAGGCTTTCACACCATCGACCACGGAACCGAGGATAATACAGCCAGTTACCGGAAAACGCTCGACGAGGGTTATTCCATCGCCGTATTCCCCGAAGGGAGTCGTTCGGACGGGCATACCACGCAACGTTTCCACAAAGGTGCATTCTTCTTGGCCGAGCAACTGCAAGCGGACATTGTTCCCCTCGTTATTCAGCATAATTTTGAGACGCTGCCGCGCGACAGTTTTATGGTTTATCCCAACCAGATGACCATGCGTGTTTACGAACGTATCCCGGCTACCGATCATTCATTTGGGAGTACTTACCAGGAACGTACCAAGGAGTTTTCGAGGTGGTATAAATCCGAATATGTGAAAGTAGGCGAAGAAAACGCCAATGCCCGGTATTGCCTGCGTAAATTGAAAGACGCTTATATGTACCATAGTCCCACGTTGGAATGGTACCTCAGGGTGAAAGTGAAGCTCGAAAAATCATACGAATTCTTCGAAAGCATTGTTCCCCGGCAGGGACATATCGTGGATGTAGGGTGCGGATATGGTTTTTTGAGCTATGTGTTGGCCATTCGTTCGTCGGGACGAACCATCATGGGCATTGATTATGACGAAGAAAAAATATCTGTGGCAGAAAATACCTACATCCGCAATGACCGCATCAATTTCGTGCATGCCGATATCATCGGTTTCGATTTTCCACAGGCCGACTGTTTCATCCTGAGTGATGTATTGCACTATATCCCTTTTGGGCAGGCTTGTGCTGTGATGAGCGAGGTTGCCGGGCAATTAAGTGATGGCGGAAGGATCATCGTCCGTGATGCTGATACTAAAGAGCACCATTTCAACAAAGTCTCCGAGTTTTTTTCCACGAAAGTGTTCCGTTTCAATAAAACCAACAACCGGTTGACTTTCTTTTCTGCAGGCGAACTAATCGGCTATATGAAAACATTGGGTTTCAAATCCCAAACAATCGGCGAAAGCCAAAAAATGATCAATACTTTTATCATTTTCGAACGACAACGATAAAAACGCTCCCTGACCCGCTTTAACACAGGGCAACCGCATCGAAATTTTCGCGACAAATATTACTTTTGTTGTATGGAACACGATATATCACAATATTTTCAAGACATCCCTGATCCACGTGTAGTAAACAGTTGCGATCATTTATTATCCGATATACTCTTGATTGCCCTTTGTACCTTTCTGACAGGGGGATCAGATTATCAGGACATGTATTTCCTGACTTTGACGGTTTAACCCACATTGCAGCCGATTCGCTCATTCCCGAAAACTTTTCACTGGAAATCAATCAGTTCCGAGTCTGTGAAAAAATATTTCAGGGTAGTGCTAAGTGTTAATCTGCTGAAAATAAGGAGTTTTATTTTTCAACAGGCTTTGTAGGACTCACCAT
>JAVBSH010000135.1:0-5877 GCA_031547085.1 Bacteroidales bacterium
AGTTCGCGTTGCTCCCGAGCAGGAATATAACTCGGCTTTAATAAACCTGCCAAGAGAAGTTTACAAATCCAAGCACTATCTTGTTTGTCTGTCTTGTGCCCCGGAACATACTTGATGTGCCGGGCATTAACAATCCAAACAGTCAATCCGCCTGGCTCTAAAATCCTGTAAACAGGCTTCCAATAAACTCCGGTACTCTCCATGGCAACATGGGTAACTCCATTGCCTAATAACCATTCTTTCAATTCTGTCAAAGAACTTGTGAAAGTGTTAAACTCGCGTGTCTCCTTGCAAAGACCTTCGCCTGAAATGGTCGCTACCACCACTTTCTTGTGGACGTCGATACCGCAACCTCGCGATACGACTCCGGGAAATGTAATTGATTCCATTGCTATATATTTGTTGATGGATGCCCACAAAGATAGCACGCATCACAATTTACATCCCCTTTGGCGACTTTTTGGGAGTCATGAGTGTTTCATGATTGATAAATTGATGGTTTTATACAAAAAGAGATGATGGTAAATATTGATGAACGACTTTAAATCAGACTTTGGAGTGTTTTTCATGAACAACTCCAGTTTACCGCCTTTGACGATATCCTCGTGGGTAATCGAATATTTCCGGTAGGGTTTCCCGTTCAGAAGCATCCGTTCGATGTAGACATTTTCCGGCGAGTTGTTGTGTGCCACAATGGTAAATGTCGTCTTTCCGTATCCGACTTTCATAGTTACCGTATCGAAAACCGGACTGGTGATCTCATACCGTGTGTCGCCCGGACACAAAGGATGAATCCCGGATGCCGCCAACACATACCATGCCGACATCTGTCCTACATCTTCGTTGCCGACCAATCCTTCCACCTTGTTTTGGTATGCACGGTCACAGATGAATCGTGTCCAATACTGGGTAAGCCAGGGTTTATCAAGCCGGTTGAAAAGAAACGGAACATGATGTACGGGTTCGTTGGCATGGTTGTAATACTCATTCCAAAGGAAGCTAGAAGGCGTCTTTTCGAAAAAATCTGTCAGGTCGGCCAATGTCTTTTCTTTTCCACCCATCAATGCCACCATGCCGTCTATATCGTGTGGGACGAACCAACCTTGTTGGTACGGATTGGATTCCACACAACCGTAGCCTTCTTTCAACCGTCCTTTTTCCGGCCATTCCTGCCAGGTCCCATCGTTGTCTTTCGGACGAAACCAACCTACGGACGGATCGAAAACCTGTCGGTAAGCTTGTGCACGGGCAGTATATTTTTTGTAATCGTTCCGGTAGCCCAATGTTTTTGCCAGTTGCGCCATGCACCAGTCGGAATAGGCGTATTCCAGCGTGTTGGATATACTGTTCCCACCGGTACTGTATCCCAAAGATCCATTACCGCTTACTTCCGATGTCTTCGCGGCATATTGATATGCCTTTTTTACATCATAACCGCGAATGCCTTTATTGTAGGCGTCAGTCAATACCGAAATGGCAGGGTTGCCAATCATACAACCCGAATAGGCATTCAGGAATTCCCACCTTTCGTAATATCCGTTGCCGCTTTCTTCCGCCAGGCTGATAAATGAATTAATTTCGTCATTGACTACTTCAGGATTAATCAGTGTTTGCAATGGAAATTGGCTTCGAAAGACATCCCATCCGCTGAAAATGGTACGTTTGGTGAACTTCTCCGTGGGGTGGGCCTGTTGGTCGCCTCCGCAGTAGCGACCGTCTACGTCGGCAAATGTGCGGGGATCGATCATCGTATGATATAAGGCCGTATAGAAAATCGTTTTCTGATCGTTGGTGCCGCCGGTTACGGATATCTTGCCCAATGCTTTGTTCCATGCTTCCTTGGCATTTGCCTTTACCTTGTCGAAAGTGACATTTTCAATTTCTTTACGGAAATTGTTTTCAGCACCCTGCATATCCACGAAGGAAATACCTGCTTTCATTTCAATAACCTCATCCTTACGTGTGCCGTATTCTGCAAAGAAACCGGTGTGTTTACCTTCCCACTCGGCAACGCCGGTGATGATCCGGGCTTCCGATACCCGTTGCTGGTAGCGGTCACTTGTGACGTCTTCCCGTTTGCGTTTCCAGTCGTCGGGAATATCGGCATTCCAAAAACCATAAGTATCGAACGGACGACTGAACCGGATGTAGAAGTACACGGTATAATTGGGCTTACCGGCCCCGTCACCCCAACCGCCACCTTCGGGCGTACATTTCATCCAACCGCGGACAGTCTGTTTGTCGACGACCTGTACGTATTGGTATACGGACGTACCGCCCACCCGTCGTGCCAGATCGATTTGTATCCGTGACTGTTTATTTTCGGGGAAAGTGAAGCGCAACATCCCGCTATGCCCGGCTACTGTAGCCTCGGCAAGGATATGGTAATCGGTAAGCAGTGCGGAGTAATAACCCGCCGATGCTGTTTCACTTGCTTTGTCGTATGCCGAACGGTAGCCTCCCGCAGTGTTGTCCGCCTTCCCGGCAATGGTTTTCAAGGGTGCGGTGGTGGGCATCACCAACAGGTTACCCAGATCGCCGTACCATCCCACACCGCTCATCTGGGTGAAGGCGAATCCCTCAATCGACTTGTGTTCGTAACTGTATCCTGAACCATTGTCGCCTCCTGTGATGGTATTCGGACTTACCTGTACCATCCCGAAAGGGTATGCCGCTCCGGGGAATGTTTTCCCCAACCCGTGGTACACACCTGCACCTTCGATACTGGTACTTGCACCAATGAAGGGATTGACGTAGTTGGCAGGCGATTGTGCGCATACCATACAAACAGGCAATACCAACAGGTAATACAGGATTAAAATAACTCGATTGGCAGAATAGTAAAGCATAATGGATATTTTAATTGGTCGGTCCTTCCACGGAACGCATGCGTCCATTGAGAATATAAAAATTTTCGAGGTGTTTGTTCATGATGGCTTCGCCGGATCCCACTTCGATGAGCGGAATACCCATATCTGCCCCATAACCGCCTAAGGCAGCAGATCGTATATCGGGCACATAAACAGGCCATTTGCCACCGTTCCATGTATACCCGAAAAAGAAAGGTGTGGCATAAGGTCCGATATCGGCCTTCCAATCCAACTGGAGCTTGATAAACGGTTCACCGGGGAAAGTCGCAATGGCGATTTTGTCGTTGATGAGAACAGTAGAGAAATGAACATTGTAATGCAATGTTTTGTCAAAACGGCCTGTAAAATGAAGGGAATCGGTTTTTACTTTTATCCCGGCGGCATCTTCGGGATTATAGCGTAATTCTTTTGCGAGCTTGACAGCCTCCATGGAAAGTAGTTTGCCCATCCGTTCAATCAGGTTGTAATCAGTCTCCCGTGGATCGTCTATGCCCGTTCGTCCCGGATCCTTGAATAAAGGTGCGATGTTCCCTGCTGCACCCTGTATAAACAGGCAATTGATTTTTTTGTCAAATGCTTCTTCGGTTAACCGAGTAGCAACACCTACCCAATCGGCCGAAATGGCGAAATTACCCCACACGGCATCCGTATGACAAGCGTAATTCATGACAATGACGCGCGGGATGCCTTTAACATCTTCTATTTTCAGTACACTCACCGCCGGATCAACAGGCCCGAACGGGATACGCTCCTTGTTGATATAAAGGTAATGGTCATCGGCTTTCCACGGTTCACGTGCCCAACCGTCGTCGCGGATGATCAGCCGGTTGAAACCCAGTTGCGGGAATGACCGGTGTCCACCGGAAATGTGGGCTTCGAATTTGTTTTTCACGGCTATATCTACCGCTTTTACAATTTGTGCCTCAAGCCACTTTGCCGGCGCTGTCTGTCCTGAATGGGTATGTGACGGGCAAAAGTATACTTCGTTAAGACGATATTTCTTTTTCAGCAATTCCAATAACGGGATATCATTGTAGTTACCTAAATCAACGGAAATAAAGGCGACACTTGTTTCATGTGCGTCCAAAATCAAACACCTCGCATATAACGAATCGTGAACCGGATATCGCGGGTTGGGAGGGGTAATGTTCACTTTGGATGTTCCGGCCAATAGTCTGCCGGATGCAGCCTGTATGTTTCCCAGAAAGATGCCGGGCAAGCAAAACAACAGGATGAGCCTACCTAAAGAAATAATGTTAAGATAAGATAGCTTCATGATTGTTGTTATTGATATGCATTTATTCTTACCGGTTTGGTGGCATTATACCCTTTGCCGCTGTGGAACCATTTCGTTGCTTCGCCCACGAGCCACAAATAATAATCGGAACCTAATCCCTGTTCAATTCCTACGAAACGTTTTTCCCCGAAAAGGGGAAGCTTTCCTTCTTCAGCACATTTAAAGATGGCCGTTCCTTCGTCAATCTCGTCGAACATGGCTACATAAAGTGATGTCGCTCCGGCTGCTTTTGCTCCGGCTATCTGTTGCCACAAAAAGTCTCCTTTCAGGCGGGGGATCTGGTTGTACAGGTTGGCATTTCTTTTGAGATTACCCCAACTAAATCCGGGAAACACCAGTGGAACATAATCGACCTTATTACCACGGCACCATTTTATGTCACCGGGTAATCCTGCTGCCGTTGAAGTGTATGTGTCATTGTTGTAGCGCCCCACAGCCCAAGGCATGACGATATCAACACTGTTTTTGATCAATGTGTGGAGTAACGGATTATTTTCGGTATCTTTGGTAAGTGTCCGCCAATAGTACGGCACACCCAGCATGATAGATACCTTGGAGTCCTGCTTGATGTTAGTAATAGCCTGTTGCACGTCGGCAATCGAGTATTTACGGTTGTCGTTAAAACCTACGCCCCAGATGGTAAGTAACGGACGCTTGTTATGCCAGATGTAAGTGGGATTTTGTTTCCTGTCAGTCAACGAAAATAAGGTTTGCAGTTCTTTCCAGTCGTCTTCTAATACCTTCATGTCTTCGGGCCGGCAACCACTTAGGTCGTACATCACACCAATGGCGCGGTCGTATTTGCGGGCTGCCTTCAATGCACTTTCCAGTACCTTGTTGAAATGCCTTTTCCCAGAAGTGTTTTTGATTTCGACCACGAATCGTTGCATAAATACCCCGTCGATACCATATTCTTTCATCCAACGGAAATGCAGATCGATGCTTTCTTCATCGTAAGCGCTATACAGGAATGCATCCGAACCGTCGGGCATCTTGAACGGGGCCGCGTATTTTTTGGTATATTCGGTCATATCCGGCCAAAAGTCGATGGATGCATTGTCGCCACGGAAACCATAATGATACCAACCGCGGTGCGAGTCATCGCCTTCGGCGGCAAACCAGCCTTGGTAGCCGGCCATCACCAGGCCTTTGTAAGAATCGTACCGGGTGTTTTTAGATGATGATTGTGCAGACAACTGACACAATAACAACAGGCAGGTGATGATGCATATTATTCTTTTCATTGTTTTACTTGAATAAGTATATTTTTCTGCAAAAAAAGACAAAACACTTAACAAAACGATTAAGTATCCTATTAATTTTTATGATTGTCCGATATAATGCCTAAAGATGTCTCCATTCCGCATGCTACGCAAGCTTCCTTCCCCATTTTACCCACGTACGACACGTCATGTCGACCAAGTAAACGAGGTACGAGTTTACGCGCGGAGACATCTTTAGGCATCAAAACCGATATTCATATTAATTTTTCGTTTGGAGTACCATGAACTCCAAAATAGTGGATGATACTCTTATTCGTTTGGCATTTCAGTCGGCAGGATGAAATTTCCAGCCGTGTTAATTTTAATGATTGTCGGATACAATGCCTATTGATGCAAGGTGATGTTCGGCGTAGTCTCCAGACTGCGCTGTGCTAAAAGGAAAGCTCCTGCTTTCCATATTTGCAAGGCAGGAGCCTTGCTTTTAGCT
>JAVBSH010000219.1:0-5662 GCA_031547085.1 Bacteroidales bacterium
TTTTATATCCAACTGCAAGAATTTCAAGAGATTTATCATCGGGGCACTACAAAACAACTTTTGTTTTATACCACCGTAACTCGCTATATATCAAGGATGGGATGGAGAACGAATGCGCTTAAACCGTCAAAGTCAGGAAAACACACAGTAATCTTTCCTTCATCGATTTCCTGAACGGGATACGCATCAACCATGCCTGCTCGCTATTGGATAACCATGATATTTCTGTTACGGATGTCTGCTTCCAAAGCGGATTCAACAACACAGCTAATTTCAACAAATGTTTCAGAAAAAAAATCGGAAAAACACCGATGCAATACCGAATTGACCTACAGACGCTTGCCAAATGATATTATTTACTCGGTCATCCCTTTAATGCAGATGTGCAAAGTTATTGTCAATAAAAATAAAACAACCTCTATATGTTACTTGCTGTTGTATGTTTTATTTTTTTTCTCTACCTTTGCGCCACCAAAAATTAAAACACGACTCCGTAGCTCAGTTGGTAGAGCAATTGACTCTTAATCAATGGGTCGAGAGTTCGAGTCTCTCCGGGGTCACTGAAAGTAAAGCGATTACAAATAAAATTTGTGGTCGCTTTTTAATTTGCACCAAAAATTTGCACCGTATCTTAAAACCTTTCTTTGAGAAACAAATATCCATTTTACAGAACAAATTTCTTTCCTCCTTACAGTTTGATGAGGAACAGAGTCATAAAACTTACAAATATCACATTCAGAAAACCACAATCGTTTCCCCGCATATTGCTTTTTATAAGCTAAAAGAGATTGAATGGCATCATGATGAGTTAAGACAATTTTCTGTGAACCATTTTCTTTTACAGCCCGAAAGGCAAAGGATTTGTCATAAAAGTATTCATCAAATAGTTGCGTGAGGTACTTATTTGTAAGGCTAATAATCACCCTATCCTTTAAAGTAAATAGTGAAATTGGTCGGCAGACATTTTCTTTTGGTTGCTTTTTCCCTTTTAGTTTTGGAATAATTTCAGGAGATGAGATAGAATATTTTTCTATGTTATTTATAAAGGAAGATATTCAATATTTTCTTGATGAGTTGTCGATGGTCGGCAATTTAATCGTAACTAAAGCCGCGGATATGGGCGAAACCCGATGGAGTTGCAACATGTCGCCCGAAATGCAAGCATTGTTCCTGCTATCTTTTTTCAAGGGGCTTATCGAAACCATGATGCCCGAAAAGCTAAAGAATGAAAGGCAGGAATGGAGGGATAAATTGATGGAGAAGTATCAAAAAACATAAATTTCATTCCGCATTACAAGTACAACATACTCACAGTGAGAAGAATAAATAGATTTGTAATAAATTATTGACCACTATTCAAATTATGGTATTTTACCGCGCTGACTAATACTAAATTATGTGATTTATTGATATTTTACTGGTAATTTACCAGTAAATCGCGTATTTTACTACGCTTATCAACAGTATATTACGTGTGATTTATTACTAAATTATTGATATTTTATTACTAAATTATTGATAATTTATTACTGATATTGTAAATTACTAATAATTGGAATTAATTCAATGGTAATCAGCAGAGTGCTTTACAACTAATGAGTTCTATTCTTTCATAAATATCCATTGTGGTTTCTTGTTTGTACCGACATTGGTTATTACATTTTTTTCCCTTAGCTCTATTATCAAATTCCTAATTCTATTTTTTCGTTGCTCATCATCCATCCACTCAGGCAGTTTGTTCCAAAGCAATTGGTCAATTTCCTTTCGCGTGGCTGCTTGGTGTATTTTTATGTGTTTCAATATCAAGTCCAAATAATATTGCTTGTCAAAGGCTCTATTCTTGGTGTAATCCGCTTTCTCGTCTATCTTCTCTGCGACATTGAGCGATAAATAGAAATTAGGTTTTCGCCCTTCTATCAGTTTCAATTTCCGCAAATACTTTTCTTCGTCGGATGTCAACGGTTGCCGTTTCTGGACTTTATCAAGCAATAATACATCATCCAATGATAAATCAGGGTTGTGTTCTAATATTTTGGCATACCGCGGGTCTATCACCTTGCCCGTAATTGTTACTTTCACTCGGTTATCCGACAATTCATAATCGGGCATCGGGAAGAACCGTTCGCGCTGGTAATTGAACATCTTCTTGATACCGCTCCCGATGGTGTCTACCAGATTGAGGTTGAACATTGCCCGTGCCAAAAACGGATTTCGGATGTCTTCGGATGGTGCATTTTCGTCGATTACATTCTTTACATTACCAGGGATAAACGAACCGAGATTGGAGAATACCAAGTGGTCGTCAAATTCCACCACATTGATACGGCCACGTAAGGTATAATCCTGATGCGCAATGCAATTGTTGATGGCTTCTCGGATAACAAACGGCTCGTAGGTGTCCATTTCGTCGGGAAACAAAGTACCTTCACGCAAGAAACGGTATTTGACATTACGGATTTTGGCATAGACGGCATCAATGGCCAATAGTAACGGGCAGCCGACTATCAGGTAATCACGTTCCATGTTTTTGGCATCTTTCAATATCCACCTGATGATGGCTTGTGAAGGATTGATAAAAGTGTCGCTTTCATCCTTACCCAACAATATGATAGCGGCACGGGTTATTTTCCCTTTGTCGGTGACTTTGGCTTTATTCAGAAATGTAATATCGTCCCAAGTATCGACATCACCTGCAAGATGCGGAAATTTGTTTTTGTAATTGTTGCGGGCTACGGCAATCGCTTTTGGGTCGAGGTCGGTAATATCGGCATCAGGAACAATTGCGGCACTCCAATCCTCCGTCCCTTGCTGACGGCGGAAGGCTTCGTATTTGTGCATGTTAAGCGCCACCAACGATTCGCCTTCGCGTCCGTAAAAATGTCCTTCAAATGAAGTGGGAACGCCTTTGGTTGCTGCGGGGATTTGAAACATGATGACACGACCTTCGGGTTCGGCCAATTCGTAAATGTCTATGAACGAAATGCGGTTATTTGTCTTTTCAGCTAATTCGTGTTTCAGGCTGTGCAAATCCACTGGGTCTTTTCGGAATTGAGAGCCGATAATTCGGTAAAACTTGTCAACCCCGAATACCAACCATGCATGAGGTTTCCCTTTCAGGTTGGCTTCGTTACTCAAAGCGGAGAAGTACTTACCCAATTTTGAAAAATCATAATTGACTTTTGCCTCTTTGAATTCGACAACTTCCGTTTCTTCCTTTTTAGACTGAAGTCTGGATAATATTTCGTGCAAAGCTTGTTCTGTCATGCCATTAATTCTTATCGCAAAGGTAGTTAATCAAAAACAAAATATTTCCTATCTTTGATTTTATTCCGAAGATTTTCGTTTGCGGCCGATTTTATCCGTTCATCGGTATAGCGTTCCGCTTTTTGATTGGGGAGGTCGGGGTTGGGATAAAAGTTCTGCATGATGTAATTTATGATAAACTTGTCTTCACCCACATTTCCCTGAACCTTGATTTTCCCGACAGCAATGCCTTCCCTGACAAACTGAACCAGCCACTTCAACCCCTTATACCAAATTACTTGATTTAACGGTTGGCTGTTGGTCATGATTAATACAAAATCGCCTTTGCCGTCTTTGACACATTTCTTTGCCAGCAATCTATTCCAAAGCGTTTCTATCCACGACGTTTGTGCTTTTTCGCTATTGTTGATTTTGTTTTCTTTCAGGGCATTGTATTTTGTGAAAAGGTAGTCCAGCGCCCTTTCAGCTTTAACCCGTTTCTTTTTGCTGATTACATCGCGGTACACGTATTCCTTGAGCAAAATGTTCTGTTCGTTCAGGTAGGTGAGCGCTTCGCCGATTGTCATGCCTGTTGTTTGGATGTGGTATTCCATGTAGTGGGCATCGAATGTGAATTTTCGGAACCGCCACCCGATGTAATTGCCGTAAAGGCATACTCCGATAAATGATTTGAGCGGCCATTTTGCCAGAAACCAAGCACCTTGAATAAAACGATTTTTTCGGGCAATATCTTCGTCCCGCTGCTCGAAATAATCGTCCCACCATACTACCCTTTTTCGGTGAAGCAATCTCCAATATTTTGTCCGTTCATCCATTGGCAAGGTTACTTAACAGGTCGGCCACGCTTTTCTTCTGGTCTTGGGTAAATCCTCCCAAATATTGTTCTGTTGTGCTGAATGATGCATGTCCGAAGCCTTTGGAAATGTATGCCGTTGATATTCCTTTGCGTAAAAGAGTGGTAGCCCACGAATGACGGGCAACATAGGTAGTGGTCGGAACCTCTATTTTCAACCGTTCGCCTATGTTCTTCATATAGTGGTTGATACTGCGGATGGTGTTTAACCTTATCCTGTATATTTCTTCGGCAGTCATGCGGTTATTGAATACACCAAAAACATAGTTATCCGCAGATTTATCAAATGTACCCCACTTTTCGATAATCTCCCTAATCGGTTCGGACAAATAAATTTCAATCGGCTCTTGTACTTTTTTGGTTCTAATGGTCTTTTGACGTACAAAGTAAAGAAATTCGCCTTTAATATTCCTGTATTTCAAGTGAAATATATCGGCCATATTCATTCCGTTGCAATAAAAGCTGAATAACCACATGTCGCGTGCCCATGCTTCGTCGTCGTTAACGCATTCGCATGTGAGTATTTTTGATAATGCGCTTTCGTCGAGTGCTTTTTTGATATTGTTGGCTCTCGGTATTTCGTATTTCTTTCGGCTTTTGAGGCCAAAGGGGTACTGTTCTTCATTGATAACTTTTTCCGAACGGGCAATATTCACAATCGTGCGTAATGACCGCAAGTAAATGCCGATAGTGGTAACGGATTTACCTTGTTTGAGCATGTCCCTTTCGTATGCTTCAAGGAAAGGAACAGTAATATCCGTGAAATTTAACTTTGACATGAATTGCCGCAAGGATTTCGAGGCGGCTTCGTATGATTTCTCGGTTCCTATGCGGCCTTCCTCCTTCAACTTGCCGACATATATTTCAAAAGCCGCGTAAACGTCCTGTTTGTTGCGTACCAGTTTCGATTCCGAACCCAAAAACAGAATATCGAAGGAGTCCAACGTAAATTGGCTACCCAAATCCTTGACAATATCCAAAGCTTTTTTCTCAAGGTTTTTGATATATACCCGTTTTTCTTTCAATTCCTCGTCTTTCAGCTTGGGCGCACTCATCTTTTCCCACTCTGTTTCCGTGAGTGATATTTTTGCTTCATACCGTTTTTTTTGCCCCATAAAGTATACCTCAACCTTTACGGGATATTTGCCTGTCTTTAAAAGCCTTCTTTTATCAAGTCTAATATTTACAGAGGCTTTTGTATCATACTTAAATCCTTCCATTGACCATAGATCATTTAAAAATTTGCACCAAAATTTGCACCATAAAGGTATGAAAAAAGGGACAAATAACATGAAAGTTAGTGAAAAATTTCTTTTAAAATTGGATGTAAAATATTGATATAATGTATAATAATTAACAGTTGTGAAATATAGTGAAAACGTCCAAAAAGGACTCTTAATCAATGGGTCGAGAGTTCGAGCCTCTCCGGGGTCACTGAGAATCTCTCAAAGAAAAGCAAATCCCTTAAAATCGCCTGATTTTGAGGGATTTTTCTTTTTACCCCCTTGAAAAAGGGTGCATAAAAATGAAAAAATCACCTCAATC
>JAVBSH010000102.1:0-17088 GCA_031547085.1 Bacteroidales bacterium
ACTTTCCATACAGAAATAAAGCGCTTTGTCGATCTTCCCTTCACGGATAAATTCCGAAGCATGCTGCAACCAGCCATTCCCAGTCTTCTGAGCGCGACTGACTAATACCCAACGCTCAATCATCACATAGATGGATATTAATGACATCAGGAAAAGAGGCAGTAATATCCAACCACCTTTGATGACGATACTAAAATAACTTTCTTCCTTGGCTACATGCTCTGCGACAGTAGCTGCCTGTTCGGGTAAATTGGTTTGCTGTATGAATAAGAGGATGTTGTTGAAAAACATGAAATTAATGATTAGGCCCCCGACCCCTAAGGGGAGTTATGGTATACTGCGCTTTGCGCAAGTCCCCTTAGGGGATTTAGGGGCTATTGATTATTTACTTTGTTCTTTTAAATTTATCGTTTACCCATTTAGGAACTACGAAAGCCCCAAGGATCAGGTATGGGTAATAACTGATCAATCGCCAGATGAACGCCAGCGCAATGGCTATCGAACCGATAATTGCTGTATCCTTTACCGGAATAAATTCGCCCAGGTAACGGGTGAATATATATTCGGAAAAACCGCTTCCACCTGGCGTTGGGGCAATCAATTGCATGATCCACATGACCAATTGGCGTGCGTAAATCAGGAAATGTTCACCCAGCGAAGGGATGACGAAAAAGGCCAATAAAAGCATGTTGACCACCCAATATCGTGATGTCCACGAAAAAAAGGTAGCTCCAAATGATTTTAACCAGAAAGAGAACGGTTTGTTGACCAACTCCTTGGAACTGGTAACAATTTCGTAACCGGCGGCATTGATCGTGTGTCTCCACCGACGCAGGAACGACAACCTGAAAATCTGCATCAACAGCCATTTAAGCCCGCGCGGATTGACAAAAAGACCGTACCCCACGAATACTGTGTATATTAGTTTCAGGGAATACCCAATGATGGCGAACCAGAAAAACTCATTGAGAAAACTACCGGTATGGTCGACCACAAACAGGTTATTGACATTCACCAACAACACCAAGATTGGGAAGATTAGTACGAAATACAGCTCATCAAGGAAAGATGTGACCAAAACAGCAGTGGAACTGCGTCCCAGGCTGATACCCTCCTTATTCAGGAAAAGTACTGCCACGCTTGTTCCTCCCACCGCCGATGGTGTAACAGCCGACGTAAACTCCCAAAGCACAATAACCCGGAACGCCTGTCGCCAACTCAACTTATTATCGGTTAATATTCTGATACGCATCATGTAACCCAGATCGCGACAAAGCATCAATATAATAGCAGCAAGAAGGAAAAATACAGTACGCCAGGTAAAGTGCATGCTATCAAATATTCTGGGTTCAAACTCGCGGGCAAACATAAACCCGACTACACCTAATCCAATGAGAATAGGCAATATAACTTTAGAAGCACGAATACTACTGAATGGGTTAGACTGGTCTGCCATTAAAAAAAATTATGATGGGGAAAAAAAATAATTAACTTTGTCGCATCCTTGAGGATGAGTTGGCTTGTTTTTTGAATATAATTAATTGGCATTAATCAATAAAAGGGAGGTCGAAGAAGGGTGAATTACGACCATGAAATTTAAGAACCTTCAGCTCTCCCCCCTTTACTTAAAAAATTAAACCTAAATTTTTGCATTGCATTATAAAAAAGGGAGGTCGGAGAAGGGTGAATTACGACCATGAAATTTAAGAACCTTCTGGGCCCTCCCTTTACTTAATTGAATTAAACCAAAATCTTTAACGGATTATGACCATTCTTTAGAAACTTCTCTGATTCCTGTTTTTTTAGGTAGATAGAATAAAAAAGGGGGAACGAAAAAGGGCGAACTATATAACCATTGAAAACTAAGAACCTTTTCCGGTCCCACCTTCTACCTAAAAAAATTAAATCTTTAAAAATTGAAAACAAAAGAAAAAGTGGTCTAATGTCTTGATAATATCTTATTCGAAACTGAACTCCTGCAACATATATTGATTGATTTCAGGACAAATTAAATACCTTGCTAACTTTAAGAAGTTCATGATACTTTTTAAGTGTGAATGGATTGAGGATGATGCCTAATTCAACATTATTTCACCTTCAGTTGAGCGGAACAGATGTGTCACGGAAGCGACCCACTGCCTGAACTCGTCATTGGTGATGGCTTTTAACAACTCCGGAATATCCGCGGGGCGGCAATAAATTCTCCGAACCTGTTCGTCCCTCGTTTGCTCGTCTTTTTCGTACAGAACGGACAGAGCCAATAACTTTGCATATTTTTCATCGGTTTTCATGGCTGTTACTTTTAAAATTGTTTGGTCAAATATCTAACCAATGACACATACTTTCTTATTTACTGCCTAAATCCTTCTTTGATAATCCCTTTAAGGCTTCAGTTGCCACCGGGTCATCTGGGGCAATCGCCAATACCTTGTTCCAGTACGATATGGAGGTTTCCTTATCATCCTGAAGGTAATAATAATATCCCAGATATTTATAACATTCCTGCAATTCGCTGGTATATTTCGAGGGATTGGTTTCCAATATTGTCAAGGCTTGTTCGTAATACGGTTTGGCAAGTCCCTGGGTCGTTTCAGGATCAAGCGAGGACTGTACACGGGCACGCCAGAAGTTACCAAGGTAGCTGGACGGGGTGCGTTCGGCCACCGTTGTAAAATTTTGGTCGGCTTTCTGGAACATACGTATCCGTTCTATCGAATCCACATCCGCTTTTATCTCCATACGCCCGCCTGCATAATAAAAGCAACGTCCGCAATAGAAATAATCAGTAGAGCCAGCGTCGGTGGTACTTTCAATATATTGCTCATAATAAAGTCCCGCCATTGCATACTTTTTCATTGACTCGTAGGCTTGCGCCATTTCTTTCAATATATCGCTCTTGTTTGCCTGATCTACTTCCAAAGCTTTGGTATAATAATCGA
The DNA here is from genome assembly GCA_031547085.1 of Bacteroidales bacterium. Classification (GTDB taxonomy): domain Bacteria; phylum Bacteroidota; class Bacteroidia; order Bacteroidales; family UBA4181; genus JAIRLS01. The sequence continues at coordinate 2,940 of JAVBSH010000102.1, forward strand.
TAGACAGTGAGTCTTGTTTATTTTTACGCAAAATACGAGCATAATACCTATAGTCCGTGGCAATATGATTACTTTTTGAGTCGTTCATAAAAGAAGTCATCGCCGTAAGTGCTCGTTCATGTTCTTCTATTTCGAACAGGTTATATGCGAGCAAGCGTTTCATTACCGAATTTTCAGGATCTTTGGCCAGCACTTTTTCTACTTCAGCCAACGAGCCGCGGTAATCCTTATTAAAAAACAGAATGGATGCATACCGGGCATAATCAGCGGCATTACCACTACCCAACGACAAATATTGAGCATATGCTTCGCCGGCTTTTTCCATCTGGCTTTTAGCATAATACAATTCACCCAGTTGCTTATATGCCGGGGCATAAGTATTATCAATGGCCAACAATTCGTTGATAGTAGTCATGGCCTGGTCGGGATTTACATGAGCATAAATTCCGGCCAATTTCAACCGCGATGGTTTATTCTTCTTATCCACGTAAGCCGCCATATCATATTTATTAGCCGCATCGCTCACTTTTTCCTCCGCCATCAATATATCACCCTCTGCAATATACGATCCGGCATAGTTTTTATCAAAACCCCGGGCTTGTTCGAAATACTCCTTAGCCTTGTCGAACATTTTATTGGCAGCATAAGCCTTGCCAATGGCGGTATATATAACAGGGTCCTTTTTTGAAGCCCTATCGGTGAATGCTTTCTGCATAGTTGCTTCAGCTTCTTTTACATTCGATTTCAACATCAATTTGCCTTTGCCCACATAACAGAGGGTATACGGTTGGTCGGTCGCAAGTCCCTGGTCATAATAAAAAGAGGCAGAATCAGCTTTCCCCTTGGCATAAGCTATTTCGCCAAGGTAATAATTCGACTCCCCGCTTGCGGCCTGTGTTTTAAAATATCGTTGCGCAGATTGATACATACCGGCTTCGAAAAAATCTACACCTTTGGAGGTAACAGGATCGCCGGCTTTGATATTTAAAGTGATCATTAGGATACAACCCAATGACACGAAAATTTTATTATTCATATTTTAAAAATTTGTTGAGCTTGTAAGCTCGGTTCAATGGTTATTAATTCGATTTTATTTTTGTTAAAAAAGGGAAGCGAAGAAGAAAAGAATTACGACCATGAAACTACAGAAACTCCTCCGCAACCCCCTTATGATTTGAACAATTATGAATAACTGAATAACTGATCAATGATTCAATTATTCGTAATTCATAATTGTTATAAATTCTCTCTCAGTTGTACCAACCGTACCGTTTGTGTGGCCGGCATGATACCTGATTTGAGGATAATACGTTGTCCGCGGTCACTGGCTAAGAACGAGGTGAACCCCGAAGCCAGTCCGGTACGCGGCTCGGTGAGCAGGATATACACATCACGCCGCAACGGATATTGCCCGGTGGCAATATATGCCTGATAGGGCTGGTAGCTATTGCTACGGGTGGCTACTGCTTCACGGCTGATGCCCGCCACACACACTTTATCTAAAAATCCCATACAAGTGGTATCGCGCCGGTTACTAACCCAACTGACACCGATAATACCCAGTGCATTGGGATTTTCAGCCACATAACCAACCACATCCGTATTGTTGAGTTGACTCCTCACCTGTGTCGACAGCGTTTCGCCCTTGCATACGGAATCGACCAGGAAACGCACCGTACTCGACTGCGGGTTATCGAACATCACTTGTATGTCGCCCAAAGTCGATGCAGGATTAAGTTCCTTCCAACGTGCAACTTTCCCGGTAAGGATTTCCCGCAGGGTCTGCATGCTAAAAAGTGTATCCTTATTGACGCGGTTCACAATGATAGCGACACCGTCGGTGGCGATTTTTATTTCTTTAGGGAATAGTTTACGACTTTCGAACGATTCCCGTTCCTCGCTGGTCAGGGGGCGGGTGACAATGGCGGCACGGACACTGTCTCTCAGCAACAAGTTGAGCGCATCCACTTCGCCGCTATAGGTCACAAGAATTCCCGCCTGCCGATAAATGCTTTCAAAAACATCTATCTCTGCATCAATAACAGGTCTGAATGATTCGTCAACACTGATGGTCGTTGTTCCGCTGGTTGGCGTATCAGTAGGTCCGCCGGAGCCTTTTGAGCTACATGATACGGACAAGACGACAGTTGCTGCCACGAGGTATGTTACTATTTTGGTCATAATTCATTTTCGTTTTTAAAGAAAACCTCCCGGTATACCCGGAATACAACATAAATAAAAATCAGCAGGCCAGCGCCGTATCGCCATAGCGACGGAATATTTGCGAACACGTCGGTAAAAACCAATAAGGCCGCCATGCCGAGGTATACCAACACCATTGATTGCCTGAATATTTTCAGGAGCCTTGAACCTGCTGATTTTTTCACAACAACAAATTTTATGATTCCATGATTTCTAATTCCATGATTCCTGATTGAATTATGAAATTTCTGAATTATGGAATCTATTTAATTCCTTAATTCGAACTTGATCGGTACAGTGAACTGTACGAATACAGCTTTACCATTCTGACGACCGGGCTTCCAGGAAGGCATCTTGTTGATTACACGCATAGCCTCTTCTTCGCAGCTTCTATCGAACCCACGAACTATCTTAGCCCTGGTAATTTTCCCGTCAGGACCTATTACAAAACTAACGAAAACCGTACCTGTAATGCCGTTTTCCTGGGCTATGGCAGGGTATATCATCGTCTTGGCGAGATATTTCCGCATCTCGTCCTCGCCACCCGGAAATTCAGGCATTTGCTCCACAATCACGTAAGGTTTTTCAACGGTCGACTCTTCCACAATCTCCTTACGTTCTTCGAGTTCTGCAATATCAAGACCAGCTTCCTCATCGGTTCCCTGAACATCCTTCACCGAAATGCTCATGGCGCTTTCGTTCAGTTGTTCCTGAGTCTTGATTTCGTCTTCTTCCTTCACTTCCTCGTCCTTCTTGATTACGGGCGGGGTGAACTTGATCGTACTCTTAAGTGGCGGCGGCGGCGGGGTAAATTCCTTCATGGTCTCCTCCTTTGGTTTCACTGTTTCCACTTTGATGTCGGCCAGTGCGGTCACCTCCGTCATCTGCACCTTTTTCTTTGGAACTACCGACTCTATGATGGCAGGAAGCGCAAGCGCCAACCCACACACTACAATGACAATTATGAAAGCCAGTAAGTGCCGACGTCCCGACAACTTACGCATCTCGTATGCACCGTACTCTTTGTTTTTATCCACGAATACGACATCGCACCACGCTTGTGTATATAAATCTATTTTGGCCATGGCAATTAATTTTTAATGTCGTTAGGATGAATCTTATGATACACTAAAGTGGTATCGTAAGGCGTAATGTCCACAATGGCATATTTACCGATGTTGCATATCTGCATCTCGTCCAATATATCCACCAGGTTCTTGTACGACGATTTGTCGCCGGCTTTGATCATCACCACCGGTGCATCCTTGTCCGCCTTGATATCGACAGCCAACTTCTTGAAATCGTCGTCGGTGATCTTCTTATCAGACCTTTCCTTCTTTAGTTCATTAATCTGACGCACTACGTCGCTGTTACGTTGCAACAACATACTCCGGATGCCTGCTGGCGAAAAATCGCTTTCAACTACTTCCGGTGGATTTTCAGCATCAGGGAGTCCCAAATAATAGAATATCCTGTCGTTGCCATTCAATATCACCGTAACGGCAGTCGATGCTTTTACCTTATTTTGCTCTTCTTCAGTCACTTTATCCCGCGAGGGCATGCTGATTTCCATTGTTTGAGGTTTCAGCATCGAAGTGGTAAGCATGAAAAAAGTGATCAGCAGGAAGCCCAAGTCCACCATTGGGGTAAAATCCACCCGCGTCGGTTTCTTTTTCTGTTTACCTTCGCCACCTTTTCCTTCAGTATTTACTTCAGCCATAATTCTTTATTTTGATATGAATCATATTATTGGTTAACGTCGGGAACCGTTTCGAGCGAAGTGATCAGGTTGAACCTGTTTTCGCGCAATTCCTGGAGCGTATTCATTACATTCTTAATCTGAGGATAAGGAGTACCCTGGTCAGCCTTGATGGCAATCACCAAAGCTTTGTTCTGCTTGCGCGAAAGTTTCACCCATTCGCGGAACTGGTTATTCAGGCTATCGGTTGGGATTCCCAACGCATTCTCCGACATCATACGTTGTTCAGAGGGCAGATCAAGGTAGGTTTTCATCTTTTCCATCGGTACACCAAATGACGGAACTAGGCTGAAAGCTTTCAATTCCTGGTCCGTAAAAGTTTGTTCATACTCCTCGCCCATCATTTTCAACACGGCGATCCTGTCATCCTGCTTGTCGAGTCCGAAAAACACCTTCCCGTCCTTGTCCACCAATACCTGCATCAGATTGGTTTCGGGTATCTTGATTTCCGATACCGACGATGGTGTAACCACTTGTACCACCTCTTGTTTGGTAAAGTTAGAGGTGAGCATGAAAAAGGTTAACAAGAGGAAGGTCATGTCACACATGGCCGTCATGTCGATCCATGTGCTTTTCCGTTTCATTTTAACCCTTGGCATATCTTTTTATTTTTATGATACAATATTCGATATGCGGATTGTTATTGATCCTGATGTTTTGCCGAGAAAGTCTGCACAATGCTGAAACCTATCTCGTCGATGCTATAGGTAATCTTATCGATTTGTGTGGTAAAGAAATTGTAGGCGATCATGGCAACAGCGGCTGTACCGATACCAAGGGCCGTATTGATCAACGCTTCCGAAATACCATTGGCAAGCGCCACAGAGTCAGGTGCGCCTGCATTAGCCAAAGCGGCAAAAGCACGGATCATACCCAACACCGTTCCCAACAGCCCGATCAGCGTACCAAGCGAAGTAAGCGTAGCCAACATCGGGAGATTCTGTTCCATGGCGGGCATTTCAAGCGAAGTGGCCTCTTCCACGCCTTGTTGCAGGTATACTAATTTCTGGTCTTTACTTAATGATCTGTCATTTTCCATTTCCTTGTATTTATGCAGGGATAAATTAACAACATTAGCTACTGATCCTTTCTGCCGGTCGCATTCTGACAAAGCGCCGTCAATATCGCCAGCATTCAGGCGATCTTTGATTTTTTGTACAAAATTCACTATCTGGCCTTTACCTTTCGAGCGACTGATGGTGATCAAACGTTCGACGCTAAATATCAACGCTGTGAGTAACAGGGACATCAGCACGGGCACGACGATGCCACCTTTATAAACAACTCCAAAATAGTCACCTGGTATCGGTTGATTTTCATTGCTACCTCCTTGGAAATGCGATCCATCACCAAAAACCTTGTAGAATAGAAGAAATCCCGTTACCAACGCCAAGGGTACGACCAATGCAGAAAAAATACTTTTAAAATTTAACGCTTTCATGATAATTCTTTTTTAATGTTTAATTGATTTGAATTTGATTGATTAGATTGATATTTAAATTAGACTTTATGTCAATTTAAAATTTGATGCTGAAAATCAGTGCGTTTAAAAACGCTCCATAACATTTAATTTGATATATTCACTATTGATAGCTCAAGTACAGACACAGCTCACGCGGGCTGTCGATCTTCCGTAACAACAACTATTTATTTTTAAATAACTTAAATGATTTAGGAATACACTAATCCCTCTTCCTGTTTAAGGAATTTTTGTGTGTTGGGCACACCATCTCCAATTTTTAAATCCCAAGTATTTTACATGTCTTTCAAATAGTTCACTTATATCCAAACTTCAGACATAATTTGTATAAACTAATTGAATGCTGCCAATTATAAAAACAATAATTAACTGGGGATCAAACCCCGATTGATTTTGATGCCATTATAATACCGTTTTTATAGACACAATAAGTATGACTTTGTTTGAAGATAAACTCATTGTAATTCTTGATTCTGGCAACTTTGGCTAACACGAAGATTGATCAAACAATATTACCTGCACGATCTACCAGACATTAATGGCCTTGATAGTTCAGTACTGATATTTAACGAATATCAAATCATTTGATTATCAATCGTTCGAATGAACCAAATCAATAAATTTTTAAGAACATGTAATTTTTGTTTCCATATACATATAATAATGGAAACCTTCTTGGATTTGAAAAGGGGAGAAATGTAGTGAACTAAATCCTGAATTTACGCAGAGTAACAATATAATTTTCTGTTACTGTAGGAGAATACTCTGCAGATAAAAACCAAGCATTGCCCAGATCTGTGATACATTTATATGATGGAGGCAAATGCCTCAATAATTGAATGCTAACCCTTGACGGTTGCCTGTTCTGTTCGCGAAACTCTGTTAAAGTTGTCCGCACTCGTTCATCCCAGTATACAAAAAGGAAAGGAGAGTTATCCTGATTCAGGTAGTCTGTTCCGTTGCTAATCGCACTTGATTGTTCTGTCGTCACAATATCACTTTTCATAGCCAAACCCGTACCGTTCGCATGGAACAGAAATGCCGTGGCTAATGAAAACAGGAATATATATGAAGCACGTATCATGGTCTAAATACGACTAAGAATAAATTTTAATTTTCTTCAGCAAAGTAACGAACAAAATGTATGCCACAATTGTTAGTTACCTCCTATAAATTAAGACTTTTTGATAAGATTATATTTATGATGACGAATAGATATTTCAAACTCAATATATTATTAAATTAATACTAAATTTATAATTTAATATAATCTTTGTCATATTTTGTTTTTAAATTCCAATCGCATTTACCAACAAGTATACCAATGCTGCTAACACAGCGCTAACAGGTATCGTTAGTATCCATGCCCAAAGCAGATTAATAGTAACACCCCAGCGAACTGCCGAAAACCTTTTTACTGCGCCTACGCCCATAATGGCCCCTGTAATAGTATGCGTGGTACTTACTGGGATTTTGAGTATTTCGGTGAGAAACAGCGTCAAAGCGCCGGCGGTTTCGGCACATACGCCTTCCAGCGCGGTTACTTTGGTAATTTTGGTACCCATCGTCTTCACAATTTTCCAACCGCCCATCATCGTCCCCAAGGCAATGGCGCTGAAACAGGTCAGGGGAACCCAGTCGGACATATTCTCAATGGAATCAATATGTCCTGTAGCAATCAAAGCTGTGGCAATGATACCCATTACTTTCTGCGAATCGTTAAGGCCGTGGCCAAGGCTGAACAACCCCGACGACACCAACTGCATCTTACGGAAAACATTCTCGGCGTGCCGGGCATTCATTTTACGGAATCCCCAAAGCACCCCGATGGTGATTATGGACGACACGATCATCCCAATAAGCGGTGCCAATACAATAAATGAAGCGATTTTGATGATCACCCCCGCATGAATGGACTGGAAACCGGCAGCACAAATGGCAGCACCCGCAAAACCGCCAATAAGCGTGTGACTCGATGACGAAGGGATACCCAGCCACCAGGTGAGCAGGTTCCACGAAATGGCCGCCACAAGTCCCGACAAGATAATCGGCAGTGTAATGAACTGTTCCCACACCACCTTGGACACTGTATTGGCGATTCCAAACTCGCCAATAACGTATTTAGCAAAAAAGAAAGCGATGAAATTGAACGAGGCCGCCCACAATACAGCCTGGAATGGCGTCAGTACCCGTGTGGATACAATAGTGGCAATGGAATTGGCCGCATCGTGGAAACCATTAATGAAGTCAAAAATAATGGCTAATGCAATAACAATGATAAGAAGAATCATAACAATTGAAAATTGAGAGTTGAGAATTAAGGATTGAGAGTTGATTTAATGTGCTTTGCCTGCCCAACTATGTCATTCAGGCGGGCGTCCATTTTCAATTCTCAATTATCAATTCTCAATTATTTTAGGCATATTTAACAATAATCGTTTTTAATACTTTGCCAACAGTATTGATTTTATTGACCGACATTTCCAATTCCTGGATAATCTCCTTTAATTTAATTAGTTCTATGATATTCTTTTCCTCCTTGAAAAGTGTCATGATTCCGTCTTCGTACACGTCATCGGCTGCCTCTTCGAGCTTCTTGATCTCCTTGCAGCATTTACGTACCTGTTGATCATTCTTTTTAAGTTTTGGCAGTTCATTCACCGCATCCTGTAAAAGCTCTGCAGATTTGCGGGTAATACCGGCTAATTTGACCGTACTCTTGGGCAAGTTCTCGGGTGAATACAGCAGTACCTTTTGTGCCGAACGGTTGATGCAGTCAATCGCATCGTCCATTTCATCGGCCAAGGCGTGGATATCCTCACGGTCGAACGGCGTAATAAACGTTTCGTTGAGCGCCTTAGAGATACGTCCTGTCACTTTGTCACCTTTAATTTCTTCGGCCTTGATCTGCTGACACAGTTCCTTACGACGTTTACCCGATGTATAGAGCATCTCAAGAAGAATAGAAGACTCCACCAGAATGGATGCAGTTTCCTTGAGTAAAGGTATAAATTTAGTATCTTTGGGAGTAAAATTACTGAATATACTATTGATTTTCATGAATAAAAGGTATTACCTGGCATTTAATTTTCGCCGACAAATGTACGGATAACATCGCACCAAGCAACTATAGGGTGATTAAGATATTGTAAAGTTAATGTTAAGAAATTGTTAAGAAGAGTATTGCGTTGATAAAAAGCGTTTTGCAATTTTATTGTTTTATAAAAAACATCAGTTTATTTAGGCTCCCACAAAGATATTCCTGTACTTTTTCTATTCATTTCCCATGTTTTAAAATCGTCATAAGTTTCAACTCCGTCGTCAATAACCGCTTGATAAACTTCTATCCCGATAACTTTTTCGTTTTTCCGGCTGCTTTCCCATTTGATTTTTAGAATCGCATTCCTCCATTTGTCCGTCATCACTGCATTGATCTTACCGGTCACCCTTTCAATCATTCCCGCATAAGGCGATTCGTTCATGATGTGGATAATATCAATGGTCCAGATGCGGAATGGGGTTTCTTCGTAAGAGAGATGCCATTCCAGACACATATCTTCGGCTTTCATAAGGTTTTTGTAAACCACATCCGTTATTTTCGGGTTTTCGCAAATCTTGGATATAGCTTTGAAACTTTTAGTAATGGAAAAGTCATTCGAATAAACATGAAAATCAATGTCCAAATGTTCTACCAAAAGGCGTGTTTTTACAGAACCGACCAGATAACAAACAGAACCTGATGCCTTCCAAATTTCTTCAATCTGAAGTTCTTCAATAATTTGTAATGCCTTTTCGAGATTACGATTTGAAATTTCTGTTATTTGATTTATATTTTCCATGGTGTTTTTTGGCAGATATTTTGTCCGGCTATTACTACAAAATATCTGCCAAGGCTTCATTTCAGGAACAATGACAAAATAACATTCTCATCTTTTTTTGACAGGATTAACATGATTTACAAGATTATCAGCATCTTGTAAATCATGTTAATCCTGTCAAATGAGTAAATTATTTTGTCTTCATCACTCATACACGCATCAATAAGACAAAATCCAAAAGTTGCCAAAAATTCAATGGTCGTCTCATCATTTCAGAACTTTACTATCTTTGGGAGAAATAAATTTTGAAAAATCAAACAAAAATCACACATCATCATGGTGACAAAAATAGATTATTACAGGCTTAGTATCAAATTGTTGACAAGTATTGTCATTCTGTTTTGTTGTTCCTTCGGAAGCGATGCACAGAAAAAGCAACCGCTTCCCGCATCTTTACCCGATGCCATACAGAACGGTGATCCGGCCGCCATTAAAATAACCGGTCATCTGGGTGAAAAAGTTCATGCATGTATCGAACGTCGTGTGAAAGGCCAGGATGTTAACCATTTAGTGCAGCCGTTTTATAACAAAACCGAAACACGCGCCTGGCAGAGCGAATTCCTTGGGAAGTGGCTGCTTGGGGCGGTGCTGTCATACCGCTATACGAACGACCCGGTATTACTCGATTCCATTAAATCGGGCATCAACGGATTATTGGGTTCGCAGTTGCCGAACGGTTACATCGGCAATTATTCCGAGGAGGCGCAATTGCAACAATGGGATGTTTGGGGACGCAAGTATTCAATGCTAGGATTACTTGCATACTACGACCTGACAGGCGATAAGAAAGTGCTGGATGCCGCCCGTCGCGTGGCGGACCACTTGATGACACAGGTCGGGCCCGGTAAAATCAATATCGTTACCACCGGAAATTATTTCGGAATGGCCAGTAGTAGTGTACTTGAACCGGTCATGTTTCTCTACCGCCGCACGGGTGAAGCCCGATATCTCGACTTTGCCAAATACATCGTTTCCCAATGGGAGACCGATGCCGGTCCGCGACTGATCAGTAAGGCCGAAGCCGGTGTCCCGGTAGCCGACCGTTTTCCACATCCGAAAAACATGCAACAATCGTGGTTTAGTCCATATAACGGGCAGAAGGCTTATGAAATGATGTCGTGTTATGAAGGTTTGCTCGAGCTATACAAGGTTACCAGCGAGCCACGTTACCTATCGGCGTTAGAAAAAACTGTCCGTAGCATCATCGACACCGAGATCAATGTAGCCGGTTCGGGAAGCGCTTTCGAATGCTGGTACCACGGCCGTCCGCAACAGACACGTCCTACCTACCACACCATGGAAACCTGCGTGACGATGACTTGGATGAAACTGTGCCAAACATTGTTGTGCCTGACAGGAAACCCGGTTTATGCCGACCAGATGGAAACCACTGCCTACAATGCACTACTGGCCTCCATGAAGGACGATGCGTCGCAAATAGCTAAGTACAGCCCGCTTGAAGGACAACGTCACCCGGGTGAAGAACAATGCCGCATGCATATCAATTGCTGCAACGCTAACGGGCCGCGCGGTTTTGCTTTATTGCCCCAGTTTGCCGTCATGCAATCGGGACGCGAAATATATGTGAACCTGTATACCGGGTTGGAAACGGATATAGCCTTTGATAAAAAGACAAAAGTAAGCCTCAGGCAACAAACCGCTTACCCTGCCGATGGAAAAATCACCATAGAGGTGGAATCTGCCAAACCCGAAATGTTTGCCGTGGCATTGCGTATTCCCGCATGGAGCAAGGAGAACAGCGTGTCGGTGAACGGCGAAAAATTCGATGGTGTCTCGGCAGGAACGTATTACAATATCAACCGTACATGGAAGAAAGGTGATATCATCACCCTGAATCTGGATGTCCGTGCCCGGATTACTAAGGAAAACGGATATGCTACCATCGTCAAGGGGCCGGTAGTATTGGCACGCGATACCCGTTTCGGCGATGGTTTTGTGGACGAAACAGCACGTATTGTCGAAAAAGACGGTTATGTGGAGTTATCGCCTGCAACCGACAAACCTTCGGGAATCTGGATGGCTTTTACCGCGCCGCTGGTGTTGGGTACCGACCTCGAAGGTGAAGGCCGGCAACCACGCCAGGTACATTTCTGTGATTTCGCTTCGGCAGGTAATACATGGCAACCCGGTATCCGTTACCGGGTGTGGATACCTGAAACACTGAATGTGATGAATACCGAATACAAACCGTATTGATGCGATTATGTGCCCTCACAAACCTTTTATGAGCCGAAGTTGTAGCGAACATTAGGACGTTTGGTTTATTTTGTCCGTCCCATTTCATCTTCGATGCCGACACTGCGATTGCGTGCGCCGCGGATCTTTTGCGAACCGAAACTGTAACGGGCGGTGAGTAAGATTTGCCGCCCACTATAGGTTTCTTTTATGGATTGATTTATGTTTCCGAAATTGATATTCCCGCGATATGCCATCGTACTGAATATATCATCGCAAGATACGGTCAAACTCAAGCGTTTGTCAAAAAAGGATTTCTCTATTTGGGCATTCATAACCCAAGTGGCATTAGTTTGTACAATTCCATCCCAAGGGACATTTCTCCATATCATCTGTATATTAGCCCTTAAGGTTGGTAAAATGGTGAAAACGTGTTGCAAACTCATATAATTTCCAAAAAAATCATTTTCAAACCGTTCGCTACTGAAATGTTTATCAGTCATAGAATATTGGCCCTCAGCATAGACGTTAAGGGAGTACCATTTAACAACTCGTATGGGGGCATATACGCCTAACGTTAACCCTTGCCATTTTCCTGTGTTTCTGGGGATAAAACTTGTCGTGTGATTTACGTTATCCAATACATAATCATTATCAATGAAATTATTAATGACGCTGTAACTTAAGTTTGCAGAATACCCGCCGATATTATACCTTAATGCTATCGTATTGCGATAAAATGGTATCAGATCGGGATTGCCACTTACATAAGAAAACGCATCAATGTATGTGCTGAACGGATTCAACAGGCTGTAACCCGGTCTGTTAATTTTCCGGGAGTACGATAGGTTCAACCCCTGCTTGTCGTTGATTTTGTATTGCAGGTAAATGCTCGGGAATCAGTCTAAATATCTGTGTGTAAAGGTGGTATCCATAGTGGGCGATTCGCCTTTGATGGATGTGTATTCAGTGCGTAGACCCGCCATTGCTGCAAATTTACCAAACTTTTGACTGTACGTTGCATAAGTAGCTGAAACCTGTTCTGTATATTTGAAATTATTACTTTGGTTGTGATCTTCCTCCCACTTTCCATCATACAGGTTTTCATATCTGATTTCGTTATCTGTAACGGTCTGACCGGTTTTAATGCCCGCTTCCATCTTCGATTTTTCCGAAAAAGGTTTCACATAATCCAGTTTCAGCGAGAGAATTTCAATATTTCGCGGGCCCCTATATTGAAACTCAGTAGGTAAACGCCGTTCACTACCATCTGTATCCATATAACGGCTATGCATATCCTGCCATCTGTGGCTGTAGACGTGACCATAGTCCAAGTCTGCCGTCAGTTCTTCGCCTTTGTTCCCAGCCAACCGGTAATTCAGATTATACATTTGCGCACTGTATTTATTGGTCAGCCACGAATCAGAAAGTTCTGTCGAATCAATTTTAGAGCCGCCTGTCTGTACGACATCAGCTTTAGCGGCCATATCGCCTTCACTTCTATTGTATATTCCAGTAAACAAAAATCCAATAGTTTGTTTGGGAGAAACGAACCAGTCAATACCTGCACGCAGGGTATGGGTAGGGTTTGGTGTGCGTAACTGAGTATATTGGTCATAAGTAATCGGGATTTCGCTTCTGTAATTCCTCTTTTGGTAAAGTTCGGTATATTCCGGGACATTACTGTATCCATAATTCCCAAAAATATTTAGTTTTTTGGAACGGTAGTTTAAATTCGAACCTCCGCGCGATACGAAATCATACTCTGTAAAACCAATCCCGGCCTGTACCGTACCATTAATACCCAGCGAAGCATCGCGTTTCAGACGTATATTGACAATAGCCGAACTCAAGCCCGCTTCGTAGCGCGACGGCGGATTGTCGATCAGTTCCACGCGGTCCACCACATCGCCCATCATACCGTTGAGCATTTGAGCCACTTGTTCGGCAGGCAGGCGAGTTGGCCGGCCATCAATATATACAGTCGCATCCCGCCCGTTGAGTTTCACATTTCCATTTTGGTCAACCACCAAGCCCGGCAACTGTTTTAACAAATCATTTATATTGAGGCCCGCAGTGATGATGTTACCGGCCACATTCACCACTATGCGGTCGAGTTTGGGTTCTACCAATGCACGGCGGCCTTCCACCACCACTTCTTTCAGTTTATTAACGCTTTCTGAAAGGGTGATCTCTCCCAACTCGCTTTGCGCCGGCACGTTTACCGTCCGGTATTCCTTTTGGTAACCGATAAAGGATATTTGTAGCAAGTAGTTGCCTGCATTCACGTTTTCGAATACAAAACGCCCGGCGTCGCTGGTCGTAACGCCCGTAACCATACTCGAATCAGGACGCAGCAGGGCGGCGGTAGCATAAGGTACAGGCGAGCCGTCAGCCTGGCTTTTCACAGTTCCGGTGAGTTGGTGTTGTGCATGCGCAGTGAACATGCAGAAACAAAACATTACGATAAAAAAGCTTCTCATGATTTTATTAATATTAGAGATTATGTCAAATTAATTTTATATCTGCGCGCACCTGCGTACCTTTGTATCATGAAATATCGAGACTGGCAAACCAAGCCCGGTCGCTTTTTAGCGATGACCGGTTATACGGTGGATGAGTTCAATGAGCTGC
>JAVBSH010000150.1:0-12162 GCA_031547085.1 Bacteroidales bacterium
CAAAACCGGAGCCCAAAGTGGCTCTGATATACGATGCCCTGAAGCTGGAACCGGCGCCTTTCATCCGTAAAAAATCCGTAGTGCCCAAAAATGATAAAGGGAATCACCGCAAATTTGATTTGCAGAGAGATACGGGGTAGGGATTGCAATGTGGGTTAAAAATGTATGACACGATGCATAAGCACCGGCAGGTGGCGCCTTTCAGGCTGACCAACCCCCAGTGAAAAGTGTAGTGCCCTCATGAAAATACACTTGATTGATAATCATGTTTTTGTAAAATCAAACCGTCAAAGTCGGGGGTAAATGACGAAACCCGCCAAAGTATATCGTTCAACGGTTATATTGACGAACTGAAAAAGAAATAATTGTAATCTATATAACCTGCTGGGTTTTTTAAACCCGGTAGGTTTTTCCTACTAAATCTGCTAAAGCAACAGGTTTATTCCTCCATGATCAACTTGAGTAGCTCATCTGTTGATAATTTACCCGGTGCGTCGGCGCCTTCGAGGAGCTTATCAGCAATGTCGCGTTTGGTATGGTGCAGTTGGATAATTTTTTCCTCGATGGTTTGTTGTGCCACCAACCGATAAATGGTAATAGGACGTTTTTGTCCGATTCGGTGGGCACGGTCGGATGCCTGGTCTTCAATGGCCGGGTTCCACCAGGGGTCGAGGTGGATCACATAATCGGCAGCGGTCAGGTTTAGTCCTAAGCCGCCTGCTTTCAAGCTGATAAGAAAAAGTTCGCCTTCGCCCGCCTGAAAATCACGGACATTCCGTTCGCGCTCAGCCAATGTTGTGGCGCCATCCAAATACTTATATCTAATTTTTTTATCATCCAGTTCATTACGTACTACATTCAAATGTTTTACGAACTGACTGAACACAAGCGCCCGGTGATTATTGTTGCGCAGTTCCTCCACAATCTCCATAAAAGTGGCCAGTTTGGATGAGGATATTTTTACGTCAGGTTCCACCAGTGCCGGGTTGCAGCATGCCAGCCGCAGACGTGTGATCTCGGCCAATGCCCTGACATGTTGCTGTCCGGCAGGGCCTTTTGCCTGTTGCAGGTTTTCGATAGCCTGTCGACGTATGGCTTCATAAAATATGCGTTCACTGTCCGACAACTCTACCTGTTTGACAATTTCCGTTTTTGGCGGTAGTTCTTCAAGTACATTATTTTTGGTACGGCGCAGGATAAAGGGTGCCACCAACTTTCTGAGACGTTTGCTGCCTATTTCACCGGTCTTTACGAAACGGTCATTGAATTGCAGCATAGAGCCCAACAAGCCGGGATTGATGAAATGGAACAGATTCCATACTTCACCTAAATGGTTTTGTACGGGGGTACCTGTCATCGCCAGGCGGAACCCGGCATTCAGGCTCATGGCCGCCTTGGAGGTCTTGGTATTGTAATTCTTGATAGCGTGTGCCTCGTCGAGGATCACCGTCGCCCATTGCTCCTTTGCAAATAGCTCATCTTCAGACTGTAAAAGACCATAAGTCGTGATCACCAAGTCGAAAGCATCCGCTTTTTCGAGCGCTTCCTTGCGGTTGGCCGGGGTAAGAAGCACAACGTTCAGGGTAGGAGCGAAGCGGTTGGTTTCGCTTACCCAGTTAGGTACTACCGATGCCGGACAAATCACCAGCGAGGCTCCTTTGTTGGCGCGGCATAACAGCAATGTCAAAGCCTGCACTGTTTTGCCCAGACCCATATCATCAGCCAGGCAGGCTCCGGCGCCCCATTCGGAAAGCCGCATCATCCACTGGAAGCCTTCTTCCTGATAAGGACGAAGTTCTGCTTGCAATGTTTTCGGCACTTTCGGGCGTATTTCCTTGGCGTCTGACAGTTGTTTCTGGAATTCAGTCCATTTACTGTCACCTTTAAACGAACCGGCCTGTCCGAATACTTCCATGAGCGACATGGAAGCAAATCGGCTCATCTTCATATGTTCGCCTGTAATGTCAGTATAAGCCTGCAACTCGTCTAAGCGTTTTTTCAGGTCGTTGCTCAGGGAGAGGAATTCACCTTCGCCCAGTTCGATAAACCGTCCGTGCGACATTGCGTTCAGTTCGAGCAATTGTTTAAGCGACAAAACTGTATTTTCGTCTACTTGCAGGCTACCATCCACTTCAAACCAATAATTGACACCTTTCACCTCCATGTTCACCTGGCTCATCGATACCGACCGCTTGACCTTGAACCGTGCTCCTTCGGGCCACTCT
This sequence comes from Bacteroidales bacterium, assembly GCA_031547085.1. Lineage (GTDB taxonomy): Bacteria > Bacteroidota > Bacteroidia > Bacteroidales > UBA4181 > JAIRLS01. Next base: position 2,226 of record JAVBSH010000150.1, read on the forward strand.
ACAATGGCAATATCCTGGTGTTTGGCAAGTATTTCGAGGAGATAGAGGCTGTCTTTCGGATCCTCAAAAACAATCGGTTCCTGGGATGTGTCAATACTGGTATCTTGTTGTATTTCTTGCAGGATGGCATCTGCATAACGTTTTTCTGCCTTCAGGTCGCGGCTTACATGACAACGTTCGTCATCCACCATACCGATGATGTTTTGCCCGCCGACACCCGGTTTGCAATAGGGCGGAATTGATCCGAACGGTTTTACGAACAGCTCGGCTTTTAACGAATTGCCCAATGGCAGGAGTTGAATGCGGATGCGTGAATCGCCCTCGATGGTGCGTACCCCTTGCCGGGTTTCCAGTAAGTCGGAATGAATGGTGAAGAAACCGCTCAAGCCGTCAAGTGCTTGCACTAATTTTTCTTTCCCTTCGGATGGAATTACCAGCGAACCCTGGTTAATGGCTTGCAGGATGGCTCGTTGGCGGGTATCGATATTGATCAGCTTATAGCGGGTATTGGTTTCCTTATGGATCACAAATTTATCATCGCCGGGGTCAATGTCGGCCTTCAACACAAAGCCATTTCCAGTTTCTTCGATAATGACTGTGGGTTGCGATTTGATAAGTTCCACAGGGATCTCGGGGTTGCTAGTCATGAACAGATAAGGATGTCCTGTCAAAGCAGGCCAGACATCGTCAGAAAAATAGACTTCGCTTTCGTTGCCCCAGCCGTAATAACTTTGCGGGACCTTGAGGGTTTCGGCAATACGGCGGTCCTGATCGGTCATTCCTTCCACATCCATTGCTTTCAGGCGTTTCAAGGAAATATTGCGGCCTTTTGTCCACCCGCCGGTTGCTGTCGCGGTTTGCAGCGTCGGTTGCACCACCCGTTTCACAGGATCGATAAAATAAATGACGCGCGTAACCTTATCGGTTTTCGATTTTGTATCCGGCGTAATCAATGACATTACACCCAACAGGTTGTTCAACGAAAGTTCCCAACTTTCGAGGCGTTGTTTGCGCGAAAGGATAGCAACCAGCCCCAATTCGTTGGAAAGAGCGATATAGCGATTTTCAAACTCTTTGGACTGGAACATTTTTGTCAAGGCGAAAGCGAGTTCGAGCGCCAGAAGCTTATATCCGTTATTCAAGGTTTTATCGAACAGCGTTTCGCCAATCGGCACATACCTGGTATTGAGCACATATTCGTTATAACATGCGGCAATAAAGAGAAAAACCTGTTCCATGCTGCTCACCGACGAGGAAAAATAATCGGCCCGCGCAATAGCTTCATCCGCTTCTTTATTCTTACCAAGCGCATGGTTGAGCATCGCGGAAGCGATAATATTCGAAAAACGCGAATTGGAAACGTCTTTCGCCAGCATCTTTTGCGCGTCGGGCGTATATTGTTCCGATTCCATCCCCAGCAGCGACAGAATGTAATACCCGGCATAAAAGATTTCGTAATTGACAAACATCTCCGACCGTTTTTTCGAAGCCATCGTTTTGTCCATTACTTGATAGGCAAATGCTGCATTGCCTTTATAGAGGGCATGAATACCTGCCGGAAGCAATGAATCCTGAAATTTTTCGGGGATCAACGCCACATGCGTTTTCATTTGCTCGAATTTGCCGTCGAGCATGATGCAATTTGCCAAAATCATCGGGCTCGACTTCCCGTCGGTGAGCAAACCGGAGATATTTTTCAGTTTCTGGTCGAAATCTATAATTCCCGACATCGGCTGCAAATCGGCATGGATATCCACCAGGTTGCTGTTGAGCATCGCGTATAAGTTCCTTTCGCCTAATGCACGGAATAACCACTCAAATTCGGTATAACCGGCAACAGGTTTCAGGTAATCGAAATAAGATACCGTATGGTGCTGCGCCCTGATGGTTACATTCTCCATCGCCTGTTTCTGGTAATATGCAACGAAAAGGTTCCGTAAATGCCCGTATGGTGTCTCAGTCAAAAAGTAAAACGACTCAATCTTTTGAATATCAGGAATGATATTTTTAACAAATTCACTGTCACTTAAAGCATCAGCTAATATGGTCAACGTTATCTTCTTATGGACGATAGCTTCCGCACCCTTGTTTTGCAGCAATCCCTTCGTCTGCAAAGCCTTGAAATTTTTGGATATATCACCCGTTGTCATCCTGACACCCAAAATCCGGTTGAGGCTGTAAAGGGAAACGGGTAAGAGGCTGTATGCCGAAACACGCAAAATCAGTTTTTCCTGTTCATTTAAGTCGTTGTGGTAAGCCCGAAGAAGCTGCTCTGTCAATGTCATCTTTTCGTTTTTTTGAGTACGCTCGAGTAAATAATCGACATTTTGATATTGCTGTTTATTTTTGATTTTATGTGTTTTGCCCACCTGATTAGACGGACATTAATTCTCAATTTTCAACTCTCAATTACTTATTGGGATGCCTGTTCAATTGCCGGAACCTTAGTGTTTGCCGGTGAATCGGTTCCCGTTGCAGCCGTTGCTATCTTTTCAAGGGTGTAGGTTTGTTCGGTGGTATTTCCGTAACGATCAGTCACAGCGATGGAGAAACGGGTTTTATTATCAATGTTGACAACTGCCGAAAAAGCCGGATTATCGGCTTCGTGGTCGAAATCCACGGCTTTGCCGTCTACCATGATGGAGGAAATTGAACTTTCATCCGTCACTTTACCTTCGATATACAATGTTGCACCGTTATCCTGAGCCAACGTGATGACGCCATTCTCGGAAGATTTAGGAGTGAACAACGCTATCTGCGGTTTACCGGTTTCATTCCTTACCAACTGGTAAGCCACCTTGTTGATATTATTGTATACATCAGACACTTCGATCTGAACTTCCTGCACATTTTCCAACTTCACTACCGCTGCAAATTCGAAATCGTTTCCTACAGGGGTTACCGGTACTTTCTGCCCGTTGACAGTCAATTCCTTGATAGGGCTTTCGTCGGTAATTTTTCCTTTGATGGTGATAGACTTCTGATTGTCGGGCACATCCAGATTGAAACTGTCTGGTTTGGGATCAGTCAACGACAATGTCGGCGCACGGGTTTCGCGGTTCAGTTCGAAAATCTGTTGGTTCGCCAACTGGGTGATGGCATCTTTCTCAGGATAATCAGCCGCTGTGGATAACAACTGCTGATAACCTGACAAAGCCGTCTTCTTATCGCCCGCCTTGGCAGAAGCATCTGCACGTCCTGCCAAAGTCTTCCAGTTAGTGGGTTGGAGTTTCAATACTTGTTCAAAATCCTTGATCGCTTCCTGTGGTTTGTTGGTGTCCTTGTAATATGTACCTCGCCAATAAAGTGCATTGACGTTGTCAGGATCAAGTTTGATGACATATGACGCATCATCAATGGCATCGGTATAATTCTTCGCCAGTGCAAATCCCCGGCTACGGGCTATGAATGCTTCTTTCGAATCGGGATCAATGCCTAAAGCAGCGTCGGCGGCTGCCAGGGTCTCATTGGTTTTGTTGGTGTTGGCGGCAATGTCGGCCAGCGCAATATACGCTTCGATATACCCCTTGTCGATCTTGGTGGCTTTATCGTATGCCCAAGTGGCTTTTTGCAACGAATTCAGCCTACTGTATACTTCCCCCAGGAGGAAATAGTTCGTGGCCGTTTCGCCTACCATCAACGTGGAGTCGCTCACTTCCAATGCCGCCTCGTTTTTGTTGAGTTGCAGCAACACCTGTATCTTGGTGTGGAAAGCGGGCAAATATTTCGAATTGAGTTTGGTGGCGTGGTTCAGGCTTTTCAGGGCATCCTGCAACTGGCCGTTTTTATATTGATTGCGTCCGAGCAAATACCAAAGGTTCTCTTCGTCGGACGACATTTGTGCTAACTTTTTGTAATCGGCGACTGCTTTATCGTATTGTTTCAGGTTTTCATAAGCTTCGGCACGAACTTTCAACAATTCTTCCGAATCGGGATTGGTGGTTAACGCCTGGTTAAGTATTACCACCGCCTTTTCGGGTTGGGCGCTCAACGAATCGGCCGCATGTAGCACGGCATCAATATCCTGTGCCTGCGCTGTGAGCACAGACAAACAAAACAGGATCAAAATGCCGATATACTTCATATCAATTGGTTGGTTTTTGATGATGGCCGCCAATCATCACTGGCGAAGTACTTTGATGAACGAAAGAAGTGTTCAAATATTATGCCGCGAAGGGTAGAAAAACCAATTATATAATGCAAACAGGCGATTTTTTCGAAAATTAAACAATGAACAGGTAAAATGATGATCAATTGTGGCATTGATTAAAAGAAACAACCTATCTGGTTTGGCCAAATAGGTTGTTGAAAGTGCGGACGAAGGGACTCGAACCCCCACGCCTTTCGGCACCAGATCCTAAGTCTGGCACGGCTACCAATTACGCCACGTCCGCATGTGTATTTTCAATTTTCAATTACTAAAAATATTGATTCGTAATTTCTTTAATCAAAAATTATCAATCAAAAATCAAAAATTAATACGCCCATTTCAGGTAAAGCGCTCCCCATGTAAACCCGCCGCCAAAAGCTACCAGTATCAACTTATCGCCTTTTTTGAGCTTGTTTTCCCATTCGTACAGACACAATGGAATTGTTGCCGCTGTGGTATTCCCGTATTTTTCAATGTTCACCATCACTTTTTCGGGAGCTAACTCCATCCGCCGACCTACCGCATCGATGATGCGCAGGTTGGCCTGATGAGGTACAAGATACGCCAATTCTTCGGGTGCGATATGATGGCGTGTCATCAACTCAACAGCCGAATCGGCCATACGCGATACTGCAAATTTGAAAACGGTTTTTCCGTCCTGGTGCGTATAGTGCCAGCGGTTATCTACCGTTTCGTGCGTGGCCGGATATTGCGATCCACCTGCTTTCAGGTACAAGTGGTGACGTCCTACGCCGTCCACATGGAAAATGTGATCCACTACACCTACATCTTCCGTTGTAGGCTCTATCAACAATGCCGTAGCGGCATCGCCAAAGAGCGGACAGGTATTACGGTCGGTATAATCGGTGATCGACGACATCTTGTCACCGGCCAGCAGCAATACTTTCTTGTACTGTCCCGATTCTACGAACTTACTCACTGTTTCGAGTGCAAAAAGAAACCCGGAACAAGCGGCCAGCAAATCGAATCCCCATGCATTGTGTATTCCCACCTTGTCGCAGACAATGCAAGCAGTGGCCGGGAACAACATATCAGGCGTATTGGTTGCCGCAATCACGAGGTCTATTTCGTCGGGCGAAGTATTGGTCTTTGCCAGAAGCTTTTTCGCGGCTTCAGCCATCATATCTGATGTGGCCAGTCCCTCCCCTTTGAGGATTCTTCTTTCCTTGATCCCGACGCGTTGCATGATCCACTCGTCGGAAGTGTCAACCATCGTACTCAATTCATCATTGGTCAATCGGTACTCGGGAAGAAATACATCAATCCCCTTGATGGCTGCTCTAATATCACTCATCGTTGGATGTAAAATACTTTTTAATTTTGGATGGTAAATCGGCTTGGATCACATCCTGCGTCAGCAGGATCATGTTCTTGATGGCAGTGCTGTTGGATGCCCCATGACCGATAATTACATTCGAATTAATACCCAGCACAGGCGTTCCTCCATAATTGTCGGGATTAAATGACTCAAAAAAATCATCTTTGTTTCCCCGTAGCTTGACGATATGGCTGAATCCTTCTGCCGCTTTCAGCAATACATTACCCACAAACCCGTCGCATACAATCACATCGGCTTTATCCTGAAAGATTTCGTGGCCTTCCACATTGCCGATAAAATTATAATCCTTGGATGCTGCCATCAATGGATGTGCCGATTTGGTAAGCAGGTCACCCTTTTCAGCTTCGGCGCCTATGTTGAGTAAGGCTACACGCGGATTGGGTATATTATATACAAACTCGGCATACAGCGATCCTAATAACCCGTATTGGTATAACACATCAGGTTTGCAGTCAGGGTTGAGGCCTACATCGATCAATACATTAATACCTCCGTCGGCGCGTGGCGTGGCCACAGCGATACCGGGACGAAGTATCCCCGGTATGGATTTGACCGTGTACATTGCTCCGACCATCATGGCGCCGGTACTCCCTGCACTGGCAAATGCATCCATTTTACCTGCACTTAACCATTCGTAACCGACATATATGCTGGAACGTGTTTTCTGGCCAAATGCTTTGGACGGATGATCGCCCATGTGGATGGTGTCGGGTGCATCGACGATGTCGAAACGCTGCGGGTCGAATTGTTCGCGCTTGCAGATATTTACAATTGCTTTTTCATCTCCAATCAGTACCAAACGGGCATTTTCATGCAGGTGGTTATACGCCGAAATGGCTCCGAGTACAGTTACTTCCGGAGCAAAATCGCCTCCCATGACATCTAAACCGATCTTCATAATGCAAATCTTTTCAACGGATGTTTCATATCAGGAAGCTTTAGGGTTGGACTTATGCTACTGCGCCTTCTTTCTCGATGGCTAATTTACCTCTGTAATAACCGCAAGAAGGACACACCCTGTGATATAAAACCGAGCTTGAGCAATTGGAACATTTCACAACAGTGGGCACTATTGCTTTGTCATGTGTTCTTCTTTTGTCCCTTCTTTGTTTTGAATGTCTACGTTTTGGATTTGGCATTTCTTTATATATTAATTTTCACTGATTTCTTTTAAATCGTCCCATCGTGGATCGGAAACAGAATTGTCCGGGCTATCTTCCACAAGGTATTGTTCTAGCTTACGGATCATCTCCGCATTGCATGTACTATGGCCGTTGGCATCGTCCGGGTGAACCCTCCGTATCGGAAGGCTCAGATGCGCATACTCATACAGGTATTGGGTTATGTCCAACTGATCTTCGCCGTGCGGCAGAATAATCACATCGTTGTCGTCCGAATCGTCTTCTCCGGCCTGATCGCCGAACCTGACATACAATTGGGCTTCCGATGCGATGTCAAGCTTCAACGGGTCCAGACACCTGTCACAACTCACCTCAGCCCATCCGTCCAACACAAAATTGAGTTCCAGGAAACGCGTATGTTTCACTAAAGTCAAATGCACATCGATGCAGGCATCATTGATTTCCGACATTTCATACGCAGCGAAAAAACTGCCGCCGATTGTCCAATCAAACACATGACTGCCTAACGACAAGCCCTTAAATGATATGATATACAATCCCTGGTTACTCACCTTGCACAAAATTCAGGGTGCAAAACTACGAATTAAATCCAAAATCAATGCAATATATCGAAAAAATATTTACAAATGCGGCCTTTCCTTCCTTATTGTCGCGTATTGAAGACATGTACAACGGTACTATTACGGCAGGTTTTTGTGCATGCAGCTTTTACCGGAAGGTTATTTCGTCTGTGATTCGTTTCATACCAAATACCTGTTCGGTGACGAAAAGAATGTAACGGATATCGGCCACAATATTGCGGCATTGACCGGGATCGTAGAGCACATCGCTCATTGTCCCTTCCCAATTGCGGTCGAAGTTGAGACCGATAAGTTCGCCTTTGTCGTTAAAGACAGGACTTCCCGAGTTACCTCCCGATGTATGGTTTGATGCAATGAAACACACCGGGACTGTTTTTCCATCGGCATACCGGCCGTAGTCCCGGTTTTTGTAAGCTGTTTTCAAAACTTGCGGGACCTGATAATCATAAATATCCGGGTTGTCTTTTTCCATGATACCTTCAAGCGTGGTGTAGGGCAGATAAACCACCGCATCGGAGGGAGAATACCCTTCCACGCGGCCGAAAGCTACGCGCAGGGTATGGTTAGCGTCGGGGTAGAATACTTTTCCGGCGCCGGCCTGCAACTGTGCCGCCATGTATACGCGCGACAGGCTGTCACCTTGCTTGGCTAACAGTAAAGCGGGTTTGCGTATCTTCTCGTCCATCATTTTGTTGCCGCTTTTGTATATGGCCAGGAAAGGATCATTGTCCAGAAGCTTTTTGCTTTTCTTTGTGTGAAGCGTCAATGCTTCTTCCAATGTAGTATATGAACGGAAAACGGAATTCCTGTACGCTTCATCGGCCCATTTTTCGAAAGAATCTTTGTATTTGTGAAGTTGTGCCGTCATCTCGCCAAAATGATATTCCGGCGGCACATTGTTATAATATGCCTTCATCATGGCAACAAAAATATCGCGGTCAACTGCCGGGACATAATCCTTATAGAAATCGGACGCTGTGCGGAGAAATTTATTCAACGCATCGCCGGATAATTCCGATTGAGTGTCCTGTAAACCAGTAATTAAAGCATCGTATTGTCCTGCAAAGCGAACCAGTTCTATGGCTGTTACGGTTTCGGGATAGTAGGCTGACACCTGGCTAAGCGGCGCGGATGTTTCAACGTTTTGCCTGATTTCTCCCAGGAGTTGTCCATAATCTTTTGCCCAAAGCGGGTTGGATTGCATACGGCGGGTGAATTCCTCCTCATACACGCGTTTTTGCTCTATCCCGTCGACTCGTTGAATGCCACGGATGACGCCCTGCCATTTTTTCCAGGCGTTACTCACCGAGGCATATTTGGCAGCGTATTGTATACGTGTGCCGCGGTCAGCTTGCATGTATCCATCCATAATAGCAAGGCGTTGCGTGCGCATGGCTACCCGGGCCGGATAGTTCCGGTTCACTAAATAATCTAGTTCGTATGAACTGATATACTCGTCGGTGGCTGCCGGATAGCCGTACACCATGGTAAAATCATCCTGCCGCACGCCGGCAACCGACACCGATACATGCCGGCGGGGATGGTAGGGTATATTGTCGGGTGAATAATCGGCTGGTTGGTTGTCTTTGCCGGCATAAATGCGAAAAATGCAGAAGTCACCTGTATGGCGCGGCCAGACCCAATTGTCGGTATCTCCCCCAAACTTCCCGATGGCTGACGGTGGTGCGCCTACCAGCCGGATATCCTTGTATATCTCATAAACATACATAAAATATTGGTTCCCTTTGTACAACGGCTTGACATCCACACGGTAACTGCCTTTGGATGTGTTGGCTGTGCGGATGCGCGAAATGGCGCGTTGGATACTGTCGGTACGTTGCCGTTCGTTCATGTCAGGTGTGATGTTTCTCAGTACCTGCACTGTCACATCCTCCATACGTTGCAGGAAAGCGACACTCAATCCCGGATTGGGCAATTCTTCTTCGAACGAATGAGCCCAGAAACCGTCGGTCAGGTAATCGTGTTCCAGCGAACTATGCGCCTGCACCTGTCCGTAGCCGCAATGATGGTTGGTAAATAACAAGCCTTGCGGTGACACTACCACTCCGGTGCAGCCTCCGCCAAACAGCACAATGGCGTCTTTCAGACTCGATTGGTTGATGCTGTAAATATCTTCGGATGTCAGCGTCATGCCCATTTCTTTCATCCGATGGTAACGGGTTTGCTCCAACAACAGGGGTATCCACATGCCTTCTTCGGCACGGGCGGGTGTCAGCGTGATAGCCAATAATACAATAGTAATGGTTTTGGAGATCATATTCATGGTTTTGGTATTTTTAGGTTAATACGACTAACCTGCTGGGTGGGGTGTAAAAAATTTGATAATATTAATAATAAAATTCGTTCCATATTTGTAAATTTGTATCCATAAATTGTAGATATGGACTCAACAGAATGGAAAGGAAAAGCGATCACCCTATCCAAGGTGACTAAGAGACTGAATAAAAAATTAAGATAATTGGAATTGTCTCTTGATGAATGGAAGCGGAAGTCTGCTTTTCACAAAAGCAGAGCGGATAAATTGGAGCATGAATTAAAAAAAATCAAACCTATTTAAAAAGCCTGCTACCGGCGATCAATTCATAACGGGTGAAAAGTTAAAACACCACAGCTATCCCGTGGTAATCATTCAGATGGCACTGATGTTTATTCATCACAGCGATATTAGTTTTCGATCGGTCAG
>JAVBSH010000053.1:0-46100 GCA_031547085.1 Bacteroidales bacterium
CTTGGCTTCTGTGTCGCCTTTCAATTTGGCGGCTATGATGCGCTTGCGAAGATCAAGGGATAAGGGGGCGGGCATAAACTGAGGATTTACGGGATTAGCTGCGCAAAGATAGTATATAATTTATTCAATTGCTATAATGTGGCGCTGATGGCTCCTATGGAGTTGTTTACTTCGTGCGACATGACACGTATGATATTTTCATACGATTGTTTTTCGACTTTCAACAATTCGCGGGTAAGTTCTTCAACCAAAATAAACGGATGATTAAAACCTTTGTCGACAAAAGAACTGCGGATGCAACGGTAAATAGACATGGATGCAGTTTTAACAACCATGTTGTCGCCCGAATTGAGCATCGCCAAACGGGAAGCCAACTCACCGGGCAATTCATCCAAATGTTTTCCTTTGGCTTCGCCAATGCTGTTGATATTCAATAATGAAAGTCCTGAAGGATTGATATCGGTTATTCGATCATCAAAGTCCAATATGATGATTCCTTGCGGCGAAGCTTTTACAAGCAAATCTAAAAGTTTGTTGGTTTCTCTTACCGACAAACGCTCCTCCCGCAGCCGGTTAATCATCAGGTTGAATATTTCTATGAGTTGATCAGCCTCATTACTGCCTACATGGCGCAAGCGTGTTGAGAAATCCTGTTCTTTAAGCAATTCCATTCCGCTCATTAGAATCTTATATGGCTTAATTAAACGACGATAAAGAACGATTGTAAATATGATGGCTATGATAGCAAATCCTTCAATGATTCCCAGAAATAGCTTATTTTCACCAAAATCACCGAATATGATACCTATGGCGATAAGACCTCCGAAAAGTAAAAAAGCTAATATCCAAAACAACCTGGTTGAAGTCATTTTCAGGAGGATTTTAGAAGGTTATATTATACTTCTCCATCCTGCGGTACAATGCCTGCCGGCTTAATCCTAAAACAGCAGCAATTTTCGACATATTCCCGCCGTAAAGGTTAATAGCTTTCATGATCATTGTTTTTTCCGATTCGTCCAATGAATAAATCGACCCCGGCTTTAAATGGAGGTTTTCGGGCATATCTATATGTTGATGTTTAAAATCCTCATCGGTTAACAATGGTTTGCCCGATACAAGAATAGTCCGGTCTACAAGATTTTTCAATTCGCGTATGTTGCCGTAAAACGGTAGTTTTTTCAGATATTCCAATGCTGCTCCCGATATTTCCGGTGTTTCCATTCCGTTTGCTTTCGCCTGCTTGTCGGCAAAATAACGTACAAGCGGCAGTATATCGTCGGTTCGTTCCCTCAAAGCGGGAACACGAACGGTTATAAGGTTAATCCGGTAAAAGACATCTTCCCTGAAAGTTCCCGCAGCCACCATTTCAGGTAAATTCCGGTTAGTGGCGCAAATAATTCTTGTATCCACCCGTTTCGTCCTGCTGTCGCCCAACGATTCGAATGTTTGATCCTGCAATACCCTGAGCAGTTTTACCTGGCAACTCAAGTCGAGTTCGCCTATTTCATCCAGGAAAATAGTGCCTTTGTCTGCCATTTCGAAACGCCCTTGCCGATCGAACAGAGCATCGGTAAATGCACCTTTTTTATGCCCGAACATCTCGCTTTCAAACAATGAGGAGGAAATGCCGCCGAGGTTTACTTTCACAAACGGACCTCTTTTACGGTTGCTGTTCTGGTGAATGGCCTCGGCAATAAGTTCTTTTCCGGTGCCGCTTTCACCCGTTATCAGAACCGGTACGTTTGTTTGGGCAATGCGCGAAACCGTATTGAGTACCTGCATCAACAATGGCGACTTGCCGATAATTTTTTCGCGTAAAAAAACGTCGCCTGATAGCGTGTGTTCGGGATTGATGTTTACTTTGCTTATACGATTCAGTTCAATGGCAGCTTCAATGTTTTTTAACAGGGCTGCATTATCCCAGGGTTTGGTTATAAAATCGAACGCTCCGGCACGTATGCCGCGTACCGCAAGATTGATGGAACCCCAAGCCGTAATAAGTATCACAGGTACATCGGGTACGAAAATCCTTACTTTTGCCAGTAATTCCAACCCCTCTTCTCCTGATGTTAAATTGGAGTAGTTCATATCCATCAGTATCAGGCCGGGAGTATTGTTGCGGACATAATCAACAGCTTCGGCGGGATTGCCTGCCGAAACAGGGTTGTATCCTGCACGTTTCAATACCAATGACAATGAGGAACGTACACCCGGATCGTCGTCGCAAATTAAAATGGTAAGGGACATGGTCTGGTTTTTTATTTCGTAAAATTAAATTTTTGTCCACGAATTACACGAATTTTCACTAATTAAAATTCAATGTCGTTTAGTTAAGAAATTAAAGATGTCTCCACGCGCGTACTCGTATCTCGTACGCGCGTGGAGACATCTCTTGATTATAATTCATAATTGCTGTCATGTGATTCTTAATTATAGTCATGTGATTCTTAATTATAGTCATACGATTCTTAATTGCATCTGTGCGATTCTTAATTGCAGCCATGTAATTCTTAATTATAGTTGTATAATTCTTAATTGCATCTGTGCGATTTTTAATTGTAGTCATGTAATTCTTAATTACAGTCGTACGAATCTTAATTGCAGATGTGTAATTCTTAGTTGCAGCTGTGCAATTCATTAATGCAGGGATACAATTCATTTAATGTTATAAATTATACGAAATACTTAACGGACGGTTTAACGCAAAATCATACAGGGTTAATCCTCTGATTTGGTAGTAATACGACCAGAGCGACCACATTTGATCGATATGGTTGCGGCGGGCTTCATCTTTCGAAATCTGCGCATCGTTTAAGTTAAGAACATCCGTTTTGCCGAGGATAAAGGCGTCAACCGATATTTGATATCTTTTTTGAGCTATTTCGTCATTTTCTTTTGCCAACAACAGTTTTTTGGGCTGATCGTTGAAATTCATTACCAGGATATTTATGTTCTGGTTGAAATCCATTTGCTCCTTTTCTATTTTGGATTGCAGTATCTCTTTATTTGCCCTTGCTACTGCAATTTGGCCTTTGCGTTTGCCCCAGTCGAGGACAGGCACGCTTATCCCAATATTTACCGATCTGTCGTTTCGCCAACTGGTAGGTTTCATTGCCCCGTGGAACGAGCTGTTGATGCCCGACATCCCGTATGATACAAACAGTTTTACATCCCATCGTTCGGCTTTGGCTTTGCTGATGTCGCGCGATGCTTCCAATAACCTGCGCTGTATGTTTTGTGTAAACGAATTGTTTTCGGTTGCTAGTTCACGTACTTGCTCATAAACAAGCAATGGCACATTGCCGGGTAAATTTTCGGGCATCACGGGAATGATAAACGTTTTTTCGTCAAAACGCAGTTGCGACCGTAATTGAAGCATTCTTTCGTTCATTGCTTCTTCGGCGCTGATGACTGCCGATTCGGCTTTAAGAAGCGAGCCTTTCAGTTGAAGCAGATCCGCTTCGGAAAGTTGGCCTATTTCGCGTTTGGTTTCGGCAATGCGGTAGAGTTTTTCCGAATTGTCGCGGTTTTGCGCGGCAATATCGCGGTTAATCCGTGCCAACAGCAAGTTAAAGTAATAGTAAATAACCATGCCCGCAACTTCTTCCATTTTACTGACCAGTTTTTGCTTTGCTTCTTTAAATTTAACGGGTTCTATCCGCCTCATCCAGCGTTCGTGGTTATATCCGCCCAACGGTTGCTCCAATATCAATGAATATGGTTTGGACATGAAATTTGTTGTAGCGCTGTTGCCGTATTGCTGCAACCGCTCTAAATTGCCCGACAAAGACAGTTTCCCTCCCGTAAACGGCACTGTTTGCGATACCGAAAAACCGCCGTCGATACGGCTGAAATTACTTTCGATATATGTATAGCTACCGTCGGCAGGGTTTTGAATAGAGTTGTACGACATGGAGTAGTACGGCAAAGTGGCGCCGATGCTTATTTCGGGCAACAACTCAGCTCTGTACGAACGGTATTCCCAGTAAGCCGATGTATATTCGTTACGGGCAACGGCTGCATCCACCGAATTTTCGGTACCGATTTGTATGGCATCGGGCAAACTCAGTACGACCGTATCCTGCGCCTGCAAATGAATGCAGGACGCAAGAACAATCATCATCAACTGAATTTTACTCATCACGTAAAGTTTCGGCGGGCTGTGTTTTTGCCGCTTGCCTTGCAGGATATATGACTGCTGCAATTGCAATAACAGTCAACACCCCAAATGTTAACAGGTAATTGACCAGATGGCGGACATAGTCGACCGGAGCGTCTTTAGACCTTTCAATCAATGGTAACCCCATTTTTTGAAGGAAGTCGGTCAAACTTACGTTAAAACATATGATGGTAGCGATAATACTTGTAGCAAACAATATAATCAGGGTTTCGGCAACCATCATCCCCACTACTTTTCTCTTTGATGAACCTAATGCAATGCGCAGCCCTATCTCGTTACGGCGTGCTTGGGTCAGAAACCAGAATGTACCTATGATTCCCAAAAATATATTGATGAGCAGGAAAGCGGTTACAGCAAATATGCTTTTCAAATTGCTTGAAACAATTTGTCCCGGTCTCATCCTGGCGAAACCTTCCTGTGCCGGAATCATCCAAACGGGATAATAACGGTCGACGGAAATCTGACTTTTCATGTCCTTCATAAACCTGGCGGCAAAATCTTTGCTGTCGGCGTTGGGACTTACACGTATAGCCACATTGTTCCATGCTACACATATATTTTCCCTTTTCATCCTTTCGAAAACAGAGATTTCATATTTCTCGTAAAATGCAGCCTTTAATGGAGAAGTGATTCCTATTACTCTTAACGGCTCTTTGCCTTTGACCTTGGGGTCGCCCATGTTACCCATGCCTTCCCATGTATTCATAACGGTTTTTACTTCACTTACAGGCCGGTCTTTAAGTATCCCTTTTTCGGCTCCGGCAACAATTACTTCAGCATAGTTTTCGAAATCGGTTTCAAATACTTTTCCGCTCACGGGTTTTATCTTAAATACATCGAAAAAAGCAGCAGTGACATACCGTACCCTGAATTGAGTACCCACGGTATCGGCATCAATGATATAATTCGAGCCCATCCGCCCACCTCCGAAAGGTACTGCTCCCCTGGAGAGGCATACATTTTCAACTCCCGGATATTTTTTTATCCTGTCGAAAATAGTCATGGTAGCCGCAAACTTTTCTTCTTTCCTTTTGTCATCATCCAAATTCGGATTTGTGCCGTCCTTTTCGTAAAACCTGATTTCATAGGTGTGTTCGGTATTGAAACCCGTAGGCTGTAACCAACGTTTGGTCATATCGAAAAGGTAATCGTTACAGAACCACAGCACCGTAAACACAAGAATAAATTCAAGCACAAGCCAAGCATTGGTGCGGCGTTCGTTCCATATTATTTTAAATATATGTCGTATCATCTGATTATCGTTTTTGATTGATTGATTCAATAATGGCCATCCGCGATGCACGCCATGCCGGTAAGCCTGCCGAAAGCAAATTGAGCGCTATACACACAACGGTTACCAGTACCAGTACCTGCCACGACAGGTACGAGCTTACCGGAATGGTACCGTCGGCGGGTATGCCCAAAAGCCACGAACGCAACCAGGCAACGAGCAAGTACGAGAAAAACAGCCCTATAAAGCCACCAATGAGCGATGTGATCAGGTTCTCGTACAGCACCTGGATGAGTATTACTGACTTGCGAGCGCCAAACGCTTTGCGGATACCTATTTCGGTAGTGCGTTTCTTGATTCGCGACATGCTGAAACCGGACAGGTTGAGGGCCGGGATGAAAAGCAATAGTGCAAAAATGAACCAGTAGCTGCGGCGCCATTTATTTAACAGGTTGTTTACCTCTTCCTCGTTATGACCTTTTATATCAGGTTGTCCTATGGTCATTACTGCCCAAAAGGGTTGCCAGGAATCTAATTCCATTTCGAGTTGCTTTTCGCACTCTTTAATCTCATCCCTTATTGCAGGAAAATCGTTTTTACTTTTTGCAACAATCATTAATTGATATCCCCACCAGGCATCGTAATCTTTTCTTGATGTAACCGGAATCCAGATGTCGCCGTCGGCATACTTGAATATAGGGGCTACATCTTCTACTATCCCGATGATTTTATACAGATTGTCGTAAGCTATAATTGTTTTACCAATCACCTGTTCGCCTTTAAATATTTTTTGCGAAAGGCTGCGGTTGATGACGGCGCATCGTACTCCCGATTCGTACTCTTCGGCTGAAAACGGTCTTCCATCGATAAATTGAAACGACATTATTTTCCAGAACACATCATCAACCGTTTTGACAAATGCCGGGTAATAATTGTCCGACCCTTCGGCACATACCTCCAGGATAGAGTAATGATCACGGCTGCCACCCCCTGTTACACTTACATATTCGGGTGTACTTATCTTTTTTATTTTTCTAAATGCATCGTAACTTACGTTACCCATTAGCGCCCGGCGGTCCTTCGGGTTATCAACCTTTTTCACGCGTGTCTCAGTGTATATATACAATGTGCGTGATCGCTGAGGTTCAGGTCCGGCATTAACCGTTTTAATTTCCTCGGTTACGATGATCACCATAATCATGGCTATGGCAAGGGCCGTACCTGCAATGCTGATGATGCTTATGAACTTGTTGTCCCGAAGCATTTGCATGGCTTGTTTAAAATACAGTTTGTACATAAGTATTGAAAATTGAGAATTGAGAATTAGCGCAAAGCGCAGATTATTAGGATTAAATAACAATAATAAAACTTTGGAGGTTATTCAATTCTTCGACCGTCAAAAAACCTTACCGTGCGCTTGGTTTCTTTGGCTATGTGCTCGTCGTGCGTTACCATTACTATGGTAGTGCCCTCGCTATTCAGCTCAAACAGCAGATTGATAATATCAGCACCCATTTTGCTGTCGAGGTTACCGGTAGGCTCGTCGGCAAGTATTATTTTCGGATTGCCGACCAGGGCACGCGCAACTGCAACGCGCTGACACTGACCGCCGGATAATTGTGACGGGAAATGCTTCATCCGGTGCGAAAGCCCTACTTTCTCCAGTACTTTTACGGCTGCTTCGCGGCGGCTCTTCTCACTTGTCGATTTGCGATACAGCAGAGGCAGTTCCACATTGTCGAGAATGCTCAACGAATTGATCAGGTGAAAACTTTGAAAAACAAAACCCAGGTTCCTGTTGCGGAAATCGGCCATACTTCCATCATTGAGTTTTTCTACCTGGGTGTTGTTAATGTTTACTTTACCTTCGGTAGGCAAATCAAGCAGTCCCATAATGTTAAGCATGGTACTCTTCCCGCAGCCCGACGGACCCATGACCGAGATAAATTCGCCTTGCTCGACGGTCAGGTTTACATTTTCCAATGCCATCGTCTCAACATCTTTTGTGCGGTATACCTTTGTGATACCTTCCAGATTTATTATTGCCATATTATTTGATTTTAATTGAATATTCATTTTCATAGTTTTCCATATCGGAGATAATCACTTGGTCGCCTTGTTGCAGGCCACCTGTAACCTCCACCCAGTCGTAACTGCTATCGCCCAGCATAACATTGCGTTTCTCAGCTTTATTGCCATTGAAAACCCATAGCTCGTGAGGTCCTTTGCCTTTAAAATAACGACCGTTAGGAATGCGCAAGACATCGGTAGAAACACCGTATAATACATAAACGTCTGTTTTTAATCCGCTCCGCAATACCGGATTGTCCGAATCGGTAAGCATGATCACAAATTTCAGCAATCCGCCTGAAGCTCCCGGTGTAATATTGATCACCGTTCCTGTGAGTTTTTCGCGCCCGACTTCAACAATTGCTTTTGCGCCGAGCGATAATTTGTTGGCATAATTGTCGGCCACTTCCGCTTCTACTTTAAAACGGGTTAAATCTGAGATTACGGCCATCTGCGTGCCTTGCGTTACCTGCATGCCTATCTGGTTGGCAATAAAAGTAAGTGTTGCCTTTTTAGGAGAGAGCACACGTGCATCCTTCAGCAATTTTGCACTTTGCGCCAGTTCCTTTTCAAATATTTTGTATTCTAGTTGCTGGACATTCATTTCGGCCTCCGAATTTCGTCGTTCGTTCCCGATTTTTTCATCTAATTGTTTCAGTTCCAACACCGCCTCGTCATAATTCAACTGTGCACGCTGAACTTTGTCGGCCGTACTTGCCCCGATGCTGTCAAGACGTTTTTCACCTTTCAAATCGGCTTGAAACTGCTTTACATGCATTCGTTTGATTTGTTGTTTCATTTCCAATTCCGAAACATTGTTATCCAGCCTGATTCTTGTTTGTACTAATTGACTTTTCAGTTTTTCCCGTTCGTCGAGTTTTTTATGGTATTCGGTTTCGGTCGCCGACAGGTCAAGTTTGAGTAAGGGTTCGTCAATATCTACCGTATCTCCGGGGTTTTTGTAAACCTCCAATATTCGTGAGTTGATGGGAGAAATAATGATTTCTTCGTTTTGTGGTACCAGCTTCCCCGATGCATTAATGGTCATTTCAATAGTGCCGCGATCGATTTTGACTATCGTTAAACCATTTGCGGACAGTACAGGTTCAAGAAAATTCGATATCCCTATAATTGCAATAGTTGTTACTACTGCAATCATTGCAATACGAACAATCAGTTTTATTCTGGCTCTTTGTCGTTCTCCTTTTGGGATCTCTCTGTCCATTTTGAGTTTTTCCGTGTGCTAACAATAGTGATGCCAAGGTTGCAAGATGCACGTAATCTAATATATATATAAATTCAGAAGTTGTCCGTTATCGGACACAATGTCCGGAATCGGATTTTCTCGCAAGCACAGTTATAAACATTTTTACCCTTATTTTTGTTATAATATTAATCCGAATTCTATGACAAAATTTCATACAATCCTCTTTTGTATCTGACTTTTTGTCGCGTTTTTCATCATGGCGGGTTATTTGTAAAGATCATTATATCTTCCATGCATGGAAGTCAATGATTACCAAAGACCATTGTTCAATAAACAATATATAAAAATGAACTTGAATCAATTCACCATTAAAGCACAGGAGGCCGTACAAAAGGCTTTCCAGTTGGCAGACGAAAACGGCAACCAGGCCGTTGAAACAGGACACATTATGAAAGCCCTTTTCGAAGAAAGCGAAGATGTGATTTCCTTTTTATTGAAAAAATTAAATGTAAATGTCGACCGCGTTTCCAGCGTAGTCAACAGTATTGTCACATCCTATGCCAAAGTATCCGGGGGTGAAGCATACTTATCGAAAGATGCTTCCAAGGCATTGCAAAAAGCCATCACATTATCGAAAGATGCCGGCGACCAGTTTGTATCTGTAGAATACATCTTGGCTGGATTATTGGATGCCAGCGACCAAATATCGCAATTATTGAAAGACAACGGCGTATCGCAGAAGGAATTGCAAAAGGCCATCGATGAATTACGTAAAGGTTCGAAAGTGAGCAGCCAAACGGCCGAAGATACGTTCGATGCGCTTAACCGTTACGCCATCAACCTTAACGACCGTGCACGCAATGGCAAGCTCGACCCGGTAATTGGCCGCGACGAGGAAATCCGGCGTGTACTGCAAATCCTTTCGCGCCGAACCAAGAACAATCCTATACTGGTGGGCGAACCCGGCGTAGGAAAAACCGCTATTGCCGAAGGATTGGCGCATCGTATTGTCAATGGTGACGTTCCGGAAAACCTGAAGACCAAACAGGTATTTTCGTTGGATATGGGCTCACTGATTGCAGGCGCCAAGTATAAAGGCGAATTCGAAGAACGCCTGAAAGCCGTTGTAAAGGAAGTGATTGCTTCCGAAGGCGATGTGGTTCTTTTTATTGATGAAATACATACGTTGGTGGGAGCCGGACGAAGTGACGGAGCAATGGATGCTGCGAATATCCTGAAACCGGCATTAGCACGCGGCGAACTTCGTGCCATTGGTGCGACCACGCTGGATGAATACCAAAAATACTTTGAAAAGGACAAAGCGCTCGAACGTCGTTTCCAAACGGTAATGATCGATGAACCCGATACACTGAGCGCCATCTCCATCCTGCGTGGTATCAAGGATCGTTATGAAGCGCATCACCAGGTACGTATCCGCGATGAAGCGGTGATTGCGGCCGTGGAGCTTTCGCAACGTTACATTTCCGATCGTTTCCTTCCCGATAAGGCTATCGACTTGGTGGACGAAGCGGCTGCCAAGCTCCGCCTCGAAATGAACTCGGTGCCGGAAGAAATCGACGTGCTCGAACGCCGCATCCAGCAATTGGAAATCGAACGGGAAGCCATCAAACGCGAAGGCAACGAACCAAAAATCAAACAACTGGGTGAAGAAATTGCTAACCTTTCGGAAGAATGCAACAGCCTGCGTGCCAAATGGCAAAGCGAACGTACATTGATTGAGCGTATCCAAAATACCAATAACGAAATAGAAAACTTTAAACTCGAAGCACAACAAGCCGAGCGGCAAGGTGATTACGGGCGTGTGGCCGAACTCCGTTACGGAAAAATCAAAGAGGCCGAGGCTGCCATGGTAGAGCTCAACAAAGAATTGCATGGCCAGCAATCGGACGCAGCAATGATCCAAGAAGAAGTGACTTCCGACGATATTGCCGGGGTAGTTGCTCGCTGGACGGGAATTCCGGTATCGCGCATGTTGCAGAGCGAGCGCGAAAAACTCCTGACGCTCGAAGCTGAATTGCATAACCGTGTGGTTGGACAGGATGAAGCAATTGCCGTTGTGTCGGATGCCGTGCGCCGTAACCGTGCCGGATTGTCCGATCCTAAACGTCCGATAGGGTCGTTCATTTTCCTCGGTTCCACGGGTGTCGGGAAAACGGAACTGGCACGTGCATTGGCCGAGTTCCTGTTCAACGACGAAAATATGATGACGCGTATCGACATGTCCGAATATCAGGAACGCCATTCGGTATCGCGTCTTGTCGGGGCTCCTCCGGGCTATGTGGGGTATGACGAAGGCGGCCAACTGACCGAATCGGTGCGTCACAAACCTTATTCGGTGGTGCTGTTGGACGAAATCGAAAAAGCGCATCCTGACGTATTCAACATCCTGCTTCAGGTACTCGATGACGGACGGCTCACCGACAACAAGGGACGTACCGTGAACTTCAAGAATACCATCATTATCATGACATCCAATATCGGTTCGCACCTGATCATGGAAAAACTTAACGGCCTTACCGAAGCCAACCGCGGCGAGCTGCTCGAACAGACCCGCGTGGAAGTGATGGCATTATTGAAACAAACAATCCGTCCGGAATTTATCAACCGCGTGGATGAAATTGTGGTGTTCAACCCGCTCCAGAAAGCCGAAATAGAACAAGTAGTACGTTTGCAGGTACAACAATTGCAAAAGATGCTGAAAACACAAGGTGTCGAATTGCAGGTGACCGACGCGGCCATCGAATGGTTGTCCATTGTGGGCTACGATCCCCAGTTTGGCGCCCGTCCGGTAAAACGTGTTATCCAGAAGAATATCCTCAACGAATTATCAAAACGTATCCTTTCGGACAACATACATACCGACAAACCTATCAAGGTGGATTGTGTGAAGGAACGATTGGTTTTTGAGAATTGATTTGCGGATTATCACGAATTGCTTAAAGTCTAATTTATTGATACAGTAAAGAGGCTGTTCAAAATGTCTATTTTCGGCTCGTCATTGCGAGCGATAGCGAAGCAATCTTTTGATTACCATGAGATTGCTTCGTCGTTCCTCCTCGCAATGACGTTCATTTTCGACTTTTTAAACAACCTCTTTTTATTTATACCTGTTTTACTGCATTTATTCCGCTTCAAAGATATGGTTTGCAAAACCTGTCCATGCCATTCTATAAGCGTTAAGTGAGCGCCTTTCGGAACATGAATTATAGCATCAGGTTAGCTGATGATGAGACCTATGATGGACTCAATATCGATTAGTATGTGTAACTTGCCGATTTTTAAGAAACCTCTTTAAAGCGCATGGCCATCAATTCAGTAATTTTCTTTATTGTCATTTTACTACAAGAAAGCATCTTCCTTCCTTTCAATCCCGACGCTCGACGCGACCTATCGGGAATGCAATTAACCGAAATAGGCCAGTTCGGTCTGAAACGAAAAGCAAGACCCAATGTACCTGCACATTACCATACAGGGATCGACATCAAACGTTCCGGCAATAATTATGATTCCGAACCGGTTTTCCCGATAGAGGTAGGTAGGGTGATTAGCCGTAGAACGGACGGGCCTTATGCAAACATCATCATCGAGCATACGATTAAAGGCGTGAAAATATGGACATTGTACGAACACATTGCAGGAATACAAGTGAAGGTGGGCGACGTGGTCAAACCAACAATCCCGATAGCCCGGTTCATGAATAAAGACGAGCTAAACCGCCATGGCTGGCAGTTCGATCATTTCCATTTCGAAATTATCAGGGTGAGGCCGATGAAAATAGAGCCGACCGTTAAAAATCCCGAACGATTCTTCAATTCGTACTCGCTGATTTGCTACAGTTTGGATGATTTGCAACGATATTATTTTGACCCGATGGAATTTCTCAAATCAAACTTGCAGTAAGAACATTTTTATGACTTTTGCTTCTCCATACGATTTGCTGTAAAAAAATAAAATATGGAATCAAAATAATAGTTATCTTTGTACCATCATTTATTTTAAATAGCAGTAATATGTACCTTAGTGTTTTGTTGGGAATGATCGGGCCATGGCAAGCCGTTATTATAGTTGTTGCCTTGTTGCTTTTGTTTGGAGGTAAAAAAATTCCCGAACTGATGAAAGGTTTGGGCCAAGGAATGAAAGAATTCAAGAAAGCAACCAAAGACGACACATCCGGAAGTGCCAATCCTCAAAAAGAATTGGATTCGAAAAGCGAATAATTTCCATTGGGAATTTTCCCAGAAGTTGAACGTTAAGCTTATATCTTAACGGCGCACAGGAATAGCATTGTGCAAGAAACCAGATAATCGGCAATAGTGTAAAATGCATTATTGCCGATTATTTTGCGTTTTATGAATATTGTTTTGATCATAATTTGTATATTTTTGCAGCTAAAACTGGAACAATGTCAATTGTCGTTAAAGATCTTGTAAAAATCTATGGGAACCAACGTGCTGTTGATCAAGTGTCATTTGACATAGGAAATGGGGAGATTGTCGGATTCATAGGTCCGAACGGGGCTGGTAAATCGACCATCATGAAGATTATTTGCGGGTATATTTCTGCGACTTCAGGCTCAGCACAGGTCAACGGATTCGACGTGGAGCGACAGTCGATGGATGTACGACGTAGTATTGGTTATCTGCCCGAGCATAATCCCTTGTATTTGGATATGTACGTGAAAGAATACCTTACTTTCGTAGCCGGTCTGTACAAACTCGGAGCTTCCTCATCCAAAAGGGTTGCCGACATGGTGGAGGCGACAGGTTTAGGTTATGAACAACACAAAAAAATCGGGGCGCTTTCAAAGGGTTATCGTCAACGCGTAGGATTAGCGCAGGCTTTGATCCACGATCCGGCAGTGTTGATCCTCGACGAACCAACTACCGGTTTGGATCCCAACCAGATTATAGAGATACGTACTTTGATTTCGCAGGTAGGCAAATCAAAAACCGTTTTGTTCTCCACACACATCATGCAGGAAGTAGAAGCGATCTGCCAACGTACCATCATTATCAGGAAAGGAACAATTGTGGCAGACGATACGGTACAAGGGCTGATACAACGGTACGGAAAATCGTTGGAAGAAGTATTCCGAGAACTAACACAATAAGCATGAGACGGGTCTGTTTTGCATTATACATATTGCTGTTTGTCCAATTGCTTCATGGACAGGATGTGGCTGATACCACGCCTGTTTTGTTGAAGGATTCCAAGGATGACAAAGCAAAAGTGGAAATGCTGATAGACCTTGCCGATAAAACCCGGAAAACCAACCCCGAACAGGCACTGGAATATGGTGAACAGGCATTGACCATGAGCGAACGAATGCACAATGACAAACTGATTGCGCTGACACAATTAGAACTGGCTTTCAGCCACCACGATGCACAAAATATCCAAAAATCAATTGAGTACGGTAAATTGTGCGAACCTTATTTTGAGAAAGAAAATGACTACGAGCATTTGGCCAGCCTCTACAATTCGATTTCCGTGTCATATTTTTATATCGGCGATTCCGAAATGACTGATTTTTATGCTGACAAATGCATCCGGTTGGCAGAAGAGCACCAGATGCTCGATATTCTCAACAAACAGTATTACAATCGGGGCGCCATATTGTTTTACCGCGGCGATTATTCACATTCGGTAGAGTACGCACTCAAAGCACTGAACATTGCCAAGAAAATTAACAATCCTAAATATTTGGCTGCCTGCTACGACCTGATGGGAAGTCTTTCCCACAAGATGGAGGAATATAACAACGCTATCGGGTATTATGAGCGTTCCAGACAATTATATATTGCGGAAAACAATAACGACTTGCTTGGGAGTTGTTATTACAATATTGCAGAAATTTACCTGGACATGAACCGGAGGGATTCCGCCTACATTTGCTATAACAATGCGATGGAATGTTTCAGGGATATTGAGTCGCCGTATGGATTGTCTATCGCTTATTGGGGAATTGCAAGATGCCATATGAGCGGAAAACAATATGATTCGGCACAGGTATATATCGAGAAAAGCCTGAAAATAGGCTTGTTGTCCGAATCAAAAAAAGACTTGGCTTCCACATATCTTGATGCGGGAGATATCTCTTATCAACGAGGTAGTTATAAAAGTTCGCTGACATATTTGTACAAGGCGTTGTCGTTGGCCCGACAAAACGGGTTCAAGGAACAGGAAACGAATATCATGCAAAGTATCGGCCGAAGCTATGCTGGCTTACATAAAACAGATTCGGCATACCATTACTTGGCGCAGTCGGAAATGATGAAAGATTCGCTCAATAAAGCCGATAACATTCAACGACGTGCCTACTTGATGGCCGAACAAAGTGTGAAAGACCAGGTGGAAAAGGAAATTCGGATTGAGCAGCAAAAACGGGAGCTTTGGCTCATTATAGCAGGGTTATGTGCAATCGTAATCGTGATATTGTGTGTTTCGATCCGCATTTTATCCGTCAGGCAGCAAAAAATACAATCCATCAATGCCGAATTGAAGAAGTATAAAGCTGATCTGGAAAGCATTGTGAAAGACAAAACGAGAGAGCTGGTGATGAGCGAACAACAGATCATTAACTTGAGCCACAATTTGCCGAATGGGGCTATTTTTCGTTTTGCCTTTGAGAATGAGCGAGAAGGAAAAACTTTGTTTGTCAGTTCCGGTTGGGAGGAATTGACCGGACAATCGATTAAATCGGCCGGCGATTCTGTATTTTTCTTTCAGAACAGGATTCACCCCGACGATAGTCGGGAACTGCTTGACCAACTTGCCCAAGCCATACGTAACCACTCGATTCTTGACATGGTATACCGGTTCTACAAGAACAATACCGATATGCGGTGGGTTCACGTCCGTGCCGTAGCCGTAGCAGGCGACGACGGACTTACCTATCTGGATGGATATCAAGTAGACGAAACTGAGCAGAAATATTTTGAGCAGGAACTGGTTGCTGCCAAGGAAAGAGCCGAAGAATCGGATAAACTCAAGTCTGCTTTCCTTGCCAACATGTCGCATGAAATACGTACTCCAATGAATGCCATCATCGGATTTTCGTCGTTGTTATCCAATGCGCATTTGCCACCGCAAAGACAGAGTACTTACCTGGGATTGATCCAGGAAAACTGCCACTACCTGTTACGGCTGATTGATGACATTGTGGATATTTCGAAAATCGAAGCCGAACAGCTAACACTGCGAATGGAAGTTTGCCAGGTGTCCGACATCATGAAGGGGATCAAGGAGTACTTTGAGCCAATCATACAGAGCAAATACCCGCATGTGGAATTATGGATCGATGAAAGTTCCGAATTTACGACACTGACCATCTACACGGATGTTTTCCGGTTGAAACAGATTTTCCTGAACCTGATCGAGAATGCATTGAAATTCACTGAGAAAGGCTTTGTGCGCTGCGGCCATTTACTCGATAAAGTAGGTGTGATCCATTTTTATGTGATGGATACAGGAATAGGAATCGCCCACGAAAATGTAGAATCCATATTCCAAAGTTTCAGAAAAATAGACCAGTATTCAGGAGGAACGGGGTTGGGTTTGTCGATTGTAAAAAGGTTATTGATCCAGATGGGCGGTACGATCTGGATCGAATCCGAATTAGGCGTCGGTTCAACCTTCCATTTTACACTTCCGCTTGTTGCGCCTAAATGATGTAAATTTCATCGTAAAGCAAACGATTTAAGGCAAATCAGTCCGGCTTCCGGTTCATGGTTGCCATTGTTATGGCAAGTCTGTCCCCGGCCCGGTTCATGTTTGCCATCACTGCGGCATATCTGTTTCCGTTCCGGTTCAACATTGCCGTATCCATGGCAAGTCTGTCCGGCATCCGGTTGGTATTTGCCATAGTTGCGGCAGAACAAGAATCTCTCAGGGAGGAGGGCGGTCTGACCGAAGAAGCGATTAAGAGAACGTTAACCCAAATGGCATTAAATTATATTTCCTTGGGATAACACAGGAAATATTTTTCCACCACTTTCGACATTCCGAACAAGTTTTCCAGGTCGGATGCTTCGGTTAGGTCTGTCGACACTCCTTTTTGTAGTACTAGGATGCGTTCGCTGCTGTCGGTTGAATTGTATGCATTGTTGGACAATGTTCCCGAACGTACAAAATAACAAGCGTCAGCTTCGTTCAGGCGATAATACCGGGCTGTTCGCTGACACAGATCGTCGATCCGTTCACCTGAAAATGGTTCGTTCTGTATCTCAATGCGAAATAAATGACGGTTGACCAAGTTGCCGGACAATAGCGACAATACCGGGTCGTTGTGCTTCATCCACATCTTAACGGCAATCGATACATCGTCATCATCCAGCTTGGCATAATGCTCCAATACATCCAATGTATTCTGTCCGATTTGTTCCGACTTGAAATCACAGAGGAAGTATTGCAAATCGGGTGTCGCAAACAAGGTTTCGCCCGAACGAATGAGCTTCCTGGCGCGATTCAGGATACTCAGCAATAGCTGGTCTGCCGCAATCACCGTCTTATGCAGGTATACCTGCCAGTACATTAATCGACGGGCCAACAGGAATTTTTCGATGGAGTAAATCCCTTTGGATTCGATTACCAATTCGTCTTGGAAAACATGCAACATCTTGATAATTCGATCGGAACCGATAATTCCTTCTGTGACGCCGGTAAAAAAACTGTCGCGACGCAAGTAATCGAGCCTGTCCATATCCAACTGACTCGAAACCAACTGGCACAGGAATTTTTTCGGGTATTGCTTCCTGAATATTTCTATGGCTATGCTCAGTTGTCCGTCAAACTCACGGTTCAGCTCCTGCATAAAAAGCAATGAAAGCGTTTCGTGCGGCACATCTTCCACCACTGTGCGTTCCAACGCATGTGAATATGGCCCATGCCCGATATCGTGCAAAAGAATGGCTATCAGTGCCGCTTCGGCTTCTTCGTTGGTGATATCAAGCCCTTTGGAACGTAATGTAGCAATGGCTTCTTCCATCAGATGCATGGCGCCCAAAGCATGCTGGAAACGTGTATGGTTAGCACCCGGATATACAAGATTGGTAAGCCCGAGCTGTTTGATACGCCGCAAACGCTGAAAATACGGGTGCTCCATCAAATCATACAATATTGGGAACGGTATGTTGATGAACCCGTACACCGGGTCGTTCACTATCTTGCGTTTGTTGTTAGGCGACATGCGATATCCTTGTTGAGAATCGCAAAGTTAGTGCTTTTTGTCTTTCGGCACTCACCACACCGTACTTTCTTTGCTGCTTGGATATGCCGCAAAGAAACCCGAAATAGCTGCCGGTGCTTTGCCGGTACACCTGATATTTGTCTCCACGTTGGCCGGAGGGCCCGAAAAAGGAAAAGCTCCCCACACAGCTTCGCCCTGCGCATTCATCAGGAAAAGTCCATATTCGCGGGTAAAAATATCGACCCGCAAAGTCACCACGTCGCCGGACACAAGTTTAGTCCGCTCTTTGGTTTGGTCTAAAAAATAACATGACACGCCATCTATTTTATCTACACCGATCAATTTACCATCAGTCATTTGAAAATTTTTCAACGAATCGTTCAAAGCCTCTCCATTACGGAAAGCCTGAAAATTGTAATAGCAATCCTTGTCGGACGAAACCCAGGCAAAAGCCTGCACTTCTATATAATCTTTATAATCTGTTGAAGGACGCAATGCAACGGAATCGAAAGGAGCGGCATGCGGAAGGTACGAACTTGCGGTATACTGTTCGGTTTGGCTATCGTTGTCGAAATCAAGCGACACATTCAACGTGTAAGTTTCCCCCTCGATACCGAAAATATCCGGATCGGTGAGATATAGGCCGGCTTCCGAAGCACTTTCGGTAAGTACGAGATGTTGGCTGCCGCTACTGATGGTCACGGTGGCATGGCTGATCCCTTCGGGTTTGGTAGTGGCAAAATACCCTGAAGAACGGCTGATGCGTATGGCATGTTGCATGGTATCGTTGGTGATATGTCCGTAGATGACCAACCGGGGTGCTGAGGCTTCGGTAGAAATGTCGATACGCTCGGTACACGATGCGGTGATGAATAACAGAATGATTGAATAACTGAGTAACCGAATGATTGAATGATTGAACCGAGCTTGCGAGCTCAACGAAGTTAATTTTGAAATCATGGAACTTATGAAATAATTGAATTTTGAATTTTGAAATCTGGAATCTGGAATCTTTGAATTTTGAAATCTTTGAATCCTTTTAGAATTTAAAATTCCACGTTATTGACGGCACGAAAGTGAACAGGTAAATTTTTTCGGCATATGACACATCCGGATTGTCACTTTCCTGTTGAAACTGTATCATCCATGGATTTTTTTGGCCATAAGCATTATAAATCGAGAAATTCAATTCGTTCTGAAACCGCTTGCCGGGTTTGGACAAATTCCAGGTGGCTGATAAATCAAGGCGGTGATAGGCCGGATAACGGTACTCGTTCCGCCCGGAATAGATCGGCACGTAATTGTTTTCGATGAGAAACCTGCCTGTAGGGTAAGTTATCGGAGTCCCGCTGGCATATATCCAGTTAGCCGAAACCATCCATTTGCGTGACAACTCGTAGTTGGCCACCACCGATATGTTGTTTGGCTTATCGAATGGCGAACGGTACCAACCACCGTTATTGACATCGTCAACTAGCCGACGGCTTGCCGAATATGTATAACTGACCCAACCTGTGAGACGGCCGCTGTTTTTGCGTAACATGAATTCCGCCCCGTATGATTCGCCTTTGCCAAACCGAATTTCCTGCTCCAGGTCGTCGCTCAGGAGCAAATCCGCATGATCCTTGAAATCGACCACATCCTGCATATTTTTATAATACACCTCGACAGAAGCCTCGTACATATCATTGGCAAAATTGCGGAAATAGCCCAGTACAAACTGGTCGCAAATCTGTGGCCGCACATTCTGCGATGCCTGGAACCACACATCCAATGGCGTACCGGCAGCCGAGTTGGATGCTAATTGAATAAACTGCGAGGTACGCGAGTAACTACCCTTCACCGAATGAAGGCTGTTGAGCCGGTATACAGCTCCCAACCTTGGTTCTAATCGTTGCTGATTATAGTAAAATTCACCCTTACGGTATATTTTCGATTCCGCCACCGAGTAATCACTCAGGTAATTCAGAGCTTCGCCGTTCCCAATATTCTGGAAAAGCACATAGCGCAAACCATACTTTACGGTCAACTGTTCGCCTATAGTGGTTTCGTTGGATACATATAAAGCATGTTCCAAAGCATATTCTCTGGGGTTGACCGACGGTTTAATGATGGAATTTTCAGCACCGCTGATATCCTGTGGTACAAAACGATGGTAGGTGACATGGTAGCCGAACTTGGCCGAATTACTCGGACTTGGGAACCACGAAAAATCGGATTTCAGGCCATAATTCTGCATCTTCGAAGTCCATGTAAAACCTGTTTGTCCTTCGGTGCTTTTCATTTGATAATCGTAAAACCCGCCCACTACCGTAAAATTGGAAAATAGACGAGGCGTAAACGTGTGATTCCAGCGTGCGGTAAACGTCTGGTTACCATAGCCCATTCCCATGGTTTTACCACCAAATTTATCGCGTCCGAAATAACCAGCTACAAACACGCGGTTGTTGGCATTGATACGATAATTCAACTTGGCATTCATATCGTAAAAATAAAGGGTAGAATTACGCATATCCTCATCGTTGGACAATTTCAGAAACATGTCGGCGTACGTCCGGCGTCCCGAAACGATAAAAGTCGCCTTATCTGAGAATACCGGCCCTTCCAATGTCAGGCGGCTGGCGATTGTTCCAATGCCTCCGGTAGCTGCAAAGCGCTGGTTGTTACCGTCCTTCGAACGGATGTCGAGTAGCGACGACAATCGCCCACCGTAGTTGGCAGGAATGTCACCTTTATAGAGCTTCACATCCTTGATGGCATCATTGTTGAATACCGAGAAGAACCCCATTAGGTGCGAAGCGTTGTACACCGTTGCCTCGTCGAGCAAGATTAGGTTTTGGTCGTAGCTACCGCCCCGTACGCTGAATCCCGATGACCCTTCGGAAGTAGACTGTACGCCGGGCAACAATTGTATCGCCTTGATAATGTCTGTTTCGCCCATCAACACCGGGATGCGCTGTATGGCTAGCATCGACAGGCGCGTAGTACTCATTTCCGCTTTCGACACGTTCATATCCTTTCGCTCGGCAGTTACTACCACTTCGCCCAATTCTTTGGAGTCGCCTTCCAATTGCATGTCCAGTTTCGTGTCTTTATCCAGAGTCACAGTGGCTTCGCGCAAAGCAAAACCTACAAAGGAATACACCAAATGATATTCGCCCTGCGGCAGCGTGATGGAGTAGAATCCATACACATTGGCGGATGTGCCGGTTTTGAGTTCGCGGACATAAATGGTAGCGCCAATTAAATCTTCACCCGACGAGTTGTCTGTGATATGTCCGCTGACGGTGAATTTTCTTTCCTCTGCTGCAACAAATCCTGCAAACAAGAGGAACGCAAGTGTAAATACTAATTTTTGTATTGAATACATGTTTATTATGTGAATAAAGTATGATAAAATTTCTTCCCCTTAATCCGGAAAGGAAAGATATTTTATCAAAATGATGCAGAAAAATAAAATGGTGGCAGCCGGATACAAAAAAAATTCAAGGAATATTTACCCAGTATTATTTCTACTCGAATACGTCGCTGGGTTAAGCGGCAGTTAGCTTTGCATCCCAATAGACTCTTGACTAAACAACATTGACCGCTAATCACTATCTTTGCATTTTAACATCATTGATCATGTATACATTCGAAACGTCAATACGGGTACGATATGGCGAAACCGACCAGATGGGTTATGTGTATTACGGTAATTACCCGCTGTATTACGAAGTTGGCCGTACGGAAATGTTGCGTTCCGTGGGGTTGAGTTATCGTGCGATGGAAGAAGAGGGCATACTCCTGCCTGTACGCTCATTGTCGATCAAATATATCGAGCCGGCGCGTTACGACGATCTCCTCAATTTGCGGGTATTACTCAAGGACTTACCGGCAGCACGGATACATTTCTTTTATGAATTGTATAATGAGCAAAACGTATTGCTGAATACGGGTGAAACGATGCTGGTGTTTGTTGACGCAAAGACCCGTAAGCCTCGCCGGGCACCGGATATATTGACGAAGGAGTTGGAAAAGTACTTTTAGGCAGCTTTGTGCAACATTAATATTAAATGTAAATTATGAAAAAAATAGTATTATTCGGTGCCGGGAAAATAGGACGTTCCTTCATCGGACAGTTATTCAGCCGT
Source organism: Bacteroidales bacterium (assembly GCA_031547085.1). Classification (GTDB taxonomy): domain Bacteria; phylum Bacteroidota; class Bacteroidia; order Bacteroidales; family UBA4181; genus JAIRLS01. The sequence continues at coordinate 22,030 of JAVBSH010000053.1, forward strand.
GCGGGTTACGAGGTTGTATTCATTGATAAGGATGTCCGATTGGTTGAGGCGCTCAACCGCCAACGGTCTTACATGGTTTTTATTTGCGACACCTGCCCCGGAACGATCTTGGTGGAAAATGTCCGTGGCGTACAGGCTGACGATACCGATGCGGTGGTGTATGAGATAGCTTCAGCAGATATACTCGCCGTTTCGATTGGCAAAAACGGCCTGCCTCATATTGTTCCCGTGTTGTCGGAAGGCCTGTTAAGGCGTGAGCATAACTACCCCGGACAGGCACTGGACATTATTCTTGCCGAAAACATGCGTAATGCTGATACTTTCCTTTACAACGGGCTGAAAAAGATGTTACCATCCACTTATCCGTTGGACGAACGGGTGGGACTGGTGGAAACCAGCATCGGCAAGATGGTGCCGTTGGCAGTTAGTCAATCCGGAGACGATATTCTTTCCATATCAGCAGAAGCATACAATACATTAATTGTCGACCGCAGCGGTTTTAAGAACCCGGTACCAGTAGTAGCCGGTCTGGAGGCTAAAGAAAACATGAAAGCCTGGGTTGATCGTAAATTATTTGTCCATAATTTTGGTCATGCAGCAGTGGCTTACATCGGCTATCGGCTTTATCCTGCGGCCATTTATACATGGGAAGTGCTTGAAGACAATGCTGTGAAAGCCTTTGCACGGGATGCCATGCTTCAAAGTGCTGCTGTACTGAAACGCATCTATCCTGGTGTTTTCACCGACGGACAATTGCAGGATCATATTGATGATTTACTTCGTCGATTTGCCAACCGTAGCCTTGGCGATACGGTTTTCCGTGTAGGATGCGACCTGTACCGTAAGCTGTCGTTCGACGACCGGATCGTCACACCACTGATAAACGCATTCCGCGAAGGTTTGCCCTACGATAAGATATTACAGGTACTGTCTGCAGCATTGTATTTTAGAGCCACCGGTCCCGATAGGGAAATGCTGCCGGCGGATACGGACTTTCACCGGGAACTTGAAGAAAAAGGCAAAGAAGAAATATTGCAACATGTTTGTGGTATTACTGATGCCGGAATGATCAATATCCTGATGGGAAATCAAAGCCTGTAAGGTCTATACACACAACAATAACCGGCAAGTCATTGCATCACCTTCTTCTTCAACACTTCTATATCCGCATTCCTGATAAACGACGGAATATTGGCATAGATGGTATGAAAACCGTAGCCCCCGTTTTCCAATTCTTCGATGGCAGCCTCCTTGCTCCATTCCTGAAAAACAATACGGTACATGGCTGTTATCAATCCCGTACGATCGGAGCCATGCTTGCAATGAATTACAATAGGCCCCTTCCTGTCTTTAATGATACGCAAGGCTTCCACCACCTTATCCCAATCGCAGTTACCCGCCATCATCTTCACACGGTGAAGCGTCAACCCGGTACCGGCTGCATGTTTGTCGTTGCCATGCCAAAAGCGTAAGCTGAGCACCTCTTTAACTCCCATTTGTTTCAGTTCGGAAAAAGCGGCAGCATCGGGCTGGGCGCAACGGTAGACACCTGAATCGATCCGGAACAGGTTCTCAACAATTTTTGCATCCACAGGTACAGCCCATTGCGGATTGCGCTGCGCCGAAAGATTGAAGGCAAAGACAAAGCTCAATAAAAGGAAACCGATACGACTGGTCATAGACGTGAATGATGAATGATATTTTGCCAAATGTAGTAAAAAACAAGAATTTTATTTAGTCGGCAAGTAAAAAAGGAATGAAGAACAAAATAATTTGTCCATTTTACATGATTTATAAGATGTAACACAATGATATGATTACCGATAAAAAAACCGCCTCACGTTTTTGTGAAGCGGCTTTAATAAATAATTTAATGTTTATTTTTCAGTGATCGGAGGTAGCGTGGAAGGATCATCTTCGGGATAACCGGTATAACGATAACCTGAAAATTTCCAATGTTCTTCCCAACCATCTGCGTTGGTTCTACTTCCGTCTTTTATCCGCCATGCATATTCAGGAACTCCCGGAACAACCCAGCTATCTGCAGGAGTCTGGTAACTTTCAATGGTCAGATATTCACTAAAGGCAGTAATTGCCAAATACACACTGTCGGACACGTTACCACCTATAGTCGTGGCTCCTTTGGGAATAATTTTTCCTTCATCGAGAGAAATGCGGGAGTATAGTTGGATACCGGGATATTCCACCCCGGCTGCTGTCGGTTTAGGTAAACCAGAAGGATATCCAATAGGCACACCATTGTCATTTAATACATAAAATTCGTCATCATTCAAAACCGTACTGCTGCCAATATTCGTTGTTGATCCGGTCGCTTTGAAGTCAGATGGATTTCCTGTAACATCAAATTTTCCTTTGACATGAAACCTTATTTGCTCTTCCTGATTGATTGCAATATAAGAGTCATAAATGATCTGATTTGCTGTATTGGCGGCAGAATTATAAAACAATAATTCGTTTCCGTCCCTAATAGCCTGATCATCATCCGAATATTCGTCGCAAGTAGTAGCTACAACATACCGACCTGCATAATCGTACGTTTCGCTATACCAATCGTCCAATTCATCAAAGCAAGATGAGAGCAATGCTGTTAATGAAGCCAGTACTAAAAAATATTTAACCTTTTTCATATTCTATTCTGTTTTTTCTATTTTTAATACTACGTGAAAAATCAAATTATTCCCACTATAATATGCATCCCAGCTTATTGTCTCTGTTGCAGGGTCATATTTCGCGTTTTCCAATTTATTCAGGCTATCACTCCAATTGACAATGTAACTCGAAATAAGGGTAATTGTATTATCCTCATTCAAGGCAAAATAGCCACTCATCCCCATGATGCTATATCCGTATTGAGGATATGTACGTTCGGCATAGTAACCGGCAAAAAAGTCATCGATTTTAAAGAAGCCGGGAGCCAGATAAGTAATGGTGCTATGATAACCGGGATAATCTGTTACTACTCCTGTGGAAATAACAGTACGTTTCGTTCCTTCCTGACCAATATACTTACCTTCAAGATTGGTAGTAACACTTGGATTACAGACAATAACATCGCGAACTGCTCTTGATATCAAACCGTCAGCATTAGGTGGTGATGTATATTCGACCGTATACAATCCCATATTTTCATAATCCACATCGCTTTTGACAGTCATATCGGACGTAACATCTTCTCCAAAGAGAGTGGCAGTTGCTCCTTCATCTACATAAGGGTCTCCCACTTGCACAATCATTGGATTATCGCCCTTTATGTCAAATTCTACATAATATGTAAGACGAGAAAGCCCTTCTGTTTCCTTTTCACATGAAAAAAAGAAAAGTACAGAAGCTATTATTAAACCATATATATATAATATTCTCATAATCTTTATTTTTGATCATTAAAAATTACTTTCCTGCTTTTTTATCCCACCACACCTTTTGTCCTATATTGGGTTTTTGACTGGGTGCATTATTGTTTCGGGTAATATAAGCATCAGGGTACAAGGGAGAAGCCGGTAAATTACCCTGCAACAGGCCTCTTCCTTTTACCGAAATGGTCAGATCTCCTACAGGGAAATTAGACCATGCTGCTTTCCTGCCGGCTGCAATATCAATTTCGTTCACTGAAGGATATTTTGTACGGTTGCGTTCCAAGAATGATTCGACATGTTGATAATTGCAATTAGCGACCCATTTTTGCATGGCGATTCTTTTGATTTGCTCTTCCTGAGTACCGATCATCCATTGAGCATAACCGGTTTCCAATATAGTGAAATCCTTAATACCGTGTTGACTTAATGATGCAGTTACCCCAGCTTCATAAAAATCCTGGGCTTTGGAAGAACCGGCACGGGCATAGACTTCGGCAATATAGAAATTGACCTCCCAAGCCGACATTAACATGATATCCAGGTATACTGTAACAGCCGGATCTTTTGCATCCAGATTGAAGACAGATGTGCTGTAATTGTCCTTGTCGTCGGTGGTGCCGTTATTGTCCGAATCGTCTTTTGATTCATAATCACCAAAGAAAGCTCCTTTGTGCCCCCCCTTTGGAGCTGTGAATAATTTATCTGCACGCGGATCGTAGTTGGTGGTCAAATAATCGAGAAAGCTTTTACAGGCAATTACATTCCCGGAGAAATAATTGGCGCCCCCAAGCTGGAATTCGCGCATCGGGTGTCTTTTTCCCTCTGCATTTTCATCCCATACGGATCCGGGGATTTTGGCGCTTGAACTGAGGAATGTCACGCCGCTTTCAATATAGTTCAACACACTGGCATTGTCATATCCCGAAGTTTCGGATACCCGCAGCATCAATTTCAATTTCAAGGAATTAACGAACTCCGTCCATTTGTCCAAGTTGCCCGCATAAATAAAATCATATTTACCGTCGATCGATGATCCGCTTAAATCGATCTTTTGCAGGTTTTCAATTCTGGTCATGAGGTCGGCATAAATAGCATCCCCTGCATCGTATTTCGGATGACTGATCCCTTCATCGCCTTGCAAGGCTTCGAAATAAGGAAGTCCACCCCATAAGTCTGCCATAATTTGCCACGTGAAGATCGATAATGCTTCGGCCACAAAGTAGTACCCCTTGTTTCCGTCATCTTTGGTCATATCGATCATCTTCTTCAAGTCTTCCATCGGCTCCCTCATCAGCGAAGTATACGCCGTATTGAAATTTTCCGACTGGTAATCGCACAAGGTTTTGAACTGTGAGGCTGTATACTTTTGCGTCCAGTATTCTACCCAGAAGCCCCCGGCAAAGCCAACATCCCAACCCATCAGGTTGTTGGCAATACCCACTTCGACCGCAGGCAGCAATACTTTAACATCCGGTATATCTTCAATAGCGTCCGGGTCGTGGTTTACATCCAGGTAATCACTGCATCCCCAAGTGAAAAGCAGGGCGATAAGTGATAATATGATGGTATTATATTTCATATTCATTGTATTGACGTTTTAATTGAATTAAAATGTAAGGCTCAAGCCGAATGTATAGATCTGGTACGGCGGGTTTGTCCCGAATTCACCGAACTTGGCATTGATATTGTTGCCGAAAGTAGTAATTTCAGGGTCGATATACTGGTTTTCACTCGGCACCCACAACAAAATATTCGAAGCATTCAGCGATACGCGGAGCGTAGCTATCCTCAGTGCGTCGGTTATTTTCTTCGGCAACTGGTAGGCTATGCTCAAATCCCTAAGTTTCAGGTACGACCGATCAATGATTTGAAAGTCGTCCCGACGCAATCCTCCGTTGCTGTAGAATGTGTGCAATGCAGTGACATCCACCGGGGTGGTATTTTCACTGTATGTGCCATCGCCGTTGTCCACCACCGAGTTGGGGATCAGGAAAGGCTGGCGGTTGTTCAAGACGCTTTCGGGCGAACTCCCTATCCAATGCATGTAATCCTTGGTGTTGGAATAGATGGCGCCACCATACCTGTAATCCAACGTTCCGGATAAGGTAATACCCCGCCAGCTAAAGGTGTTCACCAAACCCATCCGGTATTTTTCGTTGATGTCCTTACCTACATATACCATATCGGGAGTAGCCAAAGGGTTACCCACTCCATCCACAATAATGTGCTCTACACCGTCATCATCTGTCCAAGTCGCCGCCATCGTACTTTTGAATTGTCCCAAGGCTTCACCTTCTTTGGCATAAATACCCACGCCGACAAAACCACTTAAATATACCTCTTCTACATCAAGCTTTTCCACCTTGTTTTTGTTTTTGGTATAATTCCAAGACAAATTCCAAGTGAAGTCTCCCAACTTCACCGGCACCAAATTCACAGTAAGTTCTATCCCTTTGTTGCGAACATCCCCCAGATTGTACTGCTGCGCCGTATAGCCTGTTGAGGGATCTTTGGGAATAGAGGCAATCAATCCTTTGGTAAACCGATTATAGTACGAAAAGTCGAACCCAACACGATTATTCAGGAAATACATTTCGGCGCCGATTTCAAACTCGTTTGTTAATTCCGGTTTAAGATCAGGATTCCCCAACGTGTTCGAAACCGTATAAGCATTCACTCCGCCAAGAGGGAAAGTCGTATTATCGATTTCCGGGTATCCCGGATTGGTGATCTCGCTTGATAGATAACGGTTGTATACAAAATAAGGCTCGGCATCATTACCTGTTTGCCCGTATGCAACCCTTAATTTGGCAAAGTCAACAAACTTGGTGTCTACATTTTGTGTTTGCAGGAAATCCGTCAATAAGAAACTGAAGGTTGCTCCCGGATAGAAGAATGAATTATGATTTTTGGGAAGGGTTGATGACCAGTCGTTGCGGGCGGTCAATGTCAAGTAGGCATAATCCCTAAACCCGATATCGGCATTCAGGAATACCCCCACCAAGCGCCGTTGCCAATTATCTTCTATCGAAACGGCAGGCGTCAGGGAATTGCTCAAATGGTAAAAACCGGGAATATCGATAGAAGAAATTTTCCCTAAGAGTTCATGGAAACTCCGTTCATTGGCGTTGAACCCGACAATGGCATTCACCGAAAAATCACCGAACCGGTCGATGTAAGTTGCCCAGAAATCGTGATTCATCTGTATCCGTTCGCGCCTTACTTGTTCATAAGCACCAGGGGTAGCAGTAGACGACCCGTAATTGGGTGCACCTTCAGAAAATGCCACCACAGTCGTATGCGTTTTGGAGATCGAGGTTTCGTAGTCGCCACCAAAACGGTAGGTTAACTTCACTTTGCCAAACAAATCATAATCAAGTTGGAACTTTCCGAAAATCTTTTGCTTGCTCTGCTCAGCACCATTTTCATTAATTACATAATAAGGATTCAAACCATAAGGGGTAAAATAATTGTCCAAGGTATTGAATTTGTTGTTCTGGTAATCCTTTAAATCCACAATAGAGAGTTCTGTGGGAATTTCGAACAACGAACGCCAAAGGGATGATCCCTGCCCCGAAGCAATGGCTTTATTCTTTTCGGTAGCGAAATTAACAGAGGTGCTAACAGTCAGATTGTTTGCCTTATGCGAACCTCTTACACCAACCGTATAGCGCGAATAAGCATCATTACTGGTTGGGATAGGCCCGTTCACATAGTTTTGTGATAAAGACAACATGTAATCAGTCTGGGCGTTTCCTCCGCTCAGGGAAATGGCATTTTGAGTACCCACACCCAAATCGTAGAAATCCCTGATGCGATTTTTCAGGTATATATTGGGCTTCAGTTGTTGACTGTTGTCTACTATATTACCCCATACCCGGTCTTTGCCGTCGAAGGGAGCGCCCCAGTTGCCATTCTCGTCCAATGCACGGTCCATACTCCAACCCTGTCCGAATAATTCTTGTTCCTTGGGAAGAAATCCTATCCGGGTAATATTCACTGTACCATCATAGGTAACCTGCATTTTCCCCTGGGTGTTCTTTCCCGATTTGGTAGTGATCATGATCACCCCGTTGGCGGCGCGTGAACCATACATTGCGGTAGCTGCAGCACCCTTCAGGATGGTCAGGTCGGCAATGTCATTGGGATTTAGCGCATTGATACCCGATCCAAAGTCAACCTGGGCATTCAGGTTATCGCCCGAGCGGTTTTGCGTATTGGTGAGCGGTACGCCATCAATAATGTATAACGGCTGGCTATTCCCGAAAGAAGAAAAGCCGCGGATAGTAACATTTTGGGTAGTTCCGGCACCTGGCGCCGATGATACGTCCATCCCGGCAACCTTACCCTGCATGGCCGTAAGAGGATTGATCGCTTTGGCATTTGCAAATTCATCACCTTTAAAAGATTGGGCTGCATATCCCAATGCTTTTTTATCACGGGTAATTCCCAAAGCGGTAACCACCACTTCATTAATTGCCAAGGCGCTAACTTCCATTTCTACGTCAATCGTTTGCTGGGTTGCAACAATCTCTCGTGTAGCCATCCCTACAAATGAAAATTGCAGGGTAGCATTGGTAGGAACGCTAAATGAATATCGACCTTCAATATTTGTTACCGTTCCAAGTGACGATCCTTTCACAATAATTGACACACCTGGCAACGGTTGTCCGTCATCGGCGCTGGTAACCGTACCGGTGACTTGTATCGTCTGGGCAAGCAAGCTGCTCACACCCAGACACAATATTCCAATGATTGTTAAAAATTTTTTCATAGGTTGATTTTTGTCTTTTATATTTTTAAATTTTTCCACAGGCTTTGTTCGGCCTTTGCGCTACGATTATTCCATACGAAATTTCAAAATTTATCCATAGGCTGACTTATATCATTTTTTATTCAAATAACATGGCAAAAATAATAAAATGTAGAACACTGTCACACACAAAACACTTTTTTTATTACATCTTGTCGAATGGACAGTAGCTAAAGTTATGGATTTACCTCAAATATGTAACAACCCAAATAATATTTTGTTGAGATGGATAATATGAAATGATGTGAATTCTGATATTTTTCGGAAAGCTGGTGTATTTATTTTAGTTTTATGTGAATGTTGTAAAGATGTTGGAGCGAAGTATGTAAAACACAAATGCCCCATAATTTAGGGCATTTGTGTTATCAAATATAACTTCGTGAAACGGCCAAAGCTACAATTTTGTCAAAACAACATTTATGTATTGGTAATAGGCTCCCCAATGACTTAACATTGAAGGTTTTTCCGTATAAAACGTTTCCGGTGAAAAGCCCATCACAGTGTTATCAGGCCAAGTACCGTTATCGGCGAAACGATACCTGAAAACAGGTTGCGACAAATCAATCATAGCTTCATATTGTGCTGTTGTATCCCAGGATAAATTACCCTGACTACTAAACAGACAAAAGGTATAATATTCACTTCCCAAATTACCTATATATTGCCCTGCTGCAATCGCCAGGTTGCCCGAAAGCGGATTAAATGTGACTTGCAAATTAGCCGTGTACTGCGAATTTATAGGGATGCCACTTAAGGTATATGTTGTACCTGCAGTTTTTTGGAGTAATTTAACGGGTATGTTATAATTACTTCCCCCCACGGTATATGTCATCACCCAATTACCAAGCAGGTCGCTATATGACGGGCCTTGATATATTTCGACATACCTGGTCAAAATATCGCTTGTAACACTAGCATAGGTGACCCTTGGGATAACCGACGGTTCTACAGTAAAAATAATCTTGTTCCCGTCTACGCTGTAAGTTACCCAATCATCCGCAACCGCTACATGGAAAGGCAACAAATTTTTGGTTACGGTTACCTCACCTTCACCACCGGCAAAAAATACAGATAATTCATCGGTGTCGAGTAATAAAAGCATACCTGCTTGCGTAACCGGCACAGACAAGGTTTCGCTACCAGCCTGCAAGGTAACCAAAGCCGTTCTTCCCAATGGGTTTTCATTGGCAGTTACAGTAACTTCAACAATAGCGCCCGTAACGTTCACAACACACCAGTCGTTGTCTGATGATGCAGTAATATTGTTTTGCGCCGATACTTCGATGGTACCTTTTCCTCCTTCAGCAGTAAAATTCACATCAGATTTGATGACACTCGGCTTAACATCATCTGCGTCATCACTACATCCTATTATCCAAACAGATAATAACAACAGAACAGTTACTCTAAAAATATTTTTCATTTTTACCATGTGCTTTTATTGTTTTTTCATACTGACGAGATAGTATTGCGAATTCTCGGCTGGCTGGAATATTCCAAGTGATTCTCCAGCTGAATCGACCATCCAGAAAAGAAAACCATTAACAGTAAACCCCTGCAAACCGCCATTGTCTTTAAATGTCAGCACAAAATTATCCCTGCTTTTGTTCCATTCGGCCTCGTACCATGCAGATGGCTGAGTAGTAAGATATCCTTCGATTGGATCCCATTGAACTATCAAAACGTAGTTGTTATTGTAGCTCCCCACTTCCTGGGTCCTTAATGATATTTTACCATTTAGCTTTGAATATGTCAATTCGATGTCGAAAGGGAATCCGCCACTCATTGTCAATGCCTTATTATTTACCTTTTCACTGACTGTGACCGTTCTTTTTAATGTACCATTGTATCTGAATTCATAAGTTCCTATAAAATCCTGATACGTTAAATAATTATCAGGGATGGACACTTTAATATTTACATCCGCTCCCGCATCGGTACATTTGAATTCCTTTTCGGTATTATTCCACACAAAATTCTCGAAGGTGACCCCGTTGATCGTTACCGGATCATAAAATTTAATACCTGTGGTGGTATAGATGACCCGTTGGGTAACTAATAAGGGATTACCTTCACTGTCGGCATAAAAAGTAAATGTCCGGTTATCATCAAACATGGCTGGGCCAACCGATTTTTCTCCAATGTATAACCTGAAGGGGCCATAGGCGCTTTCATCCTCGACCTTCACCAAAGTTTGCAGGTAATTATTCCAATCGGTACCTGCCGGCAGGGGGGTCATAACAATCCTGTCGCCGTGCTTTTTCCCAATTAACTCAACCTTCTCGGAAGTGCCATTCATGAAGATAAATTCATAGTCTCCTTCGTATCCATCCGGAGCATTCCGATCGGGATCTGCAAAATAATGAAAAACATTATTGTATGAATCGAAGGTCAATACAGGTCCTTCGTCTGCAATCAGTTTGTAAAGTGAAGTTACTTGATCGCCGGGAGCATATTCTTGCGAAATATTCAGGTCTGAAGCAACTGTCACCTCGCCGGTAGTGCCGAATGCACACAAATAAGTGTATCCGCCACCTTGCGAAAAATATTCCATGATCCACCCCGAAGGAGCCTCGGTTAATATCCGACTATATTTTTCCAAGGTTTGTGCCATCCTCTCGGAGGCCGGGCTATCGAACAAATCCTTTTCCTCCTTCAAGCATGAATACAAAGTAATCAGGGGAAGCAATAACAACAGAAAATATATCTTTTTCATCTTTTCCTCTCGTTTTAAAGGTTATCCCAATTTATACTGTAAATATCGCTGGAACGTCTTTGTACCACATCCCGCAGTTCGTATATGTCGATATTCCATGAATTCTTCATATATTTCTGCACCACGTCAAATTTTTGATTGATGATGGTAGCTCCATTGGCGCCTGCCGTCTTGAGCAAATCATCCCAGTATGCCTGCGTGTTGGTCACAAAAGTTGCGATAATTTCAACAAAGTCTTCATTTACCTCGTTCATCGAATAAGGCGAAATAAATCCTTCTGAAAGGGCAAATGATAAACTTTTGTTTACCCAATCGCCGCCGACATAGTGCCCATCAGAGATTTTCTGAAAATCGGGATCAAATTTTTTGGTTTGGTGGAGGATGTGTCCAAACTCATGATGCATGGTTTTAAAATAGAAATAGTTTAAAAAGTCAATATCTATTTCCAACCAGTTTACTAAGTAAAGCGTCACTTTAAGCCCACCTTCGGCAGTACCCAGCGTGATACTCCCGTTGGACTGGTAAGCAGGCGATCCTACCAGATGAATTATTTTCGGCACGTATGTACGGGTGAAATCGACACCGGCCACTTCGTCATAAGCTTCGAGCCAGAGGTATTTTACCAGCTTGGACAATCGAACGGCATTCCCCAAATCGGCCGGCACAAGCTCATAATTCATGTCGCTTTCGATATCCTCCATACGGTATTTGAGGTCAATATTGTATGGATACACATAGTTGGACAGCAGCCATTTGTCGAATTCGTTGCGTTGGGGTTCAGAAGTGTCAAAAATACTCTCGTCCAATTCTTCTTCTGTGCATGAAGTCGAAAAACCAATGAAAGCCATGATTAATATATATAGAATCTTTTTCATTTCAGTATCTTTTAGATTTATTTAAAAGTCATCTGCGATTCTTCTCCAGTCCGGCACTGATTACGCTCTGCGGAAGCTGGAAAACCCTCCTCGGATCATTCACCTTCAATGAATCCAAGACGGTGATGGTTCCATTGGCGGCAATGGATCGCCTGTATATTTCTATCCCATATCGCTTGATGTCGAACCAGCGCAACCCTTCATGAACGGTTAATATACGGCGGATATGCAGGATGCATTGAATAAAATTTTCCTGTTCACCGGCCGTTATGGTAAAATCCGGATGTAACTTTTTCTTTACGGTCGGTTGTTTCCAAGTATAATAACCTACTTTGTTTTCATAAAACTCATTGATGTTGGCCCTGGTGAGTGTAGTGCCTGACGTAAAGGCTTTCATAAATACGGCCAGGTCGGCAACTGATTGATCAAATTCTTCTTTCATAGCATAAGCTTCAGCGCGACATAACAATGTTTCGTCGGTAGTAAATACAGGAAGGACTACGTGACGGTACCCTATCCCATTTACCGGATCGGTATATTCGAAATATCCATTGATTTTATATACAATTGTTTTGGGAACAGCAGACAGATTTACCGCTCCAAAAGAATATGTAGACGATGTGCCCCAAGGACCTGTAGAAGCGGTTGTTTCATATGCGGATATTGTAGGATTATGCGTATAATAGCATCCTGTATAGTAAGGCCCATTGATATACCCCCATGACGAATACGCTGTGGTGAGTAATAGATTGGCCGAGTTTGACGAACTGATAAATTCATTTCCCCTGATATCGTAAATGTTTGTCTGTCCGGCATTTTTCCAATTCCTCAATTTTGTAGCCGGATTGGATCCCAATACCTGTGTGGCATATTCGATAGCTTTGTCATATTTCCTGTAATACAGGTTAAACCGTGCTGCAAAAGCATAAGCAGCATCCTTGTTGAAATGGTATTTGGGTGCGGTAGACTTGTCTTCCAGCAAAGGTAAACCAGCCTCAATATCTTCTTCAATTTTTTTGTAAACACCTGCAACAGTGCCCCTGCCATATTCGGGCGATACAAATGTTTCAGGCGTTTTTATATAGGGAATTCCCAAATCGGTACTGCTCATGTTTCCAAAATGTTTACAGAACACATTTACCAGCACAAAATGCCCGTAAGCGCGACACAGCAGCGCCTCTCCTTTTTTCGGGAGAAGGTCTGCCGAGCTACCCATCTCTTCGATGGCTGTTAATGCCATGTTCGCCGATGCAATAGCCCGGTAACAACCTTCCCAAAGGTCTTGGGGACTGTCGTCAATCACCTCTGTAATTTCTTTCCAAAAGAATACTTCTTCTTGCAAGCGGTCATTGTAAGCCGAGAATTGTTCATTCATATCGGTATTGTCTGATACCGTTTCGGCCAAAAAACAAGATGATACCGAAGGATAGGCTGAAACCAACATGCTGGATATTTTTTCCTGGGTATCCAACTCAGCCCGGTTATCCGGGTTTTCATTCAGATAATCGTCGCATGAGCTGCAAAGAAACCCTATCATCAATAATGGGAGAAATATATTTTGCTTCTTCATATTATTCATATAAAAATATTAAAAACCTAATCTCAGGGTTAAAGTAAACTGTTTGGGCACAGGCATCGATACGCCACCCGACCGGAAAAATTCGGGATCCTGCCCATTTAGTTTCGAATCGGCATATAAAAGAAATAAATTGGTGCCTTGCAATCTTACTGATAAAGTCCTGATATTTAATTGGCTTATCCACTCCACAGGAAAGTCGTACGATAGGGAAATTTCTTTCATCCGGATAAAACCGCCATCGGCAGTACGGGCATTTGAGTAATTATATCCATTATACCCATAACGCAACTCCCGATTGTCGGCCAACTGGCGTTTATGAACAATGGTAGGGATGTTGGTGATGTTTTCATCGCCGGGAACCATCCATCTGTTTTTAAACTCCCGGGGCATGGCATCCAGATCGGAATAGTCACTCCTGAATACCTGATCCAAACGTATTTTATTACCGAATGAGTAAGTGATGAACACATTTAAACGAAAATTCTGGTAACGGAATATATTTCCCAAGCTACCTGAAATGGTGGGGGATGTGGGCCCTTCATAAATCAGGAAATCGACTTTATCCCTTTCCTGAAAATAAACTCCCGTAGAGGTCGTTTCGCCATTTTCATTGAGTAATAGTGGAAATCCTAAATCGGATAATCCCATAAATGGAATAGAAAACAACCCACGATCAGGATACCCTTCACGTGCAAAGCCGCTTCCTGTAATTAAATCGATAACAGGGGCATTTGATTCCAGCATGGTCACTTTAGTACGGCTATATGCAAAAATAAAGTCGGTGTTCCATGAGAATTTTGTTTTGATGAAATTTTTTGATGAAATCGTAAATTCCACCCCATTAGATTTCATAGTGGCTGCATTGGCCATCTTGATGATTTGTCCGCCCACTCCTTGTGTGTTGACGGGGCCTATCAAGTCAAAATTATTCCGCCAGAATACATCTGTACTTAAATTGATCCTGTTGGACAAGAATCCTACATCTGCGCCAATATTTAACTCATGTTTTTTCTCGTAGGTCAATTCACTATTTTCCAGCTCAGTCAGTTGCATACCCGATTCTTGATCTGCAGCAAATGGCCGCCAGGGAGTATAGCTTTTAATAATTGATTTAGAGTTGGATACATTCTGCGGGCCACGGTCGGCAGTTAAACTATACGAACTCCTCAAAGTAAAATGTGATAATGTTGGCTTTAACATGCTAAAAAACGATTCTTCGTGCATATTCCAAGCGCCTCCGACATTCCAAGTGGGTAACCAGCGGGACGACCTTGTTTTCCCCAATTTGTTGGACCCTTCATACCGGATGGTTCCATTAACGCTGTACTTGCCTTTGTAAGAGTAAGTACCGGTGCCGAAAAATGCCACATTCCGGGAACGGGTTTTATTGATGGAATAGTACTTATTTCCTTCCTCTATTCCCTTTTTGAAAAACTGATAAACGTAAAACGGAGTTTCCCCCATGTTATATTGCAATCCCCAACCATTAAAATAAGTTTGCCCGCGATTGATGGAGTTAATCTCCATCCCGCCATAAAAATTGGCAATGTGCGTGTTGTCAAAAACCTTACTCCAATAAGCCGTAGCACGAAAGTCATATCCCAACATTTTATTATTCGTTTGCTGGAAGATACCTCCTTCGGGTAATACGCTGATAGGATCGGTAAATGGTTTGTCCGGATCGGTATACAATAGTGGATTGTTATCCATAATGGTGCCGTCTCCCATTGCACGGTATGCCAATGCTTGGTTGGAGTTATCCAATATCTCATGTTCCCTGAGTGCTGTATTGTATTTTACCGCCCCGATAGCAGAGAGCTCCAATTCAGGCAATAGCTTCCATTTTATTTCTCCTTGAAATTTCAGATCCATTACATCCAGGTTCATGTAGTTGTTTTCCAGCTCGTTCATAATATTAAAAGGGGAATAATTCCTGGTATAGAATTCATTGGCATCCAACGTTCTCGAAGTGTTCAATGCATAACTGTACGGATTAATGTCAAAGTCGCGTTTTACCTCGCCACTTACGACATCAATATCCTGACTTAAGGTGCCGGGAGCTTTTTGTTCGCGATATGAAGCGTTTGAAATCAGGTTGATGGACAATCTGTTCGAGAAATTATAGGTTGTATTGAGATTTGCCGTATACCTGTTTACAGAACTTTGCTGTGTCCATCCCGGGTCAATCATAGCGCTAATGGAAGCGTATGTTGTT
Source organism: Bacteroidales bacterium (assembly GCA_031547085.1). GTDB lineage: Bacteria > Bacteroidota > Bacteroidia > Bacteroidales > UBA4181 > JAIRLS01. The sequence goes on from JAVBSH010000053.1 coordinate 37,602, forward strand.
GATTTTTCGGTACCTGTAGAGATACTGAGGGAATGATTCTGCATCAGGCTGTTCTGAAATAACTCGCTGAACCAATCGGTATTCCGCATCTCAGCATCCTGCAAATATTTATTCTGAGCTTCTGTGGTATGCAGCATTGCAAATGTTCCAGTGTTTGAATCGTAATCATTGATCAGGTGGTACATTTTTCCATAGACACCGCTTTCAGCCGCCCTAAATGTCTCAGCAAAATTCAACCACCCTTTGTTTTTCATATCCAGGTATACACTCATTTGTTCCTGCGAGTTCATGATATTGAAATTACGATAACTGGGTGTAAGGCGCATGGTAAATTCTCCCGTGTAATTGATCTGGGTGCTTCCCGCTTTGCCTTTTTTGGTTGTTACCACAACTACACCCGCCATGGCACGCGCACCATAAATAGATGTGGCCGAACCATCCTTTAGTATCTGGAAGCTTTCGATATCATCGGCGTTTAAGCCGGCAATGGCCGAGCTGATCAGCGTTACTGCATCACCTGATGACAAATCGTCAGCACTCACCTCGGTGATATCTTCCATAACAATACCATCAACTACCCATAGAGGTTTGGAGTTCCCATAAATAGAAGTAGCCCCGCGCACCCTGATTTTCGGAGCAGTACCAAAAGTTCCCGATACGTTTTGCACGGTAACTCCGGCCGAGCGTCCTTCCAATGCACGACTGATATCCGGGAGGCCATCAATAAGCACATCGTCGGCTTTCAGTTGATCGGTAGCTCCGGTAAATAACCGTTTATCCATCTTCGACATCCCGGTCACCACAACTTCCTGCATCTCTACCGATCCGGAGGTCATTGCCACATCAATCACCCTTTTTTCTCCAATGGGAAATTCTTGGGTCTCCATCCCTACAAACGAGAATACAAGGATTGCACCTTGTGGAGCATCGATGGTATATTTTCCGCGAGCATCAGTAACCACACCATTGGTGGTTCCTTTGATGAAGATGTTCACTCCGGGAAGGCCATCCTTATCCTCGGTGCTGGTAACCGTTCCTGAAACCTTTACTATTTGGGCGAATGCAGTACTTATTCCCAGACATAAGATTCCAATAAATGTTAAAAATTTCTTCATAAAGATTAATTATTATCATTTTTGTCTTTAAAAACAGACAAAATTAAGCAAAAAACGCCAATAACAAATAACCCAGGGAAAAGTTCAATTTGTTTGCCTGTTTTTCACAAAAGAATATCCGATCAACCATTCCGTGTAGTCGGCTTTAGCCAGGTGGGCTTTGATAGCCACTCCGGCAAACAGGCGTGGGGTAATCTGGTATTTCAATCCAATCCGTTCGTATATCCAGGGCGAAATAGGGTCGTCACCAACGCGCCGGGTGAGGTAAAGTCCTATGTCGGTAATGAGCCAGAGTCTTTTGTAACCCACTTCATGAGCAATATATGCACCAAGTGCCATATTGTCCCGCGGCCGGGTAGTTACATGACGGTATTCTTCGGCCGCACGATATTCGATGACGTACCGTCCCCAGTCGAAATAGTAATAGTCAAGCCCCAAACCGAATTTTCTTCGGTGGCTCGTTTGCAACAACACAGCCGATGATATAGTAGTACAGTACCAACGGTGACCATTTTTGGGATCTTTCAGATTAAAGTCGGCATCGAGCATCCGCAGGCCGTTAGCCCAAAACAGATACCATTCCCAAGTGGGTTTGTATGCGTCTATCGGAAACCGGACATACTGTTTCTCGCGGTTCTTGTATGTTCCAAACTGGTATGACAAATTTCCTGACACCAGGTTAATGCCTTTGTTGGGCTTTTGGTATGACCCGTTCGAAAAGTGCTGGAAGCTAAATCCTAAACCTAATGTTGAATATCCCGGCAAGGCAAATTCGGAAGAGAAACGGAGATTGATATACGCATTGTTCTTGCTACCTATTAATATATTATATGGATGCAAGTCAGGGTCATAAGCATTAAAATTGTATGACAAGCCAATACTGAGTTCATAATTAAGACTGATCCCTTTCCATCTGTACATCGGGCTTCCGAAAAAGGCGTAGAGGGCGGTTGGTTTTCCAAATCCAATCTGTTCGTCGTTTCCCAGTATGATTCCATTCATATTGCCCATGTAATAACCGAAACCATAATAGGGATAACGAAACAGGCAATCGAAAATATTGCGGCGCGAATCATCAGATTGAAAACCTATACGAAAATCAAAACCCACATAATAATTTTCGATGACGATATTATCATGGGTCTTCAACATGCTGCCCTGCTGCGCATTGATAGCAAAAAAAAGCCTTTTGGGACGAATCGTGCTGTCGGACGCTTCTGATGCTATCATGTACTGTATGCTAACAAGAAATGAGAGAATAAAAATATAATATTTTGGTCTCAATACAGTTTCAATAATGAAGCCGCAAAGATAAGTCGGATAGCTTATAAATACAAAATCCCGCCATTCAAGCGGGATTTTTTTGACATATATATTAATGTATCAGGAAAATCTTCTTACCCGTCATTCATCGAAATCAAAAACTCTTCGTTCGATTGGGTTTTGGTCAGCTTGTCGCGCATGAAATCCATGGCCTCAACAGGAGTCATGTCTGTCAGGTAATTACGCAATACCCATACGCGGCTCAATTGATCTTTGCTTATCAGCAGGTCTTCGCGACGTGTACTTGAAGCAGTGATATCCACAGCAGGGAAAATACGTTTGTTGGCCAACTTGCGGTCGAGCTGTAATTCCATATTACCTGTTCCCTTGAATTCTTCAAAAATCACCTCGTCCATACGCGAACCTGTATCGGTAAGGGCTGTAGCCAGAATGGTCAAGGAACCGCCGTTCTCGATATTACGGGCAGCCCCGAAAAAACGTTTGGGTTTGTGCAATGCATTGGAGTCGACACCACCGGTGAGTACTTTGCCGGATGCGGGTGCTATGGTGTTGAATGCGCGTGCCAGACGGGTAATGGAGTCGAGCAGGATGACCACATCGTGGCCACATTCGACCATCCGTTTAGCCTTCTCAAGCACGATATTGGCAACACGTACATGACGTTCGGCCGGTTCGTCGAAAGTAGACGCAATAACTTCACCGCGTACGCTCCGCGCCATATCCGTTACTTCTTCCGGACGCTCGTCGATGAGCAGGATCAACAAATATACTTCGGGATGGTTCTTGGCAATAGCATTGGCAATATCTTTCAGCAATACCGTTTTCCCGGTTTTTGGCTGTGATACGATCAAGCCACGTTGACCTTTACCGATTGGTGAAAACAAGTCGACAATACGGCATGACAAGTTTGCCGGTTCGCCGGGCTTGGCCAATACGAATTTTTCGTTGGGAAACAGTGGAGTGAGGAAGTCGAACGGGATACGGTCGCGGATATAGTCGGGGCTGCGGCCATTGATGTCTTCCACTTTGACGAGCGGAAAATACCGTTCACCTTCTTTGGGAGGACGAACTGGACCGCGCACTACATCACCCGTTTTCAAACCAAATAGTTTGATCTGAGATTGAGACACATAAATATCATCAGGTGAACTGAGGTAGTTGTAGTCAGCCGAACGCAGGAACCCATAACCTTCGGGCATGATTTCCAATACTCCTTCGCTGGTAACAATACCATCAAAATCAAATGTTTTGTCGTAATATTTACGCTCAAAAGCTTTGCGTCGTTCAGAAATGACCGGGTCATCCTCGACAGGTGGTAACACCGACTCCTGATACTCATCAACCGGAACAGGTTCAGATTCCTCTGGCTCTGGTATCACAGCTTCATCAAGTACAGACATTTCCTCAGCATATTCGTCTACTGCCGCTTTTTTTCTTCCCCTGGTAACAACAGGCGGAGTAATTGTTTCCTGTACCGGCTCTTCCACCGGTTTTTCGGGTTCCTTCACTTTTTTAGGAGGTGGGGGGATACCCGGCATAATTGCTTTGATTGCTTGCTGATCAAGTATTTTGAAAATCAAGTCCTGCTTTTTCATAATCTCGACGCGTTTAATTCCCATTGACTTGGCAATTTCACGCAATTCGGTCAAAAGCTTGGTATTCAACTCAAGAATATCATACATATATTAAAAAATAAAAAATGTGGATGTCGTTAAAGTTCGTTGCCCAAAAACTCAAAATGATTACAAATTCAAGTAAAGTTGTCTGAATGTTTAAAGGCCGATATCATCAAAAAATTTGGTGCAAGTATATGCATTTGATTTCAGACTACCAAAAAAAAACAAAAATAACTTCTGCTTTTTTAAAACAATTGTTTCAACAATCAAAAAATGTGAATATTTATTCAAAATATTTTTCAGGTTCTTGTTTTTAATAAAAAAAACCGTACCTTTGCACACCCAAATTTTGAAGTAGTTTGAAATAGAAGGATATAGAATATACATTAAATAAATAGGTTATCTATTCGGATATCGATTTTTTAAAAAATAATCAAAAACAAATCAAAAAACAGTAAAAATGACTGATCCAATAGCAGATTTGTTGACCCGCATTCGTAATGGGATCATGGCTCGGCATCGTGTTGTCGATTGTCCCGCATCGAATATCAAGAAAAACATCGTGAAGATTCTTTTTGAGAAGGGTTACATTCTCAATTACAAGTTCGAAGAAGCAGGAGAAGGCCGTCCGCAAGGGAACATCAAAATCGCCTTGAAGTACAATCCTGAAACGAAACAACCCGCTATTAAGGCCATACAACGTGTGAGCCGACCGGGGTTGCGTAAATACGTGAATCACAGTGATCTTCCGCGCATCCTCAATGGATTGGGCGTTGCCGTTATTTCCACCTCTCAGGGTGTGATGACCGACAAGGAAGCCCGCGCGAAGAATATCGGCGGTGAAGTAATTTGTTACGTTTATTAATAGGAGGATTGAAAAATGTCAAGGATAGGAAAATTACCCATTGCCATACCCGCTAAAGTAACGGTTACCATCCAACCCGATAATACCGTTGTGGTCAAAGGCCCTCAAGGCGAGTTAAGCCAGAAAGTAGACGCAGACATCACCGTTAAACAGGAAGGCGACCAATTGTTGGTTACCCGCCCTACCGACCAGAAACGCCACCGCTCGATGCACGGCTTGTACCGCGCGCTGATCGCCAATATGGTACATGGCGTATCGGAAGGGTTCACCATCAAGCAGGAACTGGTAGGTGTTGGTTACCGCGCCGAAGCCAAAGGCCAGGTGCTCGAAATGAGCCTCGGCTATTCGCATGATATCATGCTTTCGTTACCCAATGAAGTGAAGGTGACTACCGTAACTGAAAAACGCGCTAACCCGATCATTACGCTGCAAAGCGCCGACAAGCAACTGTTGGGCCAGGTGGCAGCCAAGATCCGTTCGTTGCGTGCTCCCGAACCATACAAAGGCAAGGGTATCAAGTTCGTTGGCGAAGTATTGAGAAGAAAAGCCGGTAAGTCGGCAAGTGCAAAATAAGAAGATCGTAAGATTGTAAGACACGTAATACCGTAAGATAATTTTAGGACTTCAAAATAGAATAAGAAAATGGCATTAACAAAAATAGAAAGGCGCGACCGCATCAAGAAAAGAATCCGCAAAGTGGTTTCGGGAACGGCTGAAAAGCCCCGTATGTCGGTTTTCCGCAGCAATAACCAAATATATGTTCAACTGATCGACGATTTGAGCGGGACAACGCTGTTGAGCGCTTCGTCACGTTGCAAGGAAGTTGCCGGACAGAAGGTGAATAAGATAGAACAAGCCAAACTGGTAGGTAAGCTGGCTGCTGAACGTTCCCTGGCAAAGGGCATCAGCAACGTGGTTTTCGACCGCAACGGCTACCTGTATCATGGAAGAGTTAAATCATTGGCCGACGCAGCACGGGAAGGCGGACTTAAATTTTAAGAAATTATGTCAACAAGTATTCGTAAAGTAAAAACGGCCGATTTGGAGTTAAAAGACAGGTTGGTCAGCATCCAGCGTGTTACCAAGGTAACCAAAGGGGGCCGTACATTCAGTTTTTCAGCCATCGTGGTTGTAGGCGACGAAAACGGCATCGTAGGTTACGGTTTGGGTAAATCCAACGAAGTAACTTCGGCCATCTCCAAAGGTATCGAGGACGCCAAGAAGAACCTGATCAAAGTACCCATCCTGAACGGGACATTGCCCCACGAGCAGATTGCTCATTACGGCGGCGCTACCGTATTCATGAAACCCGCATCGCACGGTACGGGCGTGAAGGCAGGGGGCGCTATGCGCGCAGTGTTCGAAAGCGTCGGCGTACGCGACGTATTGGCTAAATCGAAAGGTTCGTCGAACCCGCACAACCTGGTAAAAGCCACTTTTGAGGCTTTGATGGAACTGCGCGACGCACGTACCATCGCCCGCCAACGTGGCATCAGTGTCGATAAAGTGTTTAACGGTTAATTCATCATGGCAATGGCAAAAGTAAATGTTACATTGAAAAGCAGCATCATCGGCGCAACCAAACGCCAGGTGGCTACTGTCAAGGCGTTGGGCCTGGGGAAAGTGAATTCGACCGTGGTACATGAGGACACACCTCAAATCAGGGGAATGATCGCCAAGGTAAACCATTTGGTAAGTGTTGAATAATTAGGTTATTAACGTATTATAGCATAAGAATCAATGGATTTAAGTAATCTGAAGCCGGCCGCAGGGTCGGTGAAAACTCAGGGAAAACGGTTTGGCCGTGGTCAGGGAAGCGGGAAAGGCGGTACTTCGACCAAAGGGCACAAAGGACAGAAAGCTATTTCGGGGTATTCGAAAAAGATCGGCTTCGAAGGAGGCCAGATGCCTTTGCAGCGCCGACTTCCCAAATTTGGTTTCAAAAACAAATTCCGTAAAGAATATAAAGCAGTAAATCTGGATACTTTGGAAGCTTTCGCTGAAAAGACCGGTATTGTGGCTATTGATGTTGAAACATTGGTAAATGCGGGTTTGGCTCCCAAGAACAGCTTGGTAAAGGTGTTGGGTAACGGCACCCTTTCAAAGAAGCTGGATGTGAAGGCACACGCATTTTCAAACTCGGCAAAAACCGCTATTGAAGCATTACAGGGGACGACAGCCGTAATACAATAAAAGAGAATGAAGGCTTTTATTCAGACGTTAAAAAACATTTGGAAAATAGAGGACCTGCGATCAAGGATCCTGTTTACCTTAGGTATTCTATTGGTATACAGGCTTTGTTCGTTTGTGACCCTTCCGGGCATCGACCCGCACCAGCTTCATGCGTTGAAAACGCAAACAGCCGGTGGTGTTTTGGGATTACTCGATATGTTTTCGGGAGGCGCATTCTCCAATGCCTCTATTGTTGCTTTGGGGATCATGCCTTACATCTCGGCATCCATCGTGGTGCAGTTGTTGGGAATCGCCATCCCGTTCTTCCAGAAAATGCAGAAGGAAGGTGAAAGCGGCCGCCGCAAAATCAACCAGATCACCCGTTATCTTACCGTGGTGATCCTCATATTGCAGGCTCCCACTTACTTGGCCAACTTGCACGCACAATTGCCCGCTACGGCATTCCTGATGAAAGGCACTTGGTTTACAGTGCTTTGTACGATTATCCTGATCAGCGGAACCATGTTCATCATGTGGTTGGGCGAAAAAATCACCGACAAGGGTATCGGCAACGGTATCTCTTTGATCATCATGGTGGGTATCATTGCACGCCTGCCGATGTCGATCATCCAGGAAGTCGCCATGCGCTTGGAAAACCAGGGCGGCGGTTAGGTTGCATTCCTTGTCGAAATTGTTATCTGGCTGGTAGTCATCGCCATTTCCATTCTTTTGGTGCAGGGTACCCGCAAGATACCCGTACAATACGCCAAACGGATCGTTGGAAACAAACAGTACGGCGGCGTTCGCCAGTATATACCCTTGAAAGTCAATGCAGCAGGCGTTATGCCTATCATCTTCGCACAGGCATTGATGTTCGTTCCTGTAACCATTGCGGGTTTTACCGCATCAAGCCAATCGATGAGCGGCTTCCTTACCGCCTTCACCAACGTTACGGGATTTTGGTATAATTTTACATTTGCCTTATTAATCGTTGTTTTTACCTATTTTTACACCGCGGTCACCATCAACCCGACGCAAATGGCTGAAGATATGAAGCGTAACGGGGGATTTATACCCGGAGTGAAACCAGGAAAGAAAACGGTCGAATATTTGGACTCCATCATGTCGAAGATCACCCTGCCGGGCTCGCTTTTCCTGGCATTCGTGGCTGTATTGCCCGCGTTTGCCAAATTGTTGGGCATCAGCCAACAGTTCTCGCAGTTCTTTGGCGGAACTACCCTGCTGATTATGGTGGGTGTGGTGCTGGATACCTTACAGCAGATTGAAAGTCACCTGCTGATGAGGCATTATGATGGTTTAATGAAGAGCGGGCGTATCAAAGGCCGCTCGGGTAATTAAGAAGTTCTTTGATGGTAAAGTCAGACCACGAAGTAGCATTGCTCAGGCAGAGCGCACAATTGGTATCGAAAACCCTTGCCGAAGTGGG